>JAAUSQ010000211.1 GCA_012033195.1 Chloroflexaceae bacterium
AGGGGCATAGCGGCTTTGTTTATTCGTGGATGGGGGCGCTTGGGGCCACCACCAACCTGACCTTCGGGCCGGGTGTCACCTGCCCCAGTTTTCGCTATCACCCCTCGGTGATTGCCCACGCTGCCGCAACGCTGGCGGAGATGTTTCCCGGTCGGTTCTGGCTAGGCCTGGGCAGCGGTGAGGCACTGAACGAGCATGTAACGGGTGGGGTATGGCCCGATACGTTGGTGCGCTTTGAAATGCTTCAGGAGGCGACCGAAATTATTCAGCAGTTGCTTGCGGGCAAAAAGAAGCGCTACCGAGGCCAGTACTTCCAGATGGAAAGCGTGCGGATGTACTCGCTGCCCGATCAGCCCCCGCCCATCTTTATTGGTGCCGTCGGGCCGCAGACGGTGAAATGGACTGGTCAGGTGTGCGATGGGCTGATTACCCCTGCTGCCAACCACGAGAAGCTGAATCGTATTCTGGAAAACTTTGCCGAGGGCGCACGCGAGGCGGGCAAAGACCCGGATAAGATGCCCAAGCTGTTGCAGGTGCATCTCTCGTGGGCCGATACCTACGAAGAAGCAGTGCAGAATGCGATGACACAGTGGCCCAATGGTGGCATGAGCTTCCCCAAGGCCGACATCCGCAACCCCGAAGATTTTGAGGCGATGGCAAAACTGGTGCGCCCGGAAAACTTCAAAGGCCGCGTGCTGATTTCAACCGAGCTTGATGAACACCGCGAACTGTTGCAGGGCTTTGCCAGCCTCGGCTTTGATGAGATCCACGTGCATAATGTGGGCCGCAATCAGGAACAATTTATCAAGGCGTTTGGCGAGCACGTTATTCCAAAAATTAAGTAAGGCAGATACACTTTGTAATCCATCTTTGCCCATATCCAGTAGTACGTCCGATGACGTATGTGTGACAACTGCCTGACACTGCTGCAATCTGTGCATCCGATGCGTTGATGTATAATGAGACGGTTGAAATGATGGTGGTTGCAGTAATGGAAGGTTTAGAGGATCGATGAGAGGTGGTTCTAAAGGTGGTTCTGCGCTCTTCCTGCTCCTGTTTATGGTGCTTGTGTTCGGGGCTGGCGTGGCTGCCGGCACTGCCTTCATCGCACCAGCCAAATTATCGATTCCCCAGGAACAGATCATTGGCCTGATGCGAGGCGGGGTGCGCGATCAGCAGGAAGTGCAGGTGGTAGGCGACTGTTCCGGCGATCCGCCGCAGTCTGTGCCGCGTACCGAACGTGCTGTTGTGTTTGCGGATGGCACCTCGATGCGGGTGATTATTTTCGGGAGTCCCACGGCCTGCGAGTGACGGCCAGCTAATGTGGTAGTATGCCCTGCCTTGCTTCTGCATTTGCCCTAAGCGGAAGCGAGGCGGGGTTTGTTGTGGTATGGTATGCGGCGGGCGTGGGCCACGCCGCCCGCTGGCTTGACATCTGCATAGCGCTACGGTATACTTAGTGTGCAATGTACACTAAATCTATGGAGCAACGCGGATGTCAGACGATCCTGCAACCTATGATCCCTCAAAGTATGAGCGCCCCTCGGTAACGGTTGATGTGGTGATCTTCACCCTGCGGAACCGTGAGCTACATCTCTTGCTCGTCAAGCGGCGGCGCTGGCCCTACGAAGGCTACTGGGCGCTACCAGGTGGCTTTATTGAAATGCACGAAACGCTGGAGCAGGCTGCACGGCGCGAACTGGAAGAAGAAACCGGTGTACGCGATGTGTACCTGGAACAGCTATATACCTTTGGCGACCCTGCCCGCGACCCACGCACACGAGTGATCAGCGTGGCGTATATGGCCCTGATCCGCGCCGATGCCCACCAGTTGCGGGTCAGCGACGAAAGCACCGATGTGTGCTGGTTCCCGGTGCGCTCGCTCTCAAGCCCGCTGGCCTTCGACCACGACCAGATCATGAGCTATGCCCTGTCGCGGCTCCGCTCGAAGCTTGAATATACCACGCTGGCCTTTCAATTGCTGCCCGAAGTCTTCAGCATCCTGGAATTGAAAGACACCTATGAGCAAATTCTGGGCGAAAAGCTCGACAAGGGCAACTTCTACCGCAAAATCAAAGAGGCCGATGTGCTGGAAGAAACCAACCTGATGCGCGAAGGGCGGGGCCGTCCAACCCGACTCTGGCGCTTCAAGCGGCAGCGCGGCGACAAACAATTTGTGTTTCGCTGGCGCGAAGACCGCAAAGAGGATGAAGAGGTTCTCCCGACTGCCGTCCGAAAGGAGCATTGACCCGATGACGCTGCATATGCTTGTTGCCCAGCTTCGGCCCACCAAAGCCAACTACGAAGCCAACCTGACGACCCTGCAAGCGGTCTTCGCACAGCTTGACACGCTCACGCCGCGCCCCGATGTGCTGGTGTTGCCCGAAACATATCTGTGTGGCTACTTCCTTGAAGGCGGCGTGCGTGAACTGGCCCGCACCGCCGGACAGGTGGCGGTTGATCTGAACGCACGGTATCAGGCCAAGCTCGGCAGTGCTGCGCCGCCGCTGGATGTGGTGACCGGCTTCTACGAGCGCTACCGCGACCATTACTACAACAGCGCCCTGTATGTGACGCTCAACGACTCGCACAACGACGGGCAGGCCACGGTGCGCCATGTGCATCGCAAGGTGTTTCTACCAACCTATGGCGTCTTCGATGAGGCCCGCTTTGTCACACCCGGCACGCAGTTTGTCGCATTCGAGACACCCCACGGACGGGCCGCCGTGCTGATCTGTGAGGATGCGTGGCACAATATCAGCGGCATGGTCGCGGCACTGGATGGCGCACAGGTGGTGTATGTTGTCAGCGCCTCACCTGCCCGTGGCCCACGTGGCCGCGCCCCGGCAACGTGGAGCACTGGGGAAGACCTGGTGCGGCGTATTGCCGATGAGCAGGGCGTGTTTGTGGTGCTCGCGCAACTGGTCGGCTTCGAAGGCGGCAAGGGCTTTGCGGGTGGTTCGCTGGTGATGGGGCCGCGTGGCAATGTGCTGGCACAGGCTCCGTTGTGGGACGATGCGCTGCTGCATGTCAGTATCAGCCTGGATGACCTGCCGCTGGCACGGGCCGATACACCGCTGCTGGCTGATCTGGAGACGATGCTGCCACATATGCAGCGTGAGATCGAGCGGGCAAGCCGCCATCTGTCGGCGGTGGTGCAGTGGGAGCCTGCCGCCCCGTCGGGCACCATACAGCGCGGCGAACCTGTTGCAGGCGAAGGGGCACGCAGCAACGGCGTGGTGCAGAATCCGCTCCCCGTGATACAGCGCCCGCTTTTTGACACGGCTTCCGACGATATTCTGAACATCGACTGTGCCCTGGTAGAGAACTGGCTAGTCTCCTTCTTGCAGGACGAAGTGACGCGGCGGCGCGGCTTCAAGCAGGTGGTGTTGGCGCTGTCGGGTGGTGTCGACTCGTCGCTGGTGGCGTTTCTGTGTACAAAGGCCTTTGGGCCGCAGAATGTGCTGGCAATTCGCATGCCCTACCACAGTAGTAGCCGCGAGAGCCTGGAACATGCCCAGCTTGTAATCGAGGCAACTGGTATTTGTGTGACTACGGTGGACATTACGGCGGCGGTGGATGGTTATGCCAGCCACGACCCGGAGATGGATAGCCACCGCAAGGGCAATGTTATGTCGCGTATGCGGATGATTACGCTGTTTGACTATTCGCAGAAGCTTGGATCGCTGCCGATTGGCACGGGCAACAAGACCGAGCGGCTCTTCGGGTACTTCACGTGGCACGGCGACGACTCGCCGCCCGTCAACCCGATTGGCGACCTGTTCAAGACGCAGGTCTGGCAACTGGCGCGGTATATGGGTGTGCCAGAAGTGATTGTTGACAAGCCCGCCAGCGCCGACCTGATCGTTGGGCAGACCGACGAAATTGATCTGGGAATTAGCTACCCCGACGCCGACCGCATTTTGCATTATCTGCTACAGGGCTACAGCGTGGCCCATCTTGAGACGTGGGGCTTTGCTGCCGAGAAAGTGGCCCTGGTGAAGCGCCGCCTCGACCGCACGCACTGGAAGCGCCACCTGCCAAGCACCGCCATGCTGAGCGATACGGCGATTGGAGAATATTATCTGCGCCCGCTGGATTTTTAAGAGTACAGAACGAGGTATTGTATGATTGTTCCCGAAACATCAATTTATGAAGGAGACTGTCTGGACGTACTCCGGCAGTTTCCAGATGATACATTCGATCTGATTCTTACATCGCCACCGTATGCCGATAGTCGCGCCGCGACGTATGGCGGCATCCATCCCGATGCCTATGTTGAATGGTTTGTACCGCGTGCCGCCGAGTTGCTGCGCGTGCTCAAACCAACAGGTACGTTTATCCTCAATATTAAAGAGAAGGCTGTGCATGGTGAGCGGCATACCTATGTGCTGGAATTGATCCTTGCATTGCGGCAACAGGGCTGGCTGTGGACGGAAGAGTTTATCTGGCACAAAAAAAACTGCTACCCTGGGAAGTGGCCCAATCGCTTTCGGGATGCGTGGGAGCGCTTGCTGCAATTTAATAAGCAAAAGCAATTTCATATGTATCAGGAAGCCGTAATGGTGCCTGTGGGCGACTGGTCGAAGAGTCGGCTGGCCCGCCTGAGCACGACTGATACACAGCGTGATCCCTCGAAAGTAGGAAGTGGCTTTGGTAAGAATGTATCTAACTGGGTGGGCCGCGACAAAGTATACCCGACCAATGTGTTGCATCTGGCAACTGAATGTAGCAACCGCAACCATAGCGCGGTGTTCCCACGCGAACTACCGGCGTGGTTTATCAAGCTCTTCACGCAGGAAGGCGACCGGGTGCTCGATCCGTTTGCTGGTTCGGGGACGACGTGCGACGTAGCGCGTGAACTGGGCCGTCATTCAGTTGGAATTGAATTGTTACCGGAGCACTGCGAACTGGCCCGCGAGAAGCTGGCAACGCCACTACAAATACGACTGTTGGAACAGCAGGAAGTTTACGATGTCGATTACGAAGGCTGTGCAAAGTAAGTCCAGTATCTAGCGATCTGCACTGACAAAGGAGCGATACCCAATGACCACTGCACCCGCAACTAGCAACCTGGCGACGACATCTGTGTCGTTCCTGGCCTACCTCGACGAGTGGTATGCCAGCCTGCCGAGCCTGTCGCTTGCCGAGGTAATCGGCGGCAACCCGGAGAACGTCGCCCTGTTCTCAACCGATATGATCAACGGCTTCTGCAAGCACGGCCCGCTTGCCAGCGAGCGGGTCGGGGCGCTGACCACGCTCGTCGCCGATATCTTTCAGCGTGCTTATGCTATGGGCATTCGGCAGATGCTCGCGGCCCAGGACACGCACGACCCCAACACGGAAGAGTTCCAGACCTACCCGCCGCACTGTGTGCGCGGCACCGACGAGAGCGAAACAGTGGATGAGTTGAAGCAGTTACCTTTTTTTGAGCATATAACCATCATCGAGAAGAATGCCCTCAGCCCCTTCTTCGGCACCAATCTGGAAGCGTGGGTCACCGAGCGCCTCGCCATTGAAACATACATTGTGGTGGGCAACTGCTCCGATCTGTGTGTGTATTCGATGGCAATGGAATTGCGGATGCACGCCAACGCGCTCAACCTGCACCGCCGCGTGATTGTGCCCGCCAATGCGGTTGATACCTTCGATACGCCGCTTGAGACGGCCCGTCAACTGGGCATCAAGGCGCACGATGCCGACCTGCACCATGTACTCTTTCTGCATCATATGGCGATGAATGGCGTGGAAGTGGTGCGCGATCTCGTGTAACATCGCCCCCTCACCTCCTGCCCCCTTTCCTACATTATAAGGAGAGGGGGATGTGTCTGCTTAAACCTGGTATACTGGTAAAAATATTGTGTGTAGATAGCTTGTGGAGGACTTGCATGGATGCACTGCTCGTATTAGAGGATGGGCGCACCTTCCGGGGCAGTTCGTTTGGTGCCCCTGGCGAAACACTGGGCGAAGTGGTGTTTAATACGGGCATGACGGGCTATCAGGAAATTCTGTCCGACCCGTCGTACTGTGGGCAACTTGTCGTAATGACCGCCGCGCATATTGGCAATACCGGCATGAACGACTTCGACCCCGAATCGCTGCGCCCGCAGGTGGCAGGCTTTATCGTTCGCACCTACACCGACCAGTATAGCTCGTGGCGCGCCCGCAGCAGCCTCAGTCAGGTGCTGCGTGAATATGGCATTGTCGCTATCAGCGATGTAGATACCCGCGCTCTGACACGCCATATTCGGTCGGCGGGGGCGTTGCGGGGCAGTATCTCAACCGAAGAAACCGACCCGGAGCGATTGGCGGCGAAGGTACGTGCTTTCCCCACCATGGAGGGCCGCGACTTGACCCGTGAGGTGACGTGTAAAAACGCCGTATACCTGGGCAGAGGGCAGCCAGGACTGGCAGCCCCATCTGGCGGAACTGCCCGAACGCGACCCGGACACACCACCGCTGCACGTGGTCGCCTTCGACTTCGGGCTAAAGCGTACTATCCTGCGCCGCCTGGTTGATCATGGGTGCCGCGTGACGGTGGTGCCCGCCACCACAACCGCCGCCGATGTGCTCAATCTCCAACCCGCTGGCATCTTCTATTCGAATGGCCCTGGCGACCCTGCCGCCACTGGTTATGCCGTCGAAACATTGCAGCAATTATTGGGGCGCGTGCCCGTTTTTGGTATTTGCTTGGGGCACCAGTTGATGGGGTTGGCGCTGGGTGGGCGCACCTACAAGCTCCCGTTTGGGCACCACGGCACCAACCACCCGGTACGCCACCTGCCGACTGGACACATCGAGATTACATCGCAGAATCACGGCTTTGCGGTTGATCCATCGACGCTACCCGCTAAGGTGGAAGTGACCCATATCAACCTGAACGACCAGACTCTGGAGGGGTTTTATCATCGGGGTATTCCGGCGTTCGGAGTGCAGTATCACCCGGAGGCAGGCCCTGGCCCCCACGATGCAACCTACCTGTTCAATGAGTTTGTGCACCTGATGAAGCAGCAGTAAAGACGGGTGTGCCATGGCCGTAGTAATAAAAGCCGCTTGGCACACGTCTTGCTCACAGCCGATCCACAGTATAATAGTAATTGCCGTGCTCTTTACTACATATTGTCCGGTGCAGATTTTAACCGATTGCTAGTATCAAGAGGAGTGTTACGCTATGCTGGATCGCTTCAAGAGGGGCAAGAAGGACGCAAACGAGAACGACGAGCAACAGGAACAGGAAGCTAAACAGTCCGAGCAAGATCGCGCTGCTGAAATACGAAGCACAATTGAAGCACTGCAAACACAACTTGGTGAGCGTACCGCCGAAGTTGCAAAGCTCCGCCGCGAGGTTGAAGAGCGCCGCGAGAAGAATGAAGAAGTCGAGCAGACCAAGCAGCAACTCCAGCAGTCGCAGAGCCGCATTGAAAACCTGGAGAAGCAGTTGCAGCGCGTGCGCCAGCGTGCTGCCGAGGCACAGACCACCGAAGAAGCAGACGATAACGAAATGAAGCGCGAACTGGAAGAAGCCCGCGCCCAGATTGCGGCCTTGCAGACCGAGGCTGAAGATCTGCGTAAGCGGGGCGGCGAGACAGCCGTAGAGGAGCATGTGACCTATGCCGCCGAAGCAACCACCGATGTGGGGCTTGCGGCGGGCGCAACGGCCTATGTTCGCCAAGAAGGTGGCAAAAACCTGAACCGCCGTGATAACCCTGGTATTGGCACCAACGTGCTCGATAGCCTGCCGCCGGGTACAGCGCTCACGCTGCTGGAAGGCCCGGTACCTGCCGATAACTATACGTGGTGGCGCATTCGTACCAACGATGGGCGCGAAGGCTGGGTCGCAGGCGAAGAATTGGTAACCCAGCCCGAATAAATCATTGTAGGCGTTTATATAATCAAAGAAAGCGCAGGGGGCCACATGTCCGGCAGCTTTTTGCTATAATGCAAGCTGCCAGGCGTGTGGCCTCCCGTTGTATCCTTATCGGGTGTAACAGCGAGGAGTGCTGCGATGAAGATTTACACCAAGACTGGTGATGCTGGTCAGACCGGATTGTGGGGCGGGCAACGCGTACGCAAAGATGTTGCACGTGTCCAGGCCTATGGCAATGTTGATGAATTGAATGCGGTACTCGGTGTGGCGCGGGCAGCAGGCTTGCCCGGTAACCTGGATGATAGCATTATCCGTATTCAGAATGAGCTGTTTGTGGTCGGAGCCGATCTTGCCTCGCCAGGTGATTCAGATCGAATTCCGCGTGTGCTGCCCGACTATGTAACTACCCTTGAGCAAGAGATTGATCAGTTTGAGAGCGAGCTTGAGCCGTTGCGTCAGTTTATTTTGCCGGGTGGCACCGCCGCCGCCGCGCACCTGCATCTGGCCCGCACCGTCTGTCGTCGCGTCGAGCGCAGCATTGTCACCCTCGCTACCGAAGAGCCAATCAATGCCACGATTGAACCGTATATGAACCGCCTTTCAGA
>JAAUSQ010000212.1 GCA_012033195.1 Chloroflexaceae bacterium
GCCGGTTCGAAGTACACGACTATGACCGCGAACAGCAACGTGTGGTGATGCGTATGTACAACGCTGGGAGTCGGTGGCTCAACAAGCGATGGGTGTTTTATGGGGGGTGCATTATGTATCGGGCAAATTTGCGGGTTGGTTTTCGCATCACTTCGAAACCAACTGCTGGGCCACTCAACGCCGCTTTGTAACGCAGGGCGACCCATATGATGAGTTTGTGGTCGAGCCGTCGTCGCGGCTGATCGAAGAAGAACTGGAAACGATTGAGCGCGAAGAGCACGAGCGACAACTTCAGCTTGAAGAACTGGTAGAGCAGCGCACCGCCCAACTGAGTGCTACCATCAATGAGTTGCAACAGGCCCAGTCAGCGCTGCGGATGCAGGCCAGGTTGATCCAGGAGATTGGTACACCCGTAGTGCAGATCTGGCATGGGGTGCTGATGGTGCCAATGGTTGGTGTGATTGACAATCGCCGCGCCATGCACCTGACCGAAACGGTGCTCTCGGAGATCAGCAACCGCGCCGCCCAGGTTGTCCTGATCGATATCACAGGCGTGATCAACCTGGATACCGAAGTTGCCAACTACCTGATGCAGACGATGCGTGCAATTACGTTGCTTGGTGCGTATTCTGCGCTGGTCGGTATCAGTCCGGCGATTGCCCAGACGATGGTAACATTGGGGATTGAACTAGGCAACCTAACAACCTTTGCCAATTTGCAGCAGGGGCTTGAATACGCCTTCCAGCGCATCGGGATACGGCTTTGCGACGGGCACGTCCCGTTGCGCGAGCGATAGGACTGGTAGATACCCTCCACCCCTGGCCCCGCTCCCCTGCAGTGGGAGAGGGGAGAACCCGATGGAAATCACTCGCCGGGCACGCTCCGGCTTGACTCTTTCACCTGCTCGATTGTTTCTGGTGGGGCGGGCGCAATGCGTCCCAGGCGGCGGCGAAACAGGAACCACAGGTTCGACCAACCGTCGCGCCAGGTGTAGAGCTTGGTTTCACCGATGCGTTCGCTATAATGAATATGCACCTCGCCGAAGCGCAACGGAGCCTGGAGCGCCTCAATCTTGATCTCTTCGGAGAAGGCCATACCCGGATGGGTCGGGCGGATGTAGGTGAGGCAGCGGCGGCGGAAGACCCACATGCCCGATTGGGAGTCGGCGATCCAGTAGGTGTACAACACCCGGAAGGCATACGTCAGCACCTGATTGCCGAACCAGTTGCGGAAGCGCATCGCCTTGCTATTCTGGAGCGGGAAGCGATTGGCAGAGACAAAGTCGAGGTTGTGGGCCAGCATCTCATCTACGATGGGCGCAATCGACGAGGCCGGGTAGGTGCCGTCGCCATCCACCGTGGCGATAATGTCGCCCGTGGCAGCGGGCAGACCGGCTTGATAGGCCCGCCCATAGCCTTTGCGTGACTCGAAGATGACCCGTGCCCCCATACTGCGGCAACCTGCGCGGTGTTGTCGGTCGAGTTGTTATCAACCACAATCACCTCGTCTACATAGTCGGGCATCCGTTCCAGTACATACTGTAGCCCGTCTTCTTCGTTGAAGCACGGAATAACCACCGATATTGTCAGGTTACGATACATTGCCAGACTGCTCCTGCTCCAGGCGTAGCGCCGCGACACGTTCGGGTGCGGCAGGGGTCGCCGCTGTGGTGCGCTCCGCGTGGGTTACGCCACGTAGTCCAATGATCATCATTGCCAGCCCCGGCCCACCAATCAGCAGCAGCAGCAATACTACCATGCCAACGGGTAGCCCCGATACCATCACATACCACCACCATGTATCAACCAGGTGATGATACGGGCTATCGTAATACCAGAGCCACAGGTCGCGCCGCCCCGGTCGGGTCGAGGGAATGGGCAGCGCCTCACGCACGGCAAGCGCCGCGCCGTTCTGTTCAATCTCAATTGTTTCCACCAGCAGGCCCAGGTCTTCGTTGCGCGGGTTGTCCTGCGTGTCGCGGGTCGGGTTCCAGGTATCGCTCTGCAAGGTGAGCAATGCGCCAGAGCGGGCCTGTTCGGGCGAGAGCTGAAAGCGCAACTCCCACATAATATTCTGGCCGGTCAGGTCGGTGCGCTCCACACCTTCAAGCGGTTGCCCATTGAGCAAAAGCTGAAACTGTGCCCGTTCGAGCGGCCAGGGGCGATGGTCGCCCACCACGAGCCGCCCACTGACCGGAGCTTCGGGATTGGTCGGGTACACCTGCATCTGTGCTGCGCCATACGTCCAGCGGGGCAGCATATCATTAGCGGCACGGTCGCCCTCGGAATATGAAAAGCCCTCGCGCAGCACCACGGTATCACGCGGCGGGATATAGTGCAGCAGCCATTCCTGGATACGTTCGCCTGCGATGCGGGTATGGTGCAGGATCGGTGATGCCGACGGGAAAAACAGCCGCGCATATTGATCGCTCAGCGCGATATAGGTATTGTAATTGACCAGCACGGGCAGCAGTTGGATGCAGAAACTCACCACCACTACCGCACCCGTTAGCCCGATAGCTAGCCGATGACGATGTGCTGCCAGCACCGCCAGCAGTCCGGCGGCGGGCAGCAGCACAAACGGCACCACAAACACCATATAACGCGGCCCCCAGCTTCCATCGCCGTGCCAGTAGTTCAGGCGGCTGTAGAAGGCCAGATGCACCGCCAGCATCAGCACGGCCAGCAGCGCCTCGCGCCACTGCTGCCGCCAGCGCAGCGCCACGCCTGCCAGCCCCAACAGTACGACGGGCGAGTAGAGCAGCAGCCCTTTGCCGGTGCCGATGGTCAGGCCGATCAAGCCTTCTTGCCACGGTACACCCAGTTCGCTCGATGGGTCGAGGCCGCCATAGCCAGAGGTGAGCGGGTTGCCAAACAGTTGATAGTTATAGAGCATTAGCAGCGCTAGCGGCAGCGCCACGCCTGCCAACCCCGCCGCCAGCCGTCCGCCGAGCGCGTGCAGGGTTGCGGGCCAGCTTTCGCGCCAGCCGACCAGCAGCGCATACAGCGCCAGGACAGGTAGCGCCAGCCCTGCCTGTGTTTTGACCGCCAGCGCACAGCCTGACCGCTGCGCCTGCCACCAGCCACCAGCGCCAGTCTTTGCGGCGGATGCCGTAGCCACACAGCACCAGGAACAGGGTTGCGGTCGGTTCCGAAAAAGAGGGTGCGGCTGTAGGGCCACGCCAGACTGGTCAGGCCAAACAGCAGCGCAACCAGCACGGCAACCCGCACGCTGTGACCAGCCTCGCGCACCCACGCAAACAGCACTACGGCTGTCAGGGCGGCGACGATGGCGGGCAGCAGCAGCACAAACAGCCGGATTACCAGGCCGTCGGCAAAGTCGGGTGTGAGCGTGGCGACGGCTTGCCCCACCAGCAGGAAGGGCACCATCAGCAGCGATTGCCCCGGCCCATAGCGGCTGTAGCGCTCGTCGGTGGCGCTGCCGGTGCCGTAGTTCATCAAGAAATCTGGCTACGATGGCAAAGCTCCCCCGCTCTACGAGGCTTTCGGCAACGGCGAGCATCGTTTCTTCATCGGATGTATAGGTATGCCCGCTCATCGTCAGCAGGTACCAGCCGCACAGCAGTAGGAACAGGGCGACAGCCGGGCGCGGGACAAAACGGGCCGCAGCAGGTTGGTTGTGTCGGGACATAAGCGATGCACCTGTTGTTATGGTCTAGCAGGGGCCAGTATAGCACAAAATGCCTGTGCGGGCGTGTGGGGGGTGAGGGTGTGCCCGTGTTACCACCACCGCCGCACGCGCCCTTCGAGCAGCGCAAGGCGGGCCGCCGCACCGCCACCGATGCCATGCACGGCTGCGCCGGGGAAGGTGGCAGCACTGCCGATGTACAGCCCTGCTATGGGGGTGCGGTAGGGCAGCAGCGATACAACAGGCCGGAACACGAGTTGATCGAAGGCGTAGCTACCGCCGCCCACATCGCCGCCGATCAGGTTCTGGTTGCTGCGTTCCAGGTCGGCGGGTGCAAGCGTGTGCCGCGCCAGTATGAGCTTGCGAAAGCCGGGTGCATAGCGCTCGATGTGGTTCTCCATCCGTTCGATGATGCGCTCGTGATCGGTGGCGTAGTTGGTGCTGCGGGGCGGGTGCGTGTAGCCCCAGAGCGTGTGCTGCCCTGCTGGTGCCCGCACCGGGTCGGCAAGCGACTGTTGGCCCACCAGCATAAAGGGATAGTCGGGCATCTGCTCAGCGCGTTGCATATAGTGCGAATGTAACAGTTCATTGGCAGGCCCACCCAGATGCAGCGTGCCGGCCTGTCGTGCTTCGGCGGCTTCCCACGGCACCGGGCCAGCGAGTGCCCAATCAATTTTGAACGACGGCTCGCCATAGCGGTAGCGCCGCAATTGTGCAGCATAGCGCGTTGGCAGGGCATCGCCTGCCAGATGCAGCAGACCACGCGGTGTAACATCGCCGATGACCACAGGGGCGGTGAAGCGTTCGCCCTGAGCAGTTGCAACACCAGCCACGCGGCCCCGTTCGACCAGTACCCGCACCACAGGCGTATTGACACGCACCTGCCCGCCCATACTTTCTAGGTAGCGCACCAGTGCCCGCGCCAGGTTGCCCGCGCCGCCTGCCGGACTGGGCCAGCCAACTGCGTGCCCCAGCAGCAGCAGGTACACCCCGCCGATAGCGCTGCCCGCCCCATCCAGGGGCACATCGGCGTGCAGCGACGAGCCATACAGCCACGCCGCCGCGCCTGCGCTCTCGAACAGTTCGCTGGTCAGGGCGGTTGCCGAGAGCAGCACCAGTCGTGCAAACTCAAGCGACCCATCCAGACCACGTCCCGCCAGCAGCCGCACCGCGCCGCCGATGGGCGGGAAGCTACCAAGCAGGATATCACGCATGGCGCGGTAGTGCTTGAGATAGGGCGCAATGAACTCGCGCCAGCGTCGCCCGTCGCCAGGTGCCAGCCGTTCGAGGTTGTCCACGGTGCGCTCAACGTCGCGGTACAGGGCGGCGGCTTTGCCATTGGGGAGCGGGTGCGCCATGGCGATGGGGGGGTGTGCCCAGCGCAGCCCAAAGCGTTCGAGCGGCATGCGGCTGAAGACGGGCGATGCGACCGCCGCCGGATACACCGCCGAGAAGGTATCGTGCAGGAAGCCAGGGAGCGTCAATTCTTCGGTGGCAACGGCCCCGCCAGGGATGGGCCGCGCTTCGAGCACCAGCACGGCCCGCCCCTGTTCGGCCAGTGTAATCGCCGCCGCCAGCCCATTGGGGCCACTGCCAACAACGATAGCATCATATGCAGCGGTCATCACTACATCCGCACCCGCTGCGCCAGTGCAGCCAGCCGTTCGACCAGTGTATTCAGGCGGTCGCGGATCGCACGTGATTCCTGATAGAGGGCTTGTACTTCGGCGGCCAGATCGGGCAGCGCATCCGGGGACGCGCTCATCGGAGGGACAACGGCGGTTGATGGAACAACTGCGGCGGCGTCTGGTTCGGCTGCGGTCGGGGGCAGTGCATCAATGACACACGCCACCAGATTATTCTCAAAAATCATGCTGTAGGAAATATGGCTGTACCCTGGCCCGTCGGGGTTATCGGTGGCCCAGCTTGTGCCCCAGCTATTCCGCACGATAAAGTAGCCCCTCCCGGCACACCCGCATCGTCGCGGTAGCCAAAGATGACCATGGCATGCCCACCCAGCGATGCCTCACCCGGTAGCGCCTTCCGCACGCGGCCCAGGTGTCGCGCCTGCCAGCTATTGGTCCAGTGCTCGCGGATGGGCAGGCCAATCAATACCGGTTTGTTATCTGCCAGCATCGCCTTGATCTGGCGGATGTTTTTGCTGCAAGCACCTGATAGCTCCCGATGCGGCGGTGCTGTGCCTCGCTCAGTGCGCGGGCGGGCGGTGGTCCCTGTCCCTCATTGTCGGCCTCTTCTGCCGTCTGGTAAGGCCATGTCTCTTCGGCACACACCCCGACCGTGGTTAATACCTGCAAGGCAATATCGGGGCGGGTGCCCTTGATATGCGGAATACCATCACGATCTTTGCAGGCCCAGTAGAGAAACTGCTCGGACAGGTCGGTATTGTCGGTGCTGATGTACTGGTACATTGCAATGAGCGAAAAGGCCACGCAGGTATTACGCTTACCCTGCTGCGCAGGCGGCGGTATCTTGCCCGTCAGGTCAACCTCGGCGGGCAGTTCGAGCGGCAAGTCAAATGCGGTGGCTTCGGGCAGTTCCATGCCTTCAAAAATAGCACCCGTGCCGAGCACCGGCGGCGGCCCGACATCAAACGCGACACCGGAGGGGAGCGCCTCCTGTGCTGCTTTGATCAGGGCGCGTACCTGTTCCTCGCGCATATCAAGCACACGGGTCAGTGCAAGCAGGCCACTCCCAAACTGGCTGTTGCTGGTCTGGGCAGTAGTGATAAACTCTTCCGCCGATGTAATCCAGTAGGGGCCGAGCTTGGCACGGATGGTGTCGGTGAAGGCATCAATCGTTTCAAGCGGGGTAAGTGTTGCCATCTCCAAAAACCTCTCACTCCTTCTGCATTGCAGATCAAGCAGGATCAGGTTCGTGCATACCCGACAGAACGCCTTGCAAGAGTGCCGTCATCGGGGGCCGGGCGGCAATGCCAGCCTCCAGTACTTCTGCGTGGTTGGCGGGGCTACCTTCGGGCAGCGCCAGGTTGGTGATGAGCGACAGGCCCAGCACGTTCATACCGCTGTGTCGCGCCACAACCACTTCGGGGGCCGTGGACATCCCCACCGCATCGCCGCCGAGCAACCGCAGCATGCGCAGTTCGGCACCACTTTCAAAACTTGGCCCACTTATCATAACATATACACCCCGCCGCAGTGTCAGCCCTTGCTGGGTGGCGACAGTGTGGGCCAGGCTGCCCAAGGCGGGCGTGTAGGCATCTAGCATGGCCGGGAAACGCACGCCAAGCCGTTCGTCGTTGCGGCCCCGCAGCGGATGATTACCCGCCAACCCCGGCAGAAAGATCTGGTCGGTAATGTGCATAATATCGCCAACCTGCCAGGTGGCGTGCAGGCCACCGGCGGCATTGGTGACAATCAGGGTATGGCACCCCAGCGCATGCATCACCCGTACCGGAAAGGTGATCTGCTGCATAGTGTAGCCTTCATAAAAATGTGAGCGGCCTCGCATGACGGCGACTGGTTGCCCACCAAGCCACCCCAGCGCCAGTTCGCTTCGATGCCCCTCCACCGAGGATGCAAGGAAACCGGGGATATCGTGGTATGAAATGGTCGTCGGCTCTTCGATGTTGTCGGCAAGGTCGCTCATTCCGGAGCCGAGGATCATACCAACGCGGGGGGCAAGGCTGGTGCGGGCGGCAATCGCAGCACGGGCCGCTGCTACCTGTTCAAATGAATGTTCCATATGTGTTCCAATTCTACTGTGTTCCAGTCCTTTTCCAGCTTGTCTTATGAATAAAGTGCGCGGGGTTGGTGGCCCCGCGCTTGAGAAGATTCATTGATTCGGTGTGTCTCTCAGGGATACGATTCTTTTATGTAGGTAGAACGTCAGATGCGGTTCAAAAGTTCGCGTTTCTTGGCTTCAAATTCATCGGTGGACAAAATGCCCCGGTCGCGCAGGCGGGCCAGTTCTTCCAGTGTATGCTGAATATCACGCGGGGCGGCAGCGTAGGCCGGGGAGTTGGTCGGGATGACTGGTTCGAGGTACCCATAGCCCCGGTCGTACTGGTGTTTGGCTTCAAGCATCGCCCGCTTAAAATCGAGCGGCGCAACCACATTCTCCATGATGTTGCCAATCTCATCGGAGGCAGTCATAATCTCGATAGTGCCAAAATTGAACATGCGCCCGAAGAGGCTTTGATGGGTGGCAATCTCGTTGATTTTGCCAAGTGACGACTCCACCACCGAGCGGTTGAGTACGCCGCGTATCTGGATCACCCGGCGGTCGGTGAGGATGGAGCGTTCGGTAACCCAGCGGAAATAGTCCCAGAAGGCACTGAACAGCACAAACAGACTGATGCCAACCGTAATAAACAGGATCAATTCTCTGGCAGACATGCCGAGGATTTCACGGTTGGTGAAGGCTGCCGATGCGACACTGCCTGCGACAATCAGCAGGGCCAGCAGCACAAGCTCGGTGACGATCCGACTGATGAGCACAACAAGATGCTGGCGAGCCTCATACAGTACTTGCTCGCCACGCGTCAGCAGTTCGTCAACATAGGCCATAAGAGCAACCCCTTGATCTCTGAGTAGCTAAATCGTCCACAGCCGTTGAACACTCCCTAGGCACTCATCGAACTGATGCTGGGGACAGATTGGCGGTATAGTTCTTCCAGCAACACGGTTGACTTCAGTTCGCGGTCGAGCAGGCGCGCGAGATAGCTATGCAGCAACCCGGCCACTTCGTTCCGCACCGCTCCCGACAGGTTCATGCGTTCGATGGTGGCGTAGGGTTGGGTTTGCAGGT
>JAAUSQ010000213.1 GCA_012033195.1 Chloroflexaceae bacterium
GGAAGACCACACTGAGCAGACCACGCTCGCCGCAACAGCTTACCCGGTCGCTAATATCCAGAAATGGCGTTGGCAACAGTTGCCCATCCTCGATGATGCGGATGCGCCCGACTTGCTCGGTAATAAACAGCCGCCCGCTGCCATCGCCCGCGTGGGTGATGGTGGTAGGACGCTCTGCGCCACTCACCGGGTCGGACATCTGGATGACAGGCCATGCGTTCGGGTCGGTGGCGGGGGCGGGTGGCACGGGGCCACCATTCTGCTGAATAGAATTGCCCAGCAGCCCCAGCAGCACATCAAAGGGCGGTGCGTTTTCGGGGTGCACCTCAAAGCGGGCCCGCTCGAACCACTGCACGGTATACTCGTTGCCATCATCCAGCCGCTCAGTCTGAGCGGGGCTGATCGGCAGGCCAAACAGTGCCAGGTTCTCGGCGGTGGTCTTGCCAGGTGCGCCATCAAGTTCCAGGCCATTAGCACGCCACGCACTCAGGATCGGGCCACACACATTCTGCCCGGTTTCTGCAAAATACAGACAGCCCGCTTCGGCGGCATCGCTGCGCGGGAAGGCGAACCAGTCGCGGCCCTGCTGTTCCAGCGTATCCACGCCGAGCCGTCCCAGCAACACATCATAGGGGCGTGCGTTTTCGGGGTGCAGTTCCAGGCGGTTACGCTCGAACCACTGCACCTGCAAGGGTTGCCCCTCTATCACCTCTTCGCGCTGCGGCGTGATAGGTAGACCAAACACGGGCAGGCCGCCGTTCTGTTCCCAATATTCACGAATACGACCAGCAATACAATAGTCTGTTTCGGTAAAACAGCGCTCGCTGGTCTGGGCCAGAGTTGTACGATGGGCAGGCATCGCCGGAATAAGGAATGCCAGCGCCAGCAGTAGCGCCCCGGTCAGGATGAACCATCGGTATCGCATAAGCTCCTCTATTTCTAGCTCACGAAAAATCAAACCATCGCGCAGCTATTATACGTGACACAGGCAAGTGAGCAAGCCAGAGGCGAGGGGCAAGGGGCACGGGACCAGTCCGCGTAGGCGGACTTCGTAGCCGGGAGCCGGGGACTTCAGTTCCCTGGCAGCGCGGGCGTGGGCACACCTCGCCACTGTGGGCTGTCCGCCCGCGCCTATCGCAGCTCACGCGCTGCCAAAGTAGCGCAGCGCCAGTCGTAGGCGTTCTTCGAGGTTGGTGGGAGCATCGGAGGGCAGTGCAGCAATAGCGGCACTGGCTTCGCTGGCAGTGTAGCCCAGGCTCACCAGCAGATCGAATAACTCGTCGTTCAGCGCCAGGGTGCCGCCTCCCATACCGACCGCACCGGCACCAGTGCCCGCCGCCGCAGTTGGCAGGTTCTTCAGGTCAAGTTTGCCCTTCAGTTCCAGGAGCAACCGTTCGGCCAGCTTTTTGCCAATACCGGGCACGCGGGTAAAGGTGAGGGCGTGGTTGTTCAGCACGGCGAGGCGCATTTCGTCGGGGGCAACAGTGGAGAGCATCGCTAGAGCAATGCGTGGCCCCACGCCCGCAATGCTGATCAGTGTTTCAAACAGACTGCGCTGCTCGGTGTTTTTGAAGCCATATAGCATCAGCGCATCTTCGCGCACCACCAGATGGGTATATACAAAGACTTCGGTGCCGATCTCACCGATAGCGAGCAATTGACGCGGGACATACACCTGTAGCCCGAAGCCTCCCAGTTCAATCACCAGATAATCGGGGCCAACCGCCTGAAGCGTGCCACGCAACGATGCAATCATCCTGTCAGCAGACCTTCCCCTGTACCGCCTGCGCTAGCGCACCTCAAGCTCGCCAACGCTGCCATCAAAGAAGATAGTGATACGGTTCTGGGCGTCGTCGTAGCCGGGCGTTTGCCAGATACCACGCTCATCGTCTTCATATTCAATCTGATCGAACTGATCGGGGAGATTAATGGCACCGCCGCGCACTTCGGCTTCAATCCGCACTTCGGCTTCGTCGGGCACATCAACCACGAAACGGCCCAGACCGCTATCGATCTCTACATCAGCATTGACATTGTCTCCGAAGGTCAGATCGAAGCTACTGGCCCCGGTATTAATCTCCAGATCAATATTTGCGTTGTCCTTCACATCAAAGTTAAACTCACCTGCCCCGCCGCTGAAGTCCACATTATAGCGGTCGTCGGCGGCAGGCAGAATAGCCCGCAGCTTGCCGCCACCTGCTTCAATGTCCAGGCTTTCCAGACGCAGACCGCTCAGGTCGAGCAGCGAGTTGGCGAGACCACTCCGCACTTCCAGATCCATTGGAATATCGCCGCTCAGCCAGATATCCCAGTTTTGGTCTGCCGTTTCTTCGTCGCGCCGGAAGAAGTTCAAGCCACCCTCAAAGCCCAGTTCAACCTGCTTTTCGGTGGTACCCCGCACCGTAAAGGCAACATTCTGGGTATGCATAACCTTCACGTCAATCAGGTTTTCCGATTCTTCCAGGGCATACACGGCCCCTGTCGCATTCGACAGATCGAGCATGACGTTGGCAGATTGTGCTCTTCCCAGCAGCTCGATGAAGCGCGACGTTTGCAGGGCGGCTACATCCGGGGATGAAGCCGGCTGATTGATCGAGCCAAACGCCAGGACTGCCACCACCAGCAGCGCCGCGAGCATGCCCCATACGGTGTTAAGCTGGGGGTAGCGGCGGCTGGTCAGCAGGTTGACGCCAGCCAGGACCACAAAGAGCGGCCATATCTGCAACAGCAAGCCAAAGCCGAGGCCCGGTATCAGGCCCGTATTACTGAGCAGCCATAGCATCCCCACCCCAATCAGCAGTACAGGCCAGAAGAGGGCAAATGCGCCACTGCCGCGCCGTTGGCGTTGTGCGGGCGGTTGTGGCGGTGCCGTCTGCGGCAGGTTCTGGTCGGGCATGGGCATCGGCTGGATCGGTCGATGGGAAGAGGTTTGATTTGGCGTGGGCAGGCGCACCGATGAGCGCGACGGGTAGGCGGGGCCATCTGCAACATGGGTTTCCTGGTTCCAGTCGAAGGCCTCCGGCAGCACTACCGTCGGTGTCTGCCGCCCGGTGCTAGTGCTGCGCTGTGCCTGCAATAGTGCCTCACGCATCTCCTCGGCGGAGGCGGGGCGGTCGTCGGCAGCCAGCGCAAGCGCCCAGTCCAGCACTTCGCTCACCGATTTTGGCACCAATGGGTTTATTTCGTGCGCCGATTGCTGCGGGTCGCGCTGCTTGCTAACAATGGCCGAGGCTCGTGTCAGCGCACCGGCGGGGGCCTGCCCGGTCAGGAGATGGAACAGGTCGCCGCCAGCGAGTACAGGTCGCTGCGCGGGTCGGTGCCTGTACCCTGGATCTGCTCAAGCGGGGCGTAGAGCGGCGTATACCCAAAGATGCTACCGCTGCGGGTGGCCTGCGAACGCAGCATGGAGTCGCTCTTGGCAAGGCCAAAGTCAAGCAGCACAATCTCGCCATCGCTGGTCAGTTTCAAGTTTTGCGGCTTGATATCGCGGTGGATAACGGATGGATCTTGCTGGTGCAGATACATAAGCGCCCGTAGCAACTGGTCGGCCCATGCAAGCACCTGCGCGAGTGGGAACGGTTCGCCGCGCTGTTCAAGCAGGTGGGCCAGGTCGTTGCCAGGAAAAAACTCCATCACCAGAAACTGGCCCATCTCATCAATAAAATAGTCTATGACTTTGGGCAGGGCCGGGTGACGCAGGCGGGCCAGCAGTTGCGCCTCGCGTTCAAACGCTCTGGTTGTCTGTTCGCTGTGCAGGGTGGTCTGTTTCAGGGCTATCGTTCCATTCAGGCGCTGGTCAATCGCCTCGTACACAGCGCCCATCCCACCCTGACCAATCAGCCGCTCTACCATATAGCGACCGTGGACGAGGGTGTCGGGCTGAAGCAGCATGACATTCCCGGTTGTATTCATAAGCATCTATCCTGCATAGTGTTGAGCATCTAGTAATAAAGGTGTGCGAGACGCGTACTGTATTGTACCATTCCCGTGGCGCATTTGACGCTACAGGTTTGCGCTCTATGGTATCCTATCGTGGAATGCACCGGCGCTACTGTAATGATCTGCACGCAACGGCTGTGATAACACTGATACCTCACTTAACGTACCTGATACGTAGCTTGCATAAGGAGAACCACCCATATGTGTACCTGCCACAAGCCCTACTGTCGCCGCACCCACCGCACCTTGATCAGCCGCCGCCAGCTTTTGAAAACAATGCTGCTGCTGGCGGGTGGTGCTGCCGTGCCCAACATCTTCGGTTCGTCGGGTGGCCTTGCCGCTAAGACGCCAGCACTGCCGCCACTGTTGCACGCCAATCTATTTGATGGCAGCCGCGCTATGCAACATGCCGCCGCACAGATGCAGTACATCCCCCGTGACACGGGCAGCGAGGGCGCACGGTTGTGTGGCAACTATATTTTAGCGCAGATGGAGGCCTTCGGCTGGCAGACCGAAGAGCAAACCTTTACCTACCGCAATACGCCCTGCCGCAACCTGATCGGCAAGCGCGGCAGCGGCCCGGTGCTGATCATCGGGGCGCACTACGACACCCGCCGCCGCGCCGACAACGACCCCGACCCGGCCAACCGCGAGATGCCCGTGCCAGGGGCCAGCGATGGAGCGAGCGGCATTGCGGTGCTGCTGGAACTGGCGCGGGTGCTGGTGCCCGAAGAGACAGGCCGCACCATCTCGCGTGGTGGGCTTCGATGCCGAAGACAACGGACGGCTCGATGGGTGGGACTGGATTGTTGGCTCGCGCTATATGGCCGATAACCTGGACATTACGCCCGATGGCATGATTCTGGCGGATATGGTGGGCGATGCTGACCAGCAACTCTACTACGAAGGCAACTCAACGGTGGTGCTCCGCGAGGCCATCTGGCAGGTTGCCGCCGACCTGGGCTATAGCTCGTTTATTCCGCGCCAACGCTTCACCGTGCTGGATGACCATGTGCCCTTTATCCAGAAAGGCATTCCCGCTGTAGATATGATCGACCTGGATTACCCCTACTGGCACACCACCGCCGACACGCTCGATAAAATCAGTACGGCCAGCCTCGAAACGGTAGGCCGCACAGTGCAGGAGTGGCTGCTGCTTGGTACGCCAGGGCTACCACAGCCCGAAGTGCTGCGCCGAACGTTTCTGCCGCGTATCGTGAGAAACCAGGGAACATAGCAGGGGAGAAGGGAGATGGCACCAGAACACCCAGAGGAACTCACCTACCGTTGCTTCCTCTCAGACCTGGCGGGGTTCAGCAAGTATCTGCCGTCCCGGTGCCTGATCCATTATAGTCATTTTGCGACAAAATGCAAGGGATGCGCAAAGGTGTTCGAGCCGGGTTATCCAGCCCTGTACTGATCATGAATTAACATGTTGAAAGATATAAAAGAATTTTAGTTGATTCAGTAGTGGCGTGGATAATGGGGAAACATGCACGATAGGGTGGTTGCAATGCGCTCAACACGATCTGGACAGAGTGGGTATCGTTGCCCACACTTTCCGACCGACGTATGGATAATAGGGCAGATGGGGGGTGGGGGGGATTTTCATGCACGCTCTGTCCACGAAGCACCGACAGGCTTATCCACGGTTGCTGCACATACGCCGGTTGCTAGCTCCAATAATAATTAAGTTTTCCACAATTTGTGGTGATTATCCACATAAAAAGGCCAGTTATCCACAATTGGGGAAAATAAGATTAATAATCGTTCTATCTAGTTACAGCGTAAGTAGGTACAGGAGTAAAAAAGGAGTAAAAGAGAAGCGGCTTCAGCACACGCCCTGCGACAGTCGCCCGTCGTGCTTGATATACAAAAAGGGGCGCGGCAGACCGCACCCCCCGATGTTTACTGGTTGCGCTCAGGATTGTCGCGCTCAGGGTTATCAAGATCGAGCGTGTTGATAAAATCACGGAAGATCGACGTGCTCTCTTCGGGTTGCTCGGTGGTAGGGGTTTCGGGTTCTTCCACCGTTGAGGTTGGCTCCAGGTTGGGTTGCTCATCCTCATCGAAGTACACGCCTGCCTGCTCCAGCACACGCGGCTCTACATAGATCGGGACATCGGTACGGACTGCCAGGGCAATCGCATCGCTGGGCCGCGCATCAATCTCGATAGTGCGCCCGTGCTGCTCGATCACGATGCGGGCATAAAAGGTATTGTCCTGTATATCATTGATAAAGATGTAATTCACCGTACCAGCCAGATCGTGTATAGTTGCTTTCAGCAGGTCGTGTGTCAGCGGGCGCTGTGGCTCGTGGCCCTGAATAGCCATTGCGATAGAGTCTGCCTCAAAAGGGCCAATCCAGATGGGCAGGTACCGTCGGCTATCGGCCTCGCGGAGCACAACAACGCGATGCTGCGTAAGAAGGCTTACACGGATGCTGTCTACGGATACACGTATCATCAACTGACCTTTCTGTGGGGCAAGCAGAGCGTCGGAATATCCCGCTGCCACTGCATATACTTGCATGTAGTGATATACGACATATTAACACGCGGCATGCCGAACGTCAAGGCAGGTTGCAGAGCCTTTGCACTCGCGCTATACTGCATACCATACGTGTGCAAGCAATACAGAGAAGAAGTAGTACGATACCTATGCGGATTGCAATTATTGGGCTAGCAAACAGCGGCAAAACAACGGTATTTAATGCCCTGACGGGCGGCAATATTGAGACGGCGGCCTTCTCGTCGGGCCAGATCGAACCGAACCTCGCGATGGTCAAGGTCCCCGATGAGCGCCTCGACCGACTGGCGGAGCTGTTCAAGCCGCGCAAAATAACCCCTGCCGATGTGCAGTATGTTGATGTGGCGGGGATTAGCAGCAACACACAGCAGCGCGAGGGTTTGCCACCAGCGCTGCTCAACTACATCAGTACCGCCGATGCGCTGCTGCATGTGGTACGCGCCTTTGAAAGCGAGGCGGTGTCGCACCCTGCCGGGTCGGTGGATGTGGCCCGCGATGTGCAGGCGCTTGATATGGAGCTGGCCTTCTCCGATCTGGCGATTATTGAGCGGCGACTGGCGCGGCTGGTCTCCGAAATTAACAAGATGTCGGCTCGCGACAAAGAGCTTCGCATTGCCGAGCGCGATCTGCTGGTGCGGTTGCAAGCAGCGCTGGAGAACGATACCCCGATCCGTGATATCGAGATCGACGAAGAAGAAGAGCGGATGATCCGGGGCTATCAGTTCCTCACCGCCAAGCCGCTGCTGGTGGTGCTCAACATTGGCGAGCACCAGCTTGACAACCCGCCCAGCGTTACCTACGAGCATCGCCGCAGCGGTGTCGTAACGCTCGCCGGACAGATCGAGGCCGAACTCTCGCAGCTTGAGCCAGAAGACGCGCAGGCGTTTATGGATGACCTCGGCATTACCGAGACGGCCCGCAACCGGGTGATCCGCCACTCCTACGATCTACTGGGGCTGATTAGCTTTCTCACCGCAGGCGAAGACGAGGTGCGGGCGTGGCCCATTCGTCGCAACCTGCCCGCAGTCGAGGCGGCGGGCGCGATCCACTCCGATATTCAGCGCGGCTTTATCCGGGCCGAGGTGGTGGCCTACACCGACCTGATCAAGGCGGGCAGTATGGTTGAGGCGCGTAGGGTGGGCGCAGTGCGGGCCGAAGGCAAGCAGTATATCGTGAAGGACGGCGATATCTGTCACTTCCTGTTTAATGTGTAAAGAGGCAAGTGGCGCGGGGCGATAGGTCAGCGTGCGCGGGCGGGCTTTGTACCCGTTTTGCGCTTCCCGCCCTCCTCACCGCAGCCGTCGTATGTCGGCCAGCGGGTCGCGCCAGTAACGCTCGTTGTCGAGGCCCAACGAGGCACGCGGTGGCAGGTCGGCAGTCGGCGGCAGGCTCCGCGCAAACTGGCGCAGCGCCGCACATGCCGGCTTCTCGCTGCGGTCGGCTCGTACAATGCCCAGGCTCCGGCTTCGCAGCGAACGGTCGAAGGGGGGCACTTGCCACAGTGTTTCGGGTACATCGGCATAGGCGGCCAGCCACACCCCCGCCGCACCCGCCTGCTGCAATGTCGGCAGGCTCTCCGCCACAAATTCGGCCTGGCGTTCCTCGTCGGCAAAGTAGGCCGCGACTGGTTCGCCAAAGGCCGTATCACCGACCCACCCCTGCACCCCTGGCAGGCGTGTCGGCAAGCCCAGACTGGTCAGCAGTACTCGCATGTTGCTCTGGTCGGTCAAGTCGGCGGCAAGGGCGTGCAGAAAGTGCAGATACTCCGGCTGCCACGGTTCGCGCACCCGGAGCGGCTCGGAGGGGAATACCTGCAACGCAAGCAACTCGCTGAGACGCGCCGCCTGCTCTGGGCGCAGGGTGTCGGTGCGCGTCAGCCCATAGACCGAAACCGCACCCAGGAGCGCTCG
>JAAUSQ010000214.1 GCA_012033195.1 Chloroflexaceae bacterium
GTCGATCTGGATCGGGCTACTACTAGCGTACTTTTCGTTCAGTTGGCGCATCACTTTGCCCTTGCTTTCCCAGCGGCATGGCACCTTTGTGCGGTTAAGATAGTAGGGCGGTAGCGCCGCAATTGCCTCGCTGAAGTTCATATCGTTGATGGCCAGCAATTCCATAATCTTGATCGTAGCAAACATACCATCAAAAATCGGATGAAAGGCCGGGAAGATGTAGCTGCCCGCGCCATCACCAAGCAAGAGCAGATCGGGATGGCTGGCGGCGGTCTGCATAATATCGCCCAGCGTGTTCTTGGTACGCAGAATGCGGCCACCATAACGGGCCGCGAGCTTCTCGAAGACCTGCGGCGCAGTGGCGGGTACGGCGATGGTGCCGCCCTGGTTGGCACGCAACGTCAGCCAGGCAATGGCGGCAAAGGCCTGCATTCCGGTCAGCCGTCGTCCGCGCTCATCCACCAGGAAATACGCTCGCCGCCGGAGTCAATCCGTACACCGAGCTTGGCATCCAGCACTGGTGTTACCTGCATCAGACGGTGCATGCCGGCTTCAATATCTGCCGTCGATTGCACAATGCGGTGCTCATCGGTGTTTGCATTCAGTTCAACCACATCGATTTTCAGGCGGCGCAAGATTTGCGAGAAGATGTCACTGCCGCCAGCATAAGCATAGTCCACCACAAGATGGGGGGTGCTGCGTCTCGCGGGCCGCCTGCCGTATCACCATATCTTTGATGACATCGGCCCGCAGCGCCTTGAGGAAAGCTTCAATATAGGTCTGCTCAACGTTCTGCCCGTAGTTGATGCGTCCGATCTCGTCCAGATAAGCGCGGCGGAAGTCTTCGCGGAAAAAGATGCTTTCGATCTTGCGCTGTGCATTGCTGCTCAGGTTCAGCCCGCGCTGGTCAAAAAAGCGGATCTCGGCCATACGGTTGTCGTAGGGCGATAGCCGCACGTGGATGCCGCCGGCTGCGCCGGTGGCGTGGGTGTAGTAGCGGGCCACCGGTACGGGCACGCTGCGAATATCGAGGACATTCACGCCGGTTGAGGGCAAGCCAGCAATCAGCGCCCGCTTGAGCATACGCGGGGTGTAGTGTGGGTCGCGGTTGATGGTCACCGTAACCCCCCGCGAGAGCGTTGCACCATAGGCCGCACCAAGGCGGGCACAGAATTCGGGGGTTATCTCAATATTAACCAACCCCCGAATGCCATAGCGTCCGAACAGCACCCGCCGCGCCTGACTGCCCCAGATCAGGCTGCTTGAAACCGTTGCACCTTCATCGACCTCTTTGCTGGGCCATATCTTGACATTCGGCTGAATGACGGCACCGCTGCCAATCTGCACCCCATCACCCACCACGGCCCCTTCAAAGATGCGTACCTGGCTGCGAATATCGCACTGACGCAGCACAATTGCGCCGCGCAGTTCGGCCCGCTCTCCGATATACGAGTTGCGCCACACCACCGAGCGGTCAATGCGGGCCGCCGCGTCAATAATCGAATAGGGCCGAATGAACGCTGGCCCGTGAATATGCACGCCGCTACGGATTTTGACCCCATGCCCCAGGAAGATATTGCCGTGCAATTGGGCATCGGCGGCAATGTCGGCATCGTTTTCGATCCACACACCGCCGCCGATGTGCTTGCCCACACGCGGCAGGTTGACTTTGCCGCTCAGATAGTCGGCGCAGGCCCGCATATACTCTTCAATGGTGCCCACGTCGGTCCAGTAGCCCGATGCGATATAGCCCATAATCTTGTGCCCATCTTCGAGGATGCGCGGGAACACATCCCGCGACCAGTCAACCATACGGTCTGGCTCGATATACTCAAAAATCGAGGGGTCGAGCATATAAATACCAGTGTTGACGGTGTCGGAGAAGACTTCGCCCCAACTGGGCTTTTCGAGGAATTGCTGTACATTGTGGTACTCATCTACAATGACAACACCAAAATCGAGCGGGTTGGGCACCTGGGTCAGGGTGAGGGTCGCTTTAGAGCCGGTGCGCTGGTGGAAGGCCAGCAGGCGGCTCAGGTCGATGTCGGTCAGGGCATCGCCGGAGATAACCAGAAACGGCTCGTCATCGAGGAGGTGGGCCGCGTGCTTGACGCTGCCCGCCGTGCCCAGTGGGGTTGTTTCCACCGAGTACCGGATATTGACACCGTAGTTGCTGCCATCGCTGTAATAATCTTGAATGACATTGGCGAGGTATTGCACAGTAATGATGACATCGGTGATGCCATGCTTTTTGAGGAGTTCGATAATATGATGAACAGCCTGGCGATCTGCGATTGAGACCATGGGCTTGGGACGGTTGATAGTGAGGGGGCGTAAGCGCGTGCCCTCCCCCCCCGCCATAATGACAGCTTTCACGGTTCCTCTCCTCTCCTCGCCCCGATAAACGGATGCATAGACGCGGCACCGCGACGTACAGGAACACGCTTGGTTTTTTCCAGAAGGCGTCGGGGTTGCTTCCTTGCAGGTGCAGTATAGCACGCCTGACAGGGCAGGGGCAAATATGGCACAGCCTACCGATCAAAAAAACCCGGACGCCCCTTTTCGGTTGGGTCAACCAGCATATAGCCCGTGCTGCGGACATTCACCAGATATTCCGAGCCGATCTTATTACGCAGGTTGCGTACATGCTGCTTGAGCAACAACCGGGCCTCGGCATCGTCCATATCCTGACCGTGAGTGTATATGGCAATTTCGCGGTAGCTAACCACCTTGCCCGACGACACCGCCAGACAGCGCAGCAGTTCATACTCGATCTGGGTGACGCGGACCTGTTCACCGTGCAGTGTGATCCGATGCCGATACGAATCGATGCTCAATTCACCCACCCGCAGATAACGTCCCTTCTCATCGGGGGGCGGCGGCCCGCCGGACTTGCAGGCGGTACACCATCGATTTGTGGTTCAATGGCCCGCGCTGCTGTGGGTATTGGTTCGAGGTCGCGTGCGCTGGAGGCAATATCAATAATACGCTGCAACACCTCGGCCTGGCTGATCTGCTCGGCGCGGTGATACAGGGCGCGTTGCACCCCTTCCACCAACTGATCGGGGTGGCACGGCTTGAGCAGGTAATCGTAGGCTCCTAGCCGCAGCGCCGCCACTGCACTCTCCATCGAGCCGTACCCGGTCAGGAGAATGACTTCGGGGCTGTAGGGTTGCTTGCGCGCCTCTTCCAGCACCCGGATTCCATCAACCATGCGCATCCGAATATCGGTCACCACCACCGAGAATTCCTGTTCCCCCAGCAAGCGCAGCGCCGACTCGCCATCCGGGGCGGCGGTGACATTGTAGCCAGCACGTTGCAGAATATCTTTGGTCACACCACGTGCTGCAGGGTCATCTTCGACCAGCAATATTGCTGGTGTTGCAGATTGCATATCTTCCTCTCCTATTTTTCAGCCGGGAGCGTCACTCGCGGCAAACGGATACGAAAGGTACTACCCTCACCAGGAACACTTTCGACACTGATCGAACCACGATGCTGGCTCACGAGGCGCTGACACACCGCCAATCCCAGGCCAGAACCTTCGGGCTTGGTGGTAAAGAAGGGGTCGAAAATGCGCACCTGTACTTCAGGTGTCATACCAATCCCGGTATCCGATATCTCAATTTCGATAAACAGGGCATTCGTTTTCGGGTCGTTCACATTCCGTGTTCGGAGCGTCAGTTCGCCACTGTTGGGCATCGCCGCCACTGCATTCAGAATAATGTTCAGGAGCACCTGCGTTATCTGGTCGGGTCGCCCCAGAAACTGCCCAAGCTCAGGCTGAAGCTGTTTTTCAACCCGGATGCCATTCTGGGCAAAGACATTGCCGGTCAATATCAGCATTCGCTCGATCAGGGCATTGGCATCGATCTGCGTTTCTGCCCCTTCATGGGGACGATACAGATCGAGCAACTGCCGCAGAATGTGGCTGATCCGGTCGATCTCATCCTGGGCTACCTTCAGGTACATGGCACGCTGTTCGGTATCGTTGCTATCGGCGAGATACAAACATGTTTTAATCGTGTGCAAGGGTGTATTCACTTCGTGCGCCACAGTTGCCGACAACACACTATTCGCCGCAAAACGCTCGTTTTCGATGGCCATTGCCTCTAATTGTACACGTTCACTGATATCTCGCACAACCATTTGAATGGCCGGTGCATTATCCCATTCAATATAGCCGATATCAAGTTCGACCGGAAAGCGCGAGCCGTCGTTGCGCAGCCAGACCGTCTCGAAGTGCTCGATGTGTTCGGGATCGGACAAGACACTGTTGACCGCATCGGTATAACGGTAGCGTTCTTCTGGTTCGAAGAAACGATGAACAACCTGCCCGCTGATCGGTTCGGCCTCTGGCATCCGGACCATTTTCAGAAAGGTCGGGTTTGCCATCAAGATTGTACTGCTGGCATTGACAATCAAAATACCGTTGGGCGATAGCTCGGTGACACGTTCAAACTTCAGCCGTTCTCCCATCAGGCGGCGGTAGCGGTTGAGCCGCGTAATCGTATGCACACGCGCACGAAGCTCGACTGGATCGACGGGCTTGGTAATAAAGTCATCGGCCCCAACAATGATGCCCTTGATACGCGACTCGCGATCATCCAGCGCCGTGACCATAATGATCGGCACTTCGGCGAGCATCTGGGTGGCCCGCAGGCGGCGGCACACCTCGAAGCCGTCCATATCGGGCATCATCACATCCAGCAGGATCAAATCGGGCACCACCCGTGCGGCGTGCTCCAGTGCAGTCTGCCCATCATGTGCAAACACCAGCGTGTATGCATCGGACTGAAGCAACGTCTTCATCATATGACGTGCTGTAACATTATCATCGACAATCAGTAATGTGCTCATGCGTTTTGTCCATCTGTTGTACTGGTATGTCTTTCAAAGCATACCATGACCATGCGAAGTTGCGCTACGTTAGTAAATACATACAACCTGATATATGAACGATGAGAATAACCATATACTACTATAGATTGCGCAACAATGGGTAGATTGTTTGCTGTATTGCGCCGCTGTTACCGCTACCGACCCACCGCACTGTGCGCAGTGCGCCAGAGACTGGGCCGGACCAGGATAGACCTATGCAGTTTGTATGCACTCCTGTCGTTTATGTACAACAACCTGTCCTGTAATAGTTTCCTACTCCGTGGTACACTGAAATACACTTCTGTGCGGTACCTGACGCCCAGAAAAGACTGATAAGGAGTAAAGATCATGTCGGAACAAACCCCTTCGCCCCTGGCACCCATTGAGCCGCGCCTGCGCTGGTTGCTGCCCGCCGATCTGTATGTGGCAGCCTGGATAGACCCTTCGACTGCCAACCTGACCCGTGTGTTTGAACATCTGCGCACCTTGCAACATGTGTTATACGATTATATTCCGCGTGAAGTCGCCCAGGCAATGGTACAGCCCGCTGCCGAGCCGACGACCTGGCAAGAAGGCACCCTGATGTTTACCGACCTGGCCGGATTTACTCCGCTGTTCGAATCGTTTGCGGTGTATGGACGTGCTGGAGCAGAAGCATTACACAAAGTATTAAACGAGTATTTTTCGCAGATGATCGCAACCGTCAGCAAATCGGGCGGCAACTTGCTAGAATTTACTGGTGATGCCATGCTGATCCAGTTCCCGCGCCAGCAACATCAAAACGATGCGGCTATGGCAATCCGCGCTGGTCTGCGGATGCAACGCGCCATGCAACAATTTGCGGTGATAGAAACGGCCCAGCACACCCTGTCGCTCAACATGCGGATCGGGTTGCATCGCGGACGTTTCCTTTCTGCCAATATTGGCACGCCGCGCCGTATGGAGTATGTTCTGCTGGGGCGGGTCGTGCAGCAAACCAAACGCGCCGAGGCTTCTAGCAAAATCGGGCGGGTCAATATCTCGCAGACGGTTGCCGATCAGGTTACCGAGCAGTTTCGGCTTGAGCCAAGCGTGCCGGGGTATCATTTTGTTGTGGATGATTTTACCGATGAGCAACTGGGTGAGTACGATATTTCGCTTAAGCGGCGGCGGATGGTGGGGGGTATCTTGCTTGACCGCAGCACAGCAGGCGTGATCGAGGCAATTGACGATGTCCTGCAACGTACCGAACAGCTTGCTAGCTATCTGCCACGCCCCGTCCTGACGCTGCTGGTAGAGAGTGCCGCCGACCGCAAGCTGCGCCCGGAGTTCACCGATCTGACGGTGATGTTTGTGAACCTGACCGGCGTGCCGGGTGCCGCCGATCAAGCCCCGCCTGGCGAAGAGTATGCCCTGATAGATGCCCTGTCACGTGCCTTTGCGCTGATCAATGCGGCAGTTGAGGCGCAGGGCGGCGTGCTCAAAAATGTATCGTGTGACTACATCGGTTCAAGTATGCTGATCTATTTTGGGGTGCCCAATGCCCATACCAACGACTCGCTGCGGGCGGCGGCGGCGGCGCTGACCATTCGGCGGGTAGCGATGGAGCATGGGCCAGCTATTGCCGGCGATACAGGTATCAGCATCAGTTGCCAGATTGGGCTAGCGCGTGGGCCAGTCTTTGCTGCCGAAATTGGCGAACCACGCGGACGGCGTGAATTAAACATTCTTGGTGATATCGTCAACACGGCGGCCCGACTGATGAGCAATGCCAAATCGAACCAGATCTTGATCACCGAGCCAATGTATAACGAGATTGCCCATAGTTTCCGCTGCGAGCCGCTGCCACCAATGGCGCTGAAGGGGAAGGCCGTCCCGGTGCGGCTGTATGCCCTGCACGACTGGCTGGAACAGAGCCGCTAAAGCATCGCCCCGCATCACTCACAGGGTGTGGGGAAGGTAGCCCGCGCAGGCGAGCTTTGTACCCCTGGCCAGGGACTTGCAGTCTCCCGGCTACCTCTCACGGCAGGCGTAGAACCGTGTTTTACTCCGGGCGTGCTGCCAGGGTCACCGGTACCCGTAGCTCCTCGTTGGCCCGCAGCACCGTCAGAATGAGCGTGTCGCCCACTGCTGCCTCAAGCTGCAAATAGCTGATTAGGTCGTCGCTGCCATCAACCGGCTGATCGTTCACGGCAATCACAATATCGCCGCCGAGGTTCAGCGGTGCGCCGCCATAGTTCACAGTGTCATCACCCGGTTGCAAGCCAGCTTCGGCAGCGGGGCTTCCTGCCAGCACATCCGTGATCAGTGCGCCACTCGGCGTCGGCAGGTCGAAGCGCTGGCTGAGCAGGGTATCAATGGTATACATCGACACGCCGATCCAGGGGTGTTCGTAAGCACCCCGCTCGATCAGGTCGGGCACAATTCGCTGCACCATACTGGAGGGTACGGCATACCCCACGCCGGAGAATTGCCCGCTCACACTGCTGATGGCAGTATTCACCCCGATAACCTCGCCGCGTGCATTCAGCAATGGCCCGCCCGAATTGCCCGGATTGATGGCGGCATCTGTCTGGATAACATTGGGAATGCTAAAGTTGCCGCCTTCGGTGGCTGGACCGAGCAGGCTGCGCCCCAACCCACTGACAATGCCGAGGGTGAGCGTGTTCTGGAGTCCGAACGGGTTGCCAATTGCCAGCGCCGTCTGTCCGACGGCAACGGTTGCCGAGTCGCCCAATGGCAGGGGGGCCACATCGGGCGGCAGGCGGTCTACTTGAATAACAGCAAGGTCGCTGCCTGCATCAGTCCCGATGACCCGTGCTTCGGTGTTGCTGCCATCAAAGAAGGTGACCTGCAACAAACGGGCACCGCTGACAACATGGTTGTTGGTGATGATGTAGCCCTGGCTGTTGTAGAGGAAGCCCGACCCACGCGACAGGCCGCCACCGGGTAGGGGAGGGTGTTCTTCGGGCAGCGTGAGCGCCCCTGCGATACTTACCTCAATGCTGACGACGGCGGGGCTGGCACGGCGATAGAGTTCGATCAGCCAGTCCTCACGCGCCGTGATTCCTTCTAGCAAGCCCGGTTCAAGCGTGGGCTGCGGTGGAATGTCGGGCAAGGGTGTTGGAGGTGGCAGCGATGGGTCACGGGTAGGCGTGGGCAGCGGTGTCGGGAAGATGACTTCTTCCTGCGCAGTTTCGCTGCCCAGTTCGGGCAGTGGTAGGCGCACGGTGCCGCAGCCTGCCAGCAGCACAAGCAGCACCACACCACAGAAAAGACGGAGCATAGTGTATGTCCTGACTAGGTTGTGTTCAATCTACACACCCGTGTGCAGCCGTGGCGCTGACCGGGGCCAGAAACCGGGCCACACCGACGCAAAAAATAATCCGGCAAAAAAGCCCGCCTGTGCGCCATTCAGTAGCAGCACCCACAGCGGCGGCAGTTGCCACCATCCCTGATACGTGCCGATAATCTCGATAG
>JAAUSQ010000215.1 GCA_012033195.1 Chloroflexaceae bacterium
CCGCACTCTGCGCCAGCAAGTCGGCCGCCGCGCTAGGGTGCGCTGCAACCGCTGCCGCCGCCGCCACTTCGCCACCTCGCCGTGGTGCCCCGATATCAGCACCGGCGGCGACGGCCTGCCCTTCCCACACCGCAGGGCGCGTGTAGTGGGGATATTCCAGCAGGCCATCGCTGTGGCTCTCTTCTTTGATCGACTCGGCATCAAGCACACCGGGCATCAGCCGCGCCACTGTATCCACCACCACCATTGCCGCCAGTTCGCCCCCTGTCAGCACATAGTCTCCAATGCTCAATTCACGGTCGATCAGCGTAGTGCGGACGCGCTCATCAATGCCTTCGTAGTGCCCACACACCAGCACCAGACCGGGCAGGCGTGCCAGTTCTTCGGCAACCTGCTGTGTAAACACCTGCCCATCCGGACTGAGCAGGATCACCGTCGGTGGACGCGCTTCGGGCAGGCGCAGGGCCGCGCCATCGCGCACGCTGCGAATACAGGCCGCCAGCGGTTCGGACTTCATCACCATACCCGCCCCGCCACCATAGGGCGCATCGTCGGCGGTGCGGTGGCGGTCGGTCGCAAAGTCGCGGATATTGTGCAGCGCAATATGCAAGAAACCGGCCTGCTGTGCCCGTTTCAGAATGCTTTCGGTCAGCGGCCCGCTGAACATAGATGGAAACAGGGTCAGAATATCAAAGTACATAGCGTCGGAATATCAATCTAAATACATCAGAAACGTAAGATCAACGTATAGTATACTGCAAAGAGAAGCACTCTATTCTTTCATAGTGGTACAACAATTGCAAGCATGATGGCAGACCACCCCTGTCCGCAATGCTTTCATTATCACACGATTATGTACAGATGAAAGGGTGCTTTTTCTACCATGAGTGAGCAAATGCGTTCCAGCAATGGCAAGTATGCTGCCGAAGCCCGTGATTTAAGTATCTTTTATGGTAATTTTTGTGCCGTTAAAAATATTGATCTGCCCGTACGCGCCCAGAAAATCACCGCGCTGATTGGCCCATCCGGGAGCGGCAAAAGCACGGTGCTGCGTGCCTTCAATCGGATGAACGATCTGGTGCCGACCGCCCACGCTACTGGTAAGGTGTTGTTCCGGGGCAAAAATCTGTACGATGATGATGTTGACCCGGTTGAGGTGCGGCGGCGTGTTGGCATGGTCTTTCAGAAGCCCAACCCCTTCCCCAAGTCGATCTATGAAAATATCGCGTTTGGCCCGCGCATCAATGGCTGGCGTGGCAGCAAGGGCGAGATGGACCAACTGATTGAGACGAGCCTGCGTCGTTCGGCATTGTGGGACGAAGTGAAAGACAAGCTCAAAGAGAGCGGCCTGAGCCTTTCGGGTGGGCAGCAGCAGCGTCTCTGCATTGCCCGCGCCATCGCCGTGGAGCCAGAGATTATTTTGATGGACGAACCCGCCTCGGCACTCGACCCGATCTCAACCCTCAAGATTGAGGAGTTGATGTTTGAACTACGCAACCGCTACACAATTATGATTGTGACGCACAATATGCAGCAAGCCAGCCGCGCCTCCGACTATACCGCCTTTATGACGATGGATGACGACCGTGCCGGGATGCTGGTAGAATATGGAGAAACGAATCAGCTTTTCAATAATCCAAACGAAGAACGCACACAACAATACATTTCGGGGCGCTTTGGGTAGTAGGGAGAACACCATATGCAGGAACCGCCCGTCAGTCCAGGACACAACCAGGATGCCGCCCGTCGTCGGATGATGCTGTGGGGAGCGATTGCAGGTCTCGGAGCAGTGCTGGTGCTGGTGCTGTTCTGTGGCCTGATCCTTGCGATCATGTTTGTAGATGAATTTGAGTTGAGCACGATCCGCTTTGGCTCCACCCCAACCCCCACCGCACCCGCGCCACCCGAAGCGCCCGACCCGCCCGAACCAGTGCTGCAACTGGGCCGTGTCGATATCAGCGAAGACTTTGAGCAGCCAACCACGCTCTGGCACCAGGCAACGGCTCAGGTAATTGACGGCTCCTACGAGCTACGCCTCGATACGGCCCACACCCAGAGCTATGGCCTGTACCTTGGTCATCCGACCGTCAGCAATTTTGATATGGCGGTGGATGTGCAGCAGGTGGCGGGCGATCTCACCGCCGAATATGGCATTCGCTTCCGCCAGAGTGGGCCGGGTGATTACCTCATCTTTTCGCTCAGCGGCACCGGCTTCTATCGGCTGGCGCGGGTCACCAACGAGCAGTATGAAACGCTGGTGCCCTGGACATTCGATAGTCGGCTTACTACAGGCCTGGAAGCCAGCAACCGCCTGCGGGTCGTCGCGCAGGGCGAACGCATCGAAGGTTATATCAACGGGACCAGGGTGGTCGAATATACCGACATAGTCGGCGCAAGTGGGCAACTGACGCTGGGCCTGGGCACGTTCGATGGCAGCGGCGTGGCGGTGCGCTTCGATAATCTGGAAGGCTTTGCCGAGGGCTTCGACCTGACCGAAGACTTCAGCGATGCCGAGCGTGTTGGTTGGAGCATTGCCGGGTCGCGCCTGAACAACGGCGCATTTGAACTATTTGCGGGCGGTGGCCTGCAAACGTGGCAGCAACCGCTCCCCGCCCCGGCCTACGAGGTATCCAACTTTGTGCTGGAAGTCGAGGCAACCATGATCGACGGTGGTGCAAGCTCGGCCTATGGGTTGATGTTTGGTGATGGTGGCTTCTTCGACTTCTACGCGCTGTATATCACCCCCAACGGACAACTGACTATCACGGCCAGCGATGCCAACGGCAACAGCTTCACACCGCTGCCACCAATGAACGTTGATGCAATCGAAGCCGGCTTGAATGCAACCAACCAGATCCGCATTGAGGTGCGCGGGCAGGATATCCAGATTACGATCAATGGTGAAGCGCTGCCACCACTCCGCAGCCAGGAACCGATCAGCGGCATGGCGGGCATGATTATCACCAGCGGCGAAAGCGGACGCACCCAGGTATTATTTGATAACTTCACACTTGAAGAGATTGTCGAGGGCGATGCGGCGTGAGGGCGCGTGCAGCAGGGCGGCTCTACTCGCGCTCTGCTCCGAGGAATACCGTAGTACTTATTTCCTCTCTTTTTTCCTGATATTGTATGCTGATAGCGCAGCATACAGATCTGGCATATGGTCATCGTTGGATGTAAAAAGCAAATAAAATTATACTAACAGCAGCATACACCAGGGGATCGTATGAAAGTATTGTTCAAGAACTTGAGGAATGAATAGCGCCTCGATCTTTTCTGGAAAATCAGCAAGCCATCGAGCAGTCCGATATTTAATTAAACGATAAAGTACATAATGGTTGATTTTCCTATACCACTCCTATACTTTTTATACGATGTTACATATTCCTTGCATATTTCTATACTGAATGGCTACCTTTCTGTATCTGAAGTTGATTGACACGCCTTTTTCCGCGTGCTAAGATAGCGTTGCCTACATAGGACTATGAACCATACCGTACTAGGTATGTTGTTTTTGCTTTGTCTCAATCCTTCCTTACTGATATTGTACGTTGCAATAGTTGTTTAGCCTGAAATAGTATCACAACAAAGGTTGCCTATCATGCACAACCAGAAGGTTATCCGCACACCTATGCGCTATCTGCGGCTGATCAGCAGCCTGCTGTTGATCGTTGTCATGTTCAGTTCGCTCTTTCTGGTCGAGCCGCGCCCTGCATTGGCGGCCAATTTTACCATTTCTACGTTTGCAGATGCGCCAGACCTTACCCCCTCCAATGCTACTTGTGATACGGCGCTTGGGGTATGTACGTTGCGGGCCGCTATCCAGACGGCGCAGCGGAGTTCAACCCCACCAGACGTGATTACATTGCGGGCTGGGGTCTATACCCTGTCGGTGACTGGCGCTAACGAAACTAGTGGTGCTTCGGGCGACCTGAACATTCGCCGTCGTTCTATGACCATTAACGGTGCGGGCAAGGGTATCACGATTATTGATGCCCAAAATATTGACCGTGTATTTCATATCGATTTTGGTCGAAATCCAGGTGACCCTCAACTTGAAGTGACCATTTCAAACCTCACCATTCGCAATGGGCGGGCACCGAGTGGCGATGGTGGTGGTATTTTGCTGCGAAATGGCAACCTGACGCTGCAAAATGTTGAGATTATCAATAACACAGTTGCTGGCGGCACCGATAGCGGCGGTGGCGGTGGTGGTATCTTTGTGCGTGATGCATCGGGTGATAGTTCAGTTCCCAATTACAATACGCTCACGATGGAGAATGTGACTGTTAACGGAAACGTTGTTGAGCGCAATAGCAGCGGCGGCAATGGCGGTGGTGGTATCTCCATCAGTAAAACTCGTTTGCAACTATTCGCAATAGCATTATTTCCAATAATACAACCGCCTCGCGTGGTGGTGGCTTGTATATAGATGGTGATGCTACCGGCGTTGCTACTGTCACGCTCGAAAATGTCCAGGTAGAAAACAACACAGCAGCAAACCCCACCTACACCCCCGCAAGGGCGGCAGCCGATACCACCGAAGACCGCGCCCAGGCACGCAATGGTGGCGGTATTGCGTCGTTTGGTGTGCTCAACTTTACGACGGGTACCCTGCGCAATAATACCGCCCAGAACGATGGCGGCGGTATGTATGCCTTCAATGCGACCACTACGATTGATACTGTGGATGTATCGGGGAATACGGTACTGTACCGCAAGGGTGGTGGCTTCTACAACTATGGCGGTATCCTGACGATTCGCAATAGCGAACTGTACGAAAACCAGGCCCTGAATACCCCCTTTGGCTATGAAGCAGCCTACCCGGTCCTCGATAACTTTGCCTTCCCCGCCGGTGGCGTGGCTCCCAATCCATCAAACCCGACGATCCTGAACTCCAACAACTGGAGCATGCAGCTCCGTAGCAACCTCGTGAGCAACTTTGGCGCAACCCAGACGGCGGCGCAGGTTGCCGTCGATGAAGCGCTTTCATCCAATGACCGCCTCTTTGCACGCGGCTACTCACCGGGCAATGTCTATCGGGGTGGTGTCTACGGCTTCGTGGTCGATGAAGCGGGCACCAATACCATTCTGGGTATGCAACCCAACAACGGTGCCCCGGCGCAAGATGATGCGCTCACGTTTGGCAGTATGCGCTTGCGGGTGGAGAATACCACAGGAGCACCAGTTACCAGTTATACCGTCAACTATGATATCTGGACCCTCAACAATGGTGCGTGTTCCAGCCAGTTTAATTTTCAGTATTCAACCCAGACGACTAGTTCCGCGAGCGGCCAACCGACGCACAGTACACTACAAGTGGTCTGAGTGGACACACCTATACTACTCCTGATGCCGCCGATGCCAACCCCACATGGGTAAAGGAGTCGCGCTCGGTAACCGTCAGCGGGGTGAATGTCCCCAATAATGGGTACTTGCACATGCGCTGGTATACCGACAACAACGGTTCCTGCGGCAGTACGGAGTTTGCTGATGAGTTTGGCCTGGATAATGTAGAGCTTGTCGTCAATAGCAATCCTGTTTTTAGCGAAAACTTCAACAACTACGCCCGCCAGGGTATCGGGAATGTGTACTATCCCGTGCATTATCACGGCGTGGGCGGTGCTGTTGCCAACGACTTTGGCGGTACGTTGCTGTTTTACGATAGTGTGGTGCGGAATAACGTTGCACGCTTGCAGGGTGGCGGCGTCTATAACATTGGCAACAACGACCTCAACGATAACGCGATCTTTATCTTAAACAATACCACTGTTCGGGACAACGAAAATACCGGCGACTGGCTCAAGTTTTATAACAACTTGAACCCGCAATGGACCGGGCAGGGCGGCGGCATCTACAACGAAGGCAAAACCGAACTCTACAATAGTAGTATGTTCAACAATACTGCCCGTACCGAGGGCGGTGCCTTCTATAACAACGGTCGGCTGACCTTGCAGAATAGTGTGGTGGATAGTAACGCGGCCCTCTCAACCCTGCCCGATGGCAACAACCAGGGTAATGGCGGTGGTATCTCCAACTATTTTATTGGTGTGCTGAATATTTATGACACACTGATTATCAATAATGAGGCAAACAACCGGGGCGGCGGTATTGATAACCTGAGTGGCATTGTTACTATTGAACGAACCACAATTGCCAACAACAGCGCCTATCTGGGTGATGGTGGTGGTATCTATATGCAACCCCGCGAACGTATTGGTTCAGGGAGTGTTACGACGTGCTGTTTCTGGTTGACAAGGGCGACACTCACCAATGTTACAATCAGCGGCAACCTGGCAGGTAACCAGGGTGGTGGTATTTATATGTTTAATGAGTTCGCTGGTGGCGAGAGCGTTAATGGTTCTACTACACCTCCCGTCGCACACTATATTCAGATGACCAACTCTACGGTGGTTGATAACTTTGCACGCTGGAATGGTGGCGGTATTCATAGCGATGTCAATCTCAACAGCGCCAATTATGCAAACCATTATATGCGGAACTCGATTGTTGCCAACAATCAGGTTGGTTCAGGAGGTATCGGCGCACAGTGTGCAGGCAGACAATTAATTAATTCCCAGGGATATAACATCATCAGTGATAATTCGTGTTTAACGATAAGCACTGATATTACAAATTTTAGTCCGGCGATGACTGCTCTGGCCGAGAACAAAGGCCCGGTCGTGGGGGCCGAAACATACCAGCGCGTGCTGCTCACCCATCGGCTGATTGGTGATGAAGTCAGCAACTCGGCAATCAACCGTATTGCAACCGCCAGTAGTTCGAACGGGTGCCCCACCATCGATGCGCGTGGCTTCTCGCGGCCCAGGACCAGCGAGAACCTGTGTGATGTGGGAGCCTACGAAGTATCGCCGCCACTTGCCATTGCCGATACATTCGAGACCCCCGCCAATACGCCGATTATGTTTAATGTTACTGCCAACGATATTGCACCCGAAGGCACCCTCGACCTGACATCGGTGATTGGCCCGCAAAACCAATCACCTGTTTCTGGCACATCGGGCACGATTGTTAACGATGGCAGTGGCAACTTTACCTACACACCGCGCACCGGCTTCTCTGGCCTGATGACATTCCGGTATCAGGTGCGCGACGATAGCGGGGCGCTCTCGCAGCAGGGCCAGGTATCGGTATATGTCGCGCAGGCTGCGCCGCCGCAGGTGGTTGAATGTACGCCACCAGAGGATCTGCTGTTCGACCCGTGGCAGGCCGTCGATCTGCGGGGTGCGGCAATCCGTCCGGGGCGCTCCTACCAGGATGACGACGGCACCTTTGCGACCATCTGTGGCGCGGGCGATGGTATCCCTGCCGCCAACGGTGCGGCTTACTTCTCGTCCGATGACTTCCGCTATCTGTACCGCACGCTTGGCCCATCCGATCTGGCGGTACCGGGGCAGTTTGTTATCACCGCACGGCTGGCCAACTGGAATACCACCAGTGGTAATGCGATGGCAGGCCTGATGGTGCGGAATGGTGATGGCGCGGCTCTGGATGACACCAATCAGTATGTGGGTATCTTCTCGCGCTACAACGGCAACAACAATCACCGCATGCGCCACCATGTCCGTTTCACCGACGAGGGCGGTACCACCGGGTTAGAAAACGAAATTACCAACCCGAACCTGCGGCAAGTTCCGATCTGGCTGCGGATTGAGCGCAATGGCACCACCCTGCGAACCTTCTATTCGAAGGATGGCACAACCTGGACGCAATATCAGGCGGATCGGGTCATCAGTGGTCTCGGTGATACCGTGACCGTTGGTATTGCCATCCACGCTGCCGGTACTGGCGCTGCGGCGGGTGCCTCATTCGACCGCGTCTGGATTGAGGGCCTGAGCACACCGCCGACGCAATCCAATGCCAATGTTAGCCCGGTTGCATGTACATCCCCAACAAACCTTGTCACGGGTTGGGCGACCACCAATATTGGCAATGCCACCGGTGGTACCGTCGTGCAGGGCAACAATGGCAGCACCGTCACCGTATGTGGCAACGGCAGCGGTCTGCCCGGAACGCAACTGCTTGAGACGTTCGATGATATGCGCTTGCTGTCGCGCCCCGTCGCCGATGCCGACCTGGTAACACCGGGTGTCTTTACAGCAACCGCACGAGTTGTCTACTGGGATGGACAGAATAGCAACGCCCTGGCAGCGCTGATGATCCGTAACAGCGCCACCGATAGCAGCCGCTATGTAGGCATTCTCTCACGCTACAACAACCTGAACGACCATCGGCTTCGGCTCTATAGTCGCGGTACCGACCGTTATGTGACAACCACAAGCGGTGACTCGAACCCACCCCAGACCCG
>JAAUSQ010000216.1 GCA_012033195.1 Chloroflexaceae bacterium
CCCCAATCGCTCACACTGGTGCCCACGTCGCGCAGCGCCACATCAACCGACTTGCGGCGAATGTGCTGCGTGATGCGGGTCAGGTGGGTGCTGAACACAAACGACTCGACCTGATACATGGTGTTGGCAAGCGTATGGGTGAAATGGAGCAGCAGGCGCGTGTAGCGCTCCATACTGCCGCTGATGTCACAGAGCAGCACTAGCGGGCGCGGCTTGGTCTTGCGGCTACGGGTAGGGATGGTCAGGAACTCGTCGGCAAACTGCACGTTGCTGCGAAAGATGCGGCGCAGATCGATCTGGGTGCCGCCGCCGGCCCGGTAGCGCCGCGAGACACGGCTACCGAGTGACCAGGGCAGTTCCTCCATCAGATCTTTCGCGGCCTGCAACTCTGCGCCGGTCATGTTGGCAAAGTCTTTGTGGCGCAATACTTCACTCTGGCTGTGCGTGGGCACAATCGCCAGCAGCGAGGGGTCGATAGCAGGCTTTGGCTCGTCCGAGGTGGGATCATCGGGGGTGGCTGCGGTGGTGGCAAAAACTGGGTCTTTTTCTGGCGGCGGCGCTCCCCCAGCGAACTCAGGTCAAGTGTGGTCATCTCGTTGGCAGGGCGCTGCCAGAAGATCCGGAAGGCTTCATCAAACAGTTCGAGATCGCGGCGGCGGGTGACAATCAGCGCCCGCATAGTGTGGTACACGTCCCACTTCTTGCCCACGTTGACTAGTTCGAGTGCCCGTGCCACGTCGAGCATCACGTTGGGGGTGACGGTCATCCCCAGCGCACGGCAGACCCGCCCGAACAGCAGCAGGTTTTCAAGCAGCCTGCCGCCTTCGTAGGGGCTGCCTTCTGGCCCCAGGTAGGCGCTGCGAATGGGTGGCGGTGTGTTCATGCGCGTTCGGCGACCAGTTTGGCCCGGTCGATCAGGGCTTGTAGCGAAGCTCGCTGCACTGTCTCAATATCATCCTGATATTTAAGCACCACGCCGATAGTATCTTCGACCACGTCGGACGACAGCGTGTGCTGATCGAGCGCAACCAGTGCGGCTGTCCAGTCAATCGTTTCGGCCACACCGGGCGCTTTAAAGAGTTCGAGCCGCCGCAATTCCTGGATAAAGGCGGTGATCAGGCGGGCCAGCATCGGCTGTACTTCGGGCGCTCTGGTCAGTACAATCTGAAGCTCTTTCTGGAAACTGGGATACTCGATCCAGAAATAGATACAGCGCCGCTTCAGCGCATCGTGGATCTCGCGGGTGCGGTTGGATGTTAGGATCACGATAGGCGGCACGGCGGCTTTGATCGTGCCCAATTCGGGGATTGTCACCTGAAAATCGGAGAGCAGTTCCAGCAGAAACGCCTCGAATTCTTCATCGGCGCGGTCGAGTTCGTCAATCAGCAACACAGGCGGCTTGCCCTCGGCACTGGCTTCGAGCGCCCGCAGCAGGGGCCGCGCCTGCAAAACTCGCGGGTAAACAGACTGGCGCGCATCTGGTCGCGGGTAGCGTTGCTGGCTTCGAGCAGCCGCAGGTGCAGCAACTGATGGGCATAGTTCCACTCGTACAGGGCCGTGCTCACATCGAGGCCCTCATAACACTGCAACCGGATCAGTTCGGTCTGCAGCATCCGGCTCAGCACTTTGGCAATTTCGGTCTTGCCGACGCCCGCTTCACCCTCTAGAAAGAGCGGCTTTTTCATCCGCACTGCCAGATAGACCGCCGTGGCGAGGCTGCGTTCTGCAATGTAGTCGTGGTTCGAAAGCCCGTGCAGCGTCGCGTCGATGCTACTGAACATAGCTATAAATCGTCCCTTCCAGGCTAGCAAAAACACCGCCCCCCCGTACCACTGAGCACGGGAGAGCGGCGCAAACGGGTTTCAGGAGGCCAGCGCCTGCCGGATGGCCCGCTTCAGGTAGACACCTGCCATCGCGGTGCGGTAGGCTTCGGGCGCATACACATCGCCCATTACCTCGGCACGGATCTCGTCCATCAGCGCTTCGGCGGCAGCATTCAGCGCCGCATCGTCCAGCGTGGTGCCTGCCAGCGCAGCCTCGGCACCCGGCGAACGCATCGCCTTCGGCAGCGCCCCACCGATAGCAACGTGAGCATGGTCGCACGTGTCGCCGTCCATCTTCACCGCCACACACACGCCCACCACCGCATAGTGCGAGGCCGGATGGGTCAGCTTGGCATAGGCGGTCTTGTGATCGGACATGTTCGGTACTTCAATGCCTGTCACCAACTCATTCGGCTGCACGTCGGTGGTGAACAGGTCAAGGAAGAAATCCTGCACGGGCACGGTCCGGGTACCATCTGGCCCCTGGAGATGGATGATGCTATCACAGGCCAGGAGCACGGTCGGCGGGTCGGAGGCGGGGTCGGCGTGGGCAATGTTGCCGCCAATCGTGCCCCGATTACGGACCATCGGGTCGCCGACCTTCGAAACTGCTGCAGATAGCGCCCGGCAGTACTGCTGCACTGCTGCCGATGTCTCAATCTGGGCGTGGGTCGTCAGCGCCCCGATCATCAGCGAGCCGTTTGCCTGAATGCCGCGCAGGTTCTCCAGCCGTCCAATATCGATCAGCATTTCGGGTTGGGCAAGGCGCAAGTTCAGCGCCGGAATCAGGCTGTGCCCACCCGCCAGCACCTTCGCATCTTCGTTATTGGTCAGCAGTTCCAGTGCCGCATCGATGGTTTCGGCACGATGATATGCAAACTTACCTGGTCGCATGTTCGTTAACTCCCTTCGTGTACACCATTGGTGGAACCATTGGCGGAACCATTGCGGCGTTGCATTGCTTCCCACACCCGTGCTGCGGTCAGTGGCATTTCCATTGTTTTGATGCCAAACGGCTGCAGTGCGTCGATCACGGCATTGTAGACCGTCGGGGTACTGGCAATTGTGCCCGTTTCACCAACCCCCTTGAGACCTACCGGATGGTGCGGCGAAGGGGTGACGGTGTGATCAAGTTCGAACTCCGGGAAGGCTTCGGCACGTGGCACGGCGTAGTCCATCATCGAACCAGTCAGCAACTGCCCGTGCTCATCGTACACCACACCTTCGAAGAGCGCCTGACCAACCCCCTGCACAATACCGCCGTGGATCTGGCCGGCTACAATCACCGGATTGATCTGCGGGCCGCAGTCATCCACCGCCACATAGCGCTTGAGGTGTACGATACCGGTATCGGCTTCAATCTCGACAATGGCGATGTGCGTGCCGAAAGGATACACAAAGTTCGGCGGATCGTAGAACTGCGAGGCTTCCATACCAGGGTCCATACCTTCGGGCATGTTCCAGGCCAGCGTTGCCATCAGGGTAGCTTCCTGAATAGTCTTGAACTTGTCGGGCGACCCCTTGACAAAGAACTTGCCATCTTCGTAGTCGATATCTTCGACCGCTGCTTCGAGCAGGTGCGCTGCCATAGCGCGGGCCTTCTCTTTGATCTTGCGGGTTGCCAGTACCAGCGCTGCGCCTGCAACAGGTGTAGTGCGGCTGCCGTAGGTGCCCCACCCCATCGGCGTGTTGCCCGTGTCGCCGTGCAGGATCTCGATATCTTCAACCGGAATACCAATCTCATCTGAGATAAGCTGAGCAAAGGTAGTTTCTTCGCCCTGGCCGTGCGGCGAAGCACCGATCATTGCGTGGACCTTGCCCGTCGGCGTTACACGGATGATAGTGCTTTCCCACAGACCACCCTGGAAGCCAGTTGCACCAGCCACCTGGCTCGGCCCAAGGCCACAGATTTCACAGTAGGTGGTCACACCAATGCCGAGGTAGCGGCCCTGCTTGCGGGCTTCTGCCTGCTCCTTGCGGAAGTCGGCATACCCGATCATCGCCAGCGCCTTGTCGAGGGCAACCTCGTAGTTGCCGCTATCGTAGGTCAGGCCAAGTGGGATAGTGTAGCCATCCTCGAAGGGCGGGATCAAGTTCTTGCGCCGCAGTTCCACCGGGTCCATGTTCAGCTTGCGGGCCACTTGATCGATCAAGCGCTCCATTAGGAACACGGCCTCCGGGCGACCTGCGCCACGGTAGGCATCGGTGGGGGTGGTGGTGGTAAACACACCAATCGACTCACAGCGGGCATGGGGGATGGTGTAGGGGCCGCAATACATCAGGCCGTGCAGAATGGTCGGGATACCCGGCCCTGCCGTCGAGAGGTAGGCACCCATACCAGCGTAGACCGTGCCCCGAATGGCGGTAATGGTGCCGTCGCTTGTGGCAGCCATTTCGACATGCTCGATATGGTCGCGCCCGTGGATCGTCACCAGGTAGTTCTCGCTGCGGGTTTCGGCCCACTTGACCGGACGGTTCAGCTTCATCGAAGCCCATGCCGCCAGTGCTTCGTCGGCGTACACCGGAATCTTGCTGCCAAAGCCACCGCCGACTTCCGGCGCAATCACGCGCACCTTGTGCTCGGCCAGGCCCAGCATCCCGCTGAGGATGAAGCGGTGAATGTGTGGGTTCTGGCTGGTACACCAGATGGTCATCTCACCCGTGCCGCTGTTCCACTGCGCCAGCGCCGCACGCGGCTCCATTGCCGTCGGCAGCAAGCGCTGCTGCACAATGCGATCCTTCACAACAACATCGGCTTCGGCAAAGGCTTTCTCAACCCCCTCATCGCCGCTGCTCGCAATCCAGCGGAAGGCGATATTATTGGGCACGTCGTCGAACAGTTGCGGTGCGCCCTCCTGGGTAGCCTCTTCCGGGTTCACCACTGCACCCAGCACCTCGTACTCAACGTGGATGGTGTCGGCGGCATCCTGCGCGAGGTAGCGGTCTTCCGCAATCACAATTGCCACCGCATCGCCCACATAGCGCACCTTATCGGCTGCCAGCGGCGGGTGAGCCGGAGTCTTCAGGTCGGAGTTGGGCACCAACCATGCACACGGCACCGCTCCCAGGGAGAGGTCGGTGGCGGTGTACACTGCCACAACCCCTTCCATGCCTTGTGCGGTAGCGGTATCAATGTGCTTGATATGGGCATGCGCATACGGGCTGCGCAGCATAGCCATATGCAACATCCCTGGCAGTGCCATGTCATCGGTATACTTTGCCCCACCGGTAATCAGGCGGGGATCTTCGCGGCGCTTAATGCCAGAACCAAAAATACGTGTGCTCATGTGTTATACCCCCACTGGTTCCTGTTGCATCTTTTCGGCTGCCGATTTGATCGCGGCGACAATATTCTGGTAGCCGGTGCAGCGGCAGAAGTTGCCTTCGAGACTGCCCCGGATTTCTTCTTCGGACGGGCTGGGGTTTGTGGCGAGGTAGGCCGTTGAAGCCATAATCATGCCCGGAGTGCAGTAGCCACACTGCAAGCCGTGCAGTTCCCAGAAGGCTTCCTGCATGGGGTGCAGTGCACCGTTCTGTGCCAATCCTTCAATCGTTGTGATGTCCATCCCATCGACCTGAACCGCCAGACATGTACACGACTTCACGCCTTTGCCGTTCAGATGGACGGTACACGCTCCACACTGACTGGTATCACAGCCGATATTGGTGCCTGTCAAGCCAAGTTCTTCGCGCAGAAAGTGCACAAGCAACATACGTGGGTCAATATTACGTTCGTAACGCTTGCCATTTACAGTAATAGATACTTGCACTGTACCCTCCCTTATCACTATATACGGGATACACTCTTCGTACCCAGACGGGAATTTCGTACACCTTTGTAATCAAACACATGCAGCACGTTGCGGAACGCCGTACTGCCGTACCTGGCCGTTGCAGCGAATAAACGTACGTATGCTAGCTTTCGCCTGCCATCGAGTGGCTCGACGTAGCCGCCGGAACTGTTTTGGCTTCTTTTTCGGCAGCCTTCAATTGTTTGGCTAGGCCACCAAAAAACTGGCGACTGAGCAACCCTGCCGCCGATTTGATCAGGCGCTGGGCAATGCTGGCGAGTTTGCCCGCCAGACTTGCTTCGGCGTCCCACACGACAACCGTTTTACCGGCTTCTTGGGCAGGTTGCATCGTAATCAGCGCCGTACCATTGATGACACTCTGCTGACCTTCGCCTTCGGCAGTCAGGCGGTAACGGTCGGGGGCTTCAATCTCGGTCATGCGGATGATACCCGAATAGGTGCCGCTGACAGAGGCAACACCAATTTTGGCAATCGCACGCCATGCGTACGTTTCGCCTTCCAGGGGCACCATCTCCTTAACACCGGGGATGGCTTTGGCAATCGCATCGGGGTTCATAAGGATGTTCCAGACAGCTTGCTGGTCGTACTCGAAGGTGTAGGAGCCTTGAATCTGCATTCGTTGTACCTCTCTCAGGTGTTTGTCAACGCTGACTTGGTGCGCATGCCTCATTGGTATATGGTTCCGTAACGCTGGAGATATAGAGCATATGTTGGGGAATACCCTACCAGCTACCAGTTCATGGGAGCAGGTGACAACTGATTGCTACATATCGAGGAACAAATAAACAGCGCTCCGACTCGAACCAGCAACGGTTTTTCTTTTTCAGCAAGACATGCTCGGTTCAATATATTCCTTGATGGAATATATAACATAAGTATGAGTTATCGTCAAGTTAAAAACTTTTGACACACCAGCCCGACCACACAGGTTGCCTCCTGATAGCCGGAGAGTAGTACATACCATCTAGCCGCGCATGTTGCTGTCAATGGGATCGTAAATCGGCTCTTTGATGACTGTTACGGTGTAACGCATATTAAAATATTCTAATGCAAGCTGTGTGCCAACGGTTGCATACTCAACGGGCAGGTAGGCATAGGCAATGCACTGTTGCATGGAGTAGGAATAGTTTGCACTGGTAACAAAGCCCACTACGATATCACCGCTGTAGACTGGCTCGTGGCCTATCGGCACAATCGAGGTATCGTGCAGGTTGAGGCAGCACAACCGCTGCCGGATAAGCTGCCGCTTGATCTGGGTGAGCGCGGCCTTGCCCAGAAACTCGCCCTTGTCAAAATGCACAAAATCGCCCAAGCCCGCCTCGTAGGGGGTGTGTTCGCTCGTTATGTCAATACCCCAGCGGCGGTAGCCCTTCTCCAGCCGCATCGAGTCGAGCGCTCCATGGCCCACCGCCAGAATGTGAAAATCACGTCCGGCGTCCCACAGAATATCCCACAGATGCAAGCCGTAGCTCATCGGCGTATACAGTTCCCAGCCCATTTCGCCCGCCAGCGACAGCCGCAGCGCAATCGCGGGCACCGCCCCGACTGCAATTTCTTGCACGTGATAAAACGGAAAGGCTTTGTTTGAAATATTCTGCTCACAGAGCTTCTGCAACAGATCGCGGGCATGCGGCCCCCACACGCCCACCCCGCACAGTGCATCGGTCAGGTCGCGCAGGTGCACCGAGCCGTCCGGGGGCAGATGGTGCTGCAACCATACCAGATCGTGCGCGGTGCTCAAGCCCAGCATAAAGCGCTGTTCTGCCAGCCGTGCCACGGTAATTGTACCCTGCACATTGCCGCGCCCGTTCAGCATCAGAGTATACGCAACACGCCCGACCGGACGATCCATCTGGCTGCTCGTCATCGTCTGAAGAAACTTGAGCGCACCAGAACCAGTTATTTCACACTGTATCAGCGATGTCAGGTCAAACAGGCCGATGTGCTCGCGGGTGGCGACGTGCTCGGCTCCGATGATGGGCGACCAGTTGTGCCCCGCCCACCCGGAGAGGTCGGGAATTTGCGGGACACGTGGCAGGGTGCTGTTAGCCTCATACCACTGCGGGCGCTCCCAGCCGTGGTGATCAAAAAAGACCGCCCCCAGTTCTTTCTGGCGCTCGTAAAATGGGCTGACCCGCAGGTTGCGCGGATGCTCGGACTGACTGCGCGGATGGGTTGTCTGCGAAAAGCTGGTATAGGTGCGGGCGCTGTGCAGGCGCAGATAGGCGGGCGTATAGGCGTGAGCATCGAAGCGCGCGATAGCACAGTCGCTCACATCAAGCTCACTTGCGCCATCCACCATCCACTCGGCGACAGCACGCCCCACACCGCCCGCATGAGCCGTCCAGGAACCACTTGCCACCCACAGCCCGCGCATCCGCTGCGCTTCACCGATGATCGGCAGACCGTCGGGCGTAACAGGGATTAAGCCGTTGACCTTGCTCACCAGTGATGTTGTATTGAGCGGCGGCATCAGGCGGATCGCATCCTGCCAGGGTTGCTCGAAGTGGCGCGCGGTGAAGGGCAGCACGATTGGTGTTTCAGTATCGCTGTGCTTGGCTACGGTCGCCGGATCGACTAGCAGCGGCTCGTGCTGAAACGAACCTATTCCATAACTCTTGCCGTGCTGTCGAAAATACAACTGCCGATGCTGATCACGCACAATCGGGTGCGAAAACTTCGTTCG
>JAAUSQ010000217.1 GCA_012033195.1 Chloroflexaceae bacterium
GCCCCAACAACGCTGCTGCCCTTTTTGTCGAACGCTTTGGCATCAGCGAGTCGGACGCGGCCCTGCTCATTACAGCAACCATGCTGCCGCTTGCGATTGCGCCGCTCTCGTATGGCTACCTGCTCGAAGCCGTGCCCGCAAGTGCGGGTGCTGCGCTGGTCGCTGGTGGGGTTAGCAATCAGCGAACTGGCGTTTGTCCTGGTTGATAGCTTTATCGTGCTGCTGGGCATCCGCTTTGTGCAGGGCTTGCTGCTGCCTGCTGCGTTCACCTCGGTGATGACCTTTATTTCGGGTACGGCGCACAGCACCCGCCTGCGTCGTAGCATGTCTATCTATGTTGCGGCGACAATTGTCGGCGGCTATCTGGGGCGGTTGCTTGCTGGCCTGGGAGCCAGCCTGTTCGATTGGCGACTGTTTTTTGTGGTGCTCGCGGCGGCGCTGCTGGTCTGTCTGGCGCTGCTTGGCAGGCTGTATGTCCCTACACGCCTTGAAACGCCGCGCCCTCGTCCGGGTGATGCCGTTGCCATTTTGCGCGACCCAACCTACCTGAGCACCTATGTGAGCATCTTCTGTCTGTTTTTGGTGTTTGCAGGGTTGCTCAACTTTCTACCCTTCCGTCTGCACGTGCTGATGCCCGGTTTGTCCTCTTCCATCACCGGCCTGATCTACACGGGCTACCTGCTTGGCGTAGCAACCTCGCTTGGTTCGGGGCGCATCGCGGCCCTGGTCGGCAACGAACAGCGCACCATGATCATCGGCTTTGGTGGCTATATGCTGGCACTGCTCAGCACACTGGTGCCAAACGTTGGCGTACTGTTTGGTGGGTTGTTCCTGTTCTGTGGCTCGATGTTCCTGGTACACTCGCTGGCAACGGGCAGTGTCAATCAGCGGGCCGCGCAGCATCGGGGCATCGTCAACGGTCTCTATGTGACGTTTTATTACAGTGGCGGTGTTACCGGCTCCTACCTCCCCGGCTTTGTGTATGAGCACGTAGGCTGGCCCGCATTTGTGCTGCTGCTGCTGGGTGTGGCAGGGTTGGGCATTGGTGCCTTGCTTATAGGACAAAAATACACCAATCTTTTACTGACAACACCCCGTTAGCTATGCTACTATGGGAGCTACCCAATAAACTCCGCCTCCTCGCTCCGTTTGCTTTACTATGGAATTCAGAAAGGCTGCTACCACGTGAAAACATTCCTGAAATGGCTTGGTATCGTCGCAGGCGTGCTGGTCGTGCTGGTCTTGATCGCGGTGGGAAGTGTCTATATGATGAGTGAACAACGTACCTCACAAACCTACACCATCGAGGTGCAACCCGTTGCTATCCCTACTGACGCAGAGGCGATAGCATGGGGCGAGCATCTGTCGGTAATCCGTGGCTGCAATGGGTGCCACGCGGCCAACTTTGCAGGCGAAACAATGATTGATGACCCAGTCTTTGCGCGGTTTCATGCGCCCAACCTGACTACCGGCGCGGGAGGCATTGGCGCAGCTTACACCGATATCGACTGGGTGCGGGCTATTCGGCATGGCGTGGGGCCGGCCGGCAAGCCCTTACTTGTGATGCCCGCCCACGAATACTACAACTTGAGCGAGTATGATATGGGGGCGCTGATTGCCTATATGAAGACTGTCCCCCCGGTTGACAATCCCTCACCTGCAAGTTCACTCGGCCCAATCGGGCGTATCCTATCGCTCGACCCGGCCAATTTTATTGTGCCTGCTACCGCAATTGATCATACGGTACCGCCGGCTGAAGCGCCCGAACCTGGCGCGACGGTTGAATATGGACGCTACCTCGCCCCAACCTGCACCGGCTGTCATGCTAGCAACTTTGCGGGTGGGCGCTATCCAGGTGCCGGGCCAGAGGTTATTCCAGCCAAAAACCTCACCCCCGACCCGATCACTGGTATGGGCAACTGGACACTGGAGGACTTTAAGCGTGTGCTGCGTGAGGGCATCGGACCCGATGGCTTGCCCGTTGGCGAAGAGATGCCACGCACCTTCGCCGCGTTCTCGGATGAAGAGATCGAGGCGCTGTGGCTCTACCTGCAAAGCCTGGAGCCGCTGCCGCAAGGGGAGTAACTGATACGCTGGGCTGGGCAGGTGTTCCCTTCACCTGCGCCGCCGCTCCCACGCACGGAGCGAAGAAGCGCAAACCTGGTGCAGGCATGGGGCGATACCAAACAGGATAGCTCGCGCAGGCGGGCTTTGTAAGCGTAACCGGAGGTTGAAACCTCCCGGCGATGGGTGGCGCGGCGTGCAGCCATGTACACTCATCGCCGTGCTATTTGCTGTATAATAGGGCACTGCTTCAAAGCATATTCAAGGAGGTTGGTGTATGCGTTTCTCGCTCCGCATTGTTGCTGCTGCCGCACTGGTAGCCCTGCTCTGCCTGTCGCTGGCTCCCACCCGCACCCCACAGGCCCACGCAAATCCGAACGATATATTCCGGTATTTCCCCGAAACAGGCCACATGATCAGCGGCCCGGTTAAAACCTTCTTCGAGGCACACGGCGGCCTTGATAATTTTGGCTTCCCGCTGACCGAAGTGATTATCGACCGTACCACCGGATTCCAGGTGCAGTACTTCGAGCGCGCCCGCTTCGAACTGCGCCCCGACCTGCCACCTGAGCATTATGTCACCCTCTCGCTGGCAGGCGAAATCCTTACCGCAGGACGCACCGACCCGGCCTTTGATTGGCTGGTTGCCTCGCCCGATCCAGAGCGCGATTTCTTCCCCGAATCGGGCCACACCATCGGCGGTGCCTTCCGCTACTTCTGGCAGACCCGTGGCGGACTGGCGGTGTTTGGCTACCCCATCTCGGAAGAGTTTGTTGAGGTCAACCCGGAAGACGGCAACGAGTATATTGTGCAGTACTTCCAGCGTGCGCGCTTTGAGTACCACCCCGAAATGGTTGGCACGCCCTACGATGTGCAGCTTGGCATGCTCGGTCGGCAGCTTTTGCAGCGCGACCCGATAGCCCTTGCCGCGACTGCACCCGTGCCAGAAATTGCGCTGATTGGCACCGCAACCACTGGCTATGCTGCCTCGATTGAGGAGCGCATCCACAACATTGCACGCGCTACCGAGATGTTCAACGAAATTATGGTTATGCCCGGTGAAGAATTCTCTTTTCTATCGCACGCCGACTTCTCGGAAGATAGCGGCTTTGTCGAGGGCTATGCCATCATCGGCGGACGGCTGGAAAAGGTGACCGCAGGCGGACTGTGCCAGGTATCAACGACTCTGTTCCGCGCTGTATCGAATGCTGGTCTGAACATTACCGAGCGCCACCCGCACAGCTTCATTGTTAATTTCTACGAGAACATTCTCGGCTTCGATGCAACCGTGTTTGATCCGGGTCTCGACTTCAAGTTTGTGAACGACACCAGCGGGCCAATCTACATCTTTGCCGAGTCGAATGTGGACGCAGCAACCGTCACCTTCTCCATCTGGGGCTACAACGACGGGCGCAGCGTGTCCTACGACGGCCCCTACACCAGCAACTGGATACAGCCAGGCCCCGCTATCTGGGAGTATGACCCGAACCTGGCACCGGGGCAGGTGGTGCATCTGGTACACGGGCGGGCCGGTGTCAACGTCAACTACGTGCGTACCATCACGTGGCCGGATGGCAGCGCAAAGAGCAATACCTACTATACGTATTATCGCCCCTGGGAAGACTTTTATGCTTATGGGCCGGGAGTTAATACGGGAGAGTAGCTCGTCACGTGTGTTTCATATTATGAGGAAGGTGCGGCTAGTAGCCGCACCTTTTTTTGTGACATATGTATGGAGCGGGTTGGTGTAGCCCTATGGCATCGGCACGGTTGCGGCAACACGGGTGCCCTGTCCGATGCTGCTCTCGACACCAAACTGCCCCTGCAAAATGGCCTCGATCCGCTGACGCATATTGGCAATGCCCATCCCCTTACGGGCGTTTTTATCGGCAAGTACTTCGCTGACGTGGAAGCCGCTGCCGTCGTCCTCCACTACAATCTGCAACATATTCTCGTACACACTGAGCAGCACCCGTGCTTGATTAGCATTGGCGTGTGCAGAAACGTTGTTCAGTGCTTCCTGAATAAAACGGAAGATCGTAAGCTCGTAGTGGCTCGGCAAGCGTGTGTCAAGGCCTTGCACAATCACATTCACTTCCAGCTTGTTCTGCTCGCCAAACTGGGTAGCAAAACGGCGCAGCGTCGGGATCAGGCCGAGGTCGTCAATGGTCATGGGGCGCAGGTCGAAGATCAGCTTGCGACCGGCCTGCAACGCGTTGTTGATGGCTGTTTTCAAGCTGGCAAGCTCGGTGCGGGCCTGCTCAATATCGCGGTCAATCATACGTTGCACAATCTCGGCCCGCAGCACCAGGTTACTCATGACCTGCACTGGCCCATCGTGGATTTGCAGCGAGATACGATGCAGATCTTTTTCGTGGGTCAGAATAACATTGGCAAGCTGATCTTCCGGGTTCACCTCCAGATTGGCTGCACCCGTGCGGGTGCCGCTATCCTGGCTGAGCATCTCATCCATCAGATCAACAATTTCTGCCAGTCGCTTCTGCTGGTTCCGCATCCCACTCTGCCGCACCTGCAACTGGTCAAGCTGGGCACGCATCATCTGCAACCGCATCTGCACTTCCTGGGCCGCTGCATAGAAGTTCTTGATCTCGGCCTTACTATAGCGCTCCAGGTTTACATCGAGGTCGCGTACCCGGTTGGAAACGGAAAGCTCACGCTGGGCGAGCTTCTCGACATCTGCCGTTACCTGACGTACCAGCACCTCGTTCTCGTTAATTTCGCGCTGCAAGCGTGACTGCTCCTCGCGGTAAGTATCACGCATCGACTCAACCTTCTGTCGAAAATCCTGGTCTGACACGGTGGCCTCCTTGTGTGAATGCGATTGCTGCGGCACGGGGCCGCGTTTGCCGATGGTTAGCTGGTTACATCAACCCCAGGCGCAACCGCCAGACGTTGATCAGTGCTTCGAGCACAATATGGCGCGACATCTTCGACTTGCCGACACGCCGGTCGGGAAAGATAATCGGGAGTTCCTGAATACGGAACCCGGCCTGTTTGGTACGGTAGACCATTTCGATCTGGAATGCGTAGCCATTCGAGCGAATCGCCGACAGGTTCAGCGCTGCCAGCACCCGCCGATGGTAGCAGCGAAAGCCGCTGGTGCTATCGGTAGTGGGTAGTTGCAATATCAGGCCAGCATACAGGTTCCCGCTGCGGCTGATGAACTGCCGCATAAAGCCCCAGTTAACAGTATCGCCGCCACGCACATAGCGCGACCCAATCGCCAGATCACAGTGCAACTCGACGGCCTGCAACAGATAGGGCAGGTAGGCCGGGTCGTGCGAGAAGTCGGCATCCATCTCAAAGATGTACTGCGACCCTTCGCGCAAGGCCCGCCGGAAGCCTGCGATGTAGGCCGAGCCTAGGCCCAGTTTGCCAGAGCGCGGCAGCAGGCCCACCCGTGGCTCTTTTAGCGACAGGTCGGTGACGAGGGTGCCTGTGCCGTCGGGGGAGTTATCATCAACCACCAGCACCCGGAAGCGGGGCAGTTCCAATATCTTCCCAATCAGGTCAACGATAGTATCACGTTCGTTGTAGGTCGGAATAACCACGATGCAATCGTGGGTTGCGGTTGCTATCGCCTGTCCTTCCACTAGTGTGCCTGTCGTCTCTGTCACGACTGTCCCCTTGTACTAAGCAGATCTGATATGTTACGTGGTATTATACCGTAGGATGCTGCATTCTGGCGGTATCTCGCATGAGCATTCGTACCCGAAATATATACGCCTATGACCCGACCTATCGAAAAACGTGCCGCTGCCCAACCATTCGCCCTGCCACGCCTCGAAACCGATCAGCTCTGGGCTATCATTGCGCTATGTGCGGTTGGTACGGTCATCAGCCTGACCCGCACCGTGCCGAATGATTTCTGGTGGCATCTAAAGGCTGGGGAACTGATCGCAACCAGCGGCCTGCCCACCACCAATATTTTTGCGTGGTCGCTCCCTGCCGATACGCCGTATGTGTATCAAAGCTGGCTGGCCGAATGGCTCTTTTATGTGCTGTATCAGCTTGGTGGGCTACCGCTGGTCATCTTTGCACGCAACGTGCTTGCCACTGGTGCGATAGCGTTGGTAGCCTACGAAGCCCACCGCCGCAGCGGGTCGTGGTGGCTGGCGGGCAGCGGGGCGCTGCTGCTGATCTGGATGATCATTAACAACCTGACCACGCGCACCCAGAACTGGTCGTGGATTCCGTTTATGCTGCTGTTTATCCTGCTCAGCCGCTACGCCGATAAAACGCTTGGCCCACGCTGGCTGGCGGCGGTGCCGCTGTTGCTGCTCTTCTGGGTCAATGCTCATGGTGCCTTTAGCATCGGCCTGCTGATGATTGGCGCGTTTGTAGCAGGCGAAACGCTGCGCGGCCTGTTGCGGCAACCAGATGCTCCAGGCTGGCAGCGGCTGCGCTGGCTCTATCTGGCCGCGTTCGGGGCGCTGCTGGCCACCTTCCTCAATCCGCTGGGGCCAGGGGTGTATACATATGTGTATGATCTGCTGACCGACGCACCGAGCCAGCAACTTGTTAATGAGTGGCAACCGCCCTCCCCGCGTGATCTGGCGGGCATGGGCTTTTTTGTCAGTGTCATTCTGCTGCTGTTTGCCGTGGCACTTGGTCGGCGGCGGCCCGCCCTCACCGATATGCTGCTGGTAGGGGGGTATCTGTGGATGGCCTTTAGCGGCGTGCGATATGTTGTCTGGTTCGGTTTTGTGGCCATGCCCGTGCTGGCACAGGTGCTCACCGCGCCGCCTGCCGAAAGAGCACAAACACGCTTTCGCAAGCCTGCCACCATTTATACCACCAATCTGCTGCTGGCGGCAGGCTTTGTACTGCTGCTGCTGGTAGTACAGCCGTGGTTCAAGCCGTTGCTGCCGCTGCCCGCCGAATACCGCGCCCTCTTTGCCGATGTGCCCGGTGCGCCGGTGCAATTCAGCGCCGATACGCCCGTGGGCGCAACCGAGCACCTGCTGGAACAGCCTTGCGCTGGTCATCTGTTTAACGAGATGGGCTTCGGCTCCTATCTGATCTGGGCACTCTATCCCCAGGGGCAGGTGTTTATTGACCCACGGGTTGAACTGTACCCGCTTGCACAGTGGGAAGACTACCGCACCCTCTCACGGGGCGAGGATGTGATGCGGCTCTTTGAGCAGTATCAGATTCAGTGTGTGCTGCTTGGCACCGACGAACAGCCAACGCTGGCCGCAGCCATGGCAAGCCTGCCCGACTGGACCCGCACCTATCAAGATGAACAGAGCGAAGTATGGCGACACAGACGCTAGCAACCTCCCGCCGCAAGGCGTTTCCGACCCTCGACCACGTCTGGATCTTTGCAGCGCTGGCACTGATTGCCATGCGCCCGCTGGTGCTGCCCATTCAGCCCCACGATTTCTGGTGGCACATGGCGACCGGGCGGGTGATTATTGAGACGGGCAGCATTCCGATCATCGATAGCTTTTCGTATACGCAGGCTGGCGAGACTTTTATCAATCAGGCATGGCTGGCACAGGTGCTGATGTACGGCCTGTATCAGCTTGGCGGTGTACCGCTCATTTTGCTGGTGCAATCGGGCATTATCGTGCTGGCCTATGGTATGCTGCTGCGGCTGTGCATCGAGCGCAGCGGCGCGGTGCGGATGAGTGTACTGGTTCTCCTGCTGACCCTGCCGCTCTCGTTTGATAACTGGAACGTGCGCCCCCAGACCTACACCCTACCGCTGTTTGTGGCGTTCCTGGTTCTCCTCACGCACTGGCGCGAACGGGCACGCGGCACCGTGGAGCCGCCTGCTGATACAAAGCTCCCGCCGCTGTTGCAGGGGCGGCTGTGGCTGCTGCCGCTGCTCATGGTGCTGTGGGTCAATCTGCATGGCACCTTTGTGCTGGGCGGCATGCTTGTTGCGCTGACGTTCGGTGGCCTGCTGCTTGAGCGCTGGCTGGGCAACCGCCGCACGCCCCCCGACGAAGTCACCCGCGCCCGCCGCGCTCCGCTCTGGCATCTGTTCTTCTGGGGTGCGATCACGGCGCTGGCGCTGCTGGTCAATCCGCGTGGGGTGGGCGTGCTTGGGTATGTGTTTGGCCTGCTGAACACCTCGGCAGTCACCACGCTGGTGGCAGAGTGGTCCCCCACCACCACCCGCACGGGTACAGGCATCCTGTTTTTTAGCTTTTATCATTGTGCTAGCTGGCATCCTGATCTACAGCCGCCGCCGCCCCGACCCGCTGGATATGCTGCTGGTAC
>JAAUSQ010000218.1 GCA_012033195.1 Chloroflexaceae bacterium
AGAAATCGGGTTGCACCGCGTCTTGCTCGGAGAGGATGACCCCGGCGGGACCCACAAACCAGAATCCCAGCCCCTGCCGTCGGGCAGGTACACCAATCTCCTCAACAAACATTGCAACAATCCACTCGTGAAAGTTACTGGGTGAAGTCGTCATCAGCAGGGTGCCCCCAACGATTTCATAGCGGATGGTATCCTCCGGCAACTGCTCCCAATCTGCTACCGTCCACTGTCCTGGCGGCGGCCCTGCGATGGTCGGCGCGGCGGGTGGTGGTGCAAGTGTGGTAGTCATCGGGTGGGCCTCCCCTCGTTACTGGCTCTCCTGGATAAGCGCTCGCAGCAGACCGCTCCGAGTGACAATGCCCATCAGAGAGCCGTTGTCATCAACCACGGGCGCACGTTCCTGCTGTAGTTCGAGCAAGCGCCGCCCTGCCTCAAGAATGTTGTACTGCGGCTTGAATACTGTAATGTCACGCTCTACTATCTGCGCCAGGGTATACGACGATTGCAGCAGGCCATCCGTGAGCGCAGGCGGCGTTTGCTGCAAGGTCGTCAGCAGGGCCGTCCGTTCGTTGCCGTTCAGCCGTTGCAGCAGGTCAGTATCGCTGATGGTTCCGCGTACCCGCCGCTCGTCATCTATCGCTATCAGGTAACGCAGCGGGGTCTGCAAAAGCTGGCGCACAACATCGGGCAGCGGACGGTCAATATGCACGGTTGGCGCAATCGATTGCAGCACCATCTGCACATTGGTAGTCAGGTCAATAGTGCGTACCTCGCCATCTTCTCCGCTGGGGCGCGTCACGGCAGCCCGCAAAATATCTTCGCTCCCTATCAGGCCCGCATAGCTGCCATCGCGGGCTACCACGGGTACCTGATCATAGTTCCATTCAATCATAGTAATCAGGGCTTGTGGCAGCGCTCCACCCATATACACCGTACGCGGGTAGCTGTTCATTGCGTCCTGCACCGTCTGCTGTCCGTGCTGTTCGAGGATGGCCTGCTGTTCCTCGGCTGTCAGCACCCGCAGTAGCCGCATCGAGATCGGCAATCCCAGGCGGCGCTCACATTCGTAATCGGTCAGCACACCAACCAGCCGATTCTCTTCAATAACTGGCATCGTACGCTGCTGATGGCTTAACATCTGCGCGAGTGCCGCCCCCAGAGCCGTCGTCGGCGTAACCGTTTGGAGGTTGGTCTGCATCACATTGCCAATGTTCAGCTCGCCACTGAATGGCCCCTGTGTCCGCAGCGAGGCCCGGTAAAGCTGTACTTCTTCAAATGTGATCAGGGTCTGCCCAAGCAGATCGTTGAGCAGTGGCAAAATCCGCTGCACCGTATCGGCACGGTCAACCCACTCGATCACCATTGGATGATGATCGCTCAGCATAAAGTCGGCGCTCCGCATTGCCATACGCGGCCCGAAGCCCGTATGCCCAGCAAAGACAGTTGCGCCCGTTGCGCCTTCGCGCTGTAACACCTTCAGCACCGCTACGTGCAACGGCTGATTATCCCAGTAGTCATTCTCGCTCAGATAGATACGAACCCGCTGATAGGTACGTTCACTCATTGCTGCTCCACCTTGAGGAAACGCGCCGCCAGTCCCGGAAGCTGTTTGAGTGTTCCGGTGCGTACCGTCGTGGGCGGCAGCGATTGCAAAAACTGCTGACCATACTTTTTACTTGTCAGGCGCTTGTCCAGCACCACTACAATACCCCGGTCGCTACGGCTACGGATCAGGCGACCGAAGCCCTGCTTAAAGCGCAGAATACTCTGCGGCACACTGAATTCACCAAACGCATCTTTGAACTGTTCGCTCCGTGCCGCAAAGACCGGATCGGTCGGCACGCTGAAGGGTAGCTTAACAATGACCAGCACCGACAGCGCATCGCCCACCACGTCCACACCTTCCCAGAAGCTAGTTGTGCCGAGCAACACCGTGCGCGGCTCCTCCTTGAAACGTTCGAGCAGTGCCCGCCGCGACCCATCGATGCCCTGCCCTAGCACACTGATCTCGTGGGCTTCCAGCGCATCCTGAATGCCAACATACGTCTGCCGCAGCGCACTATTGGCCGTGAATAGCGCCAGCGTGCGCCCACCCGTGGCAGTACACAGCTTGATCAGCGCATCCTCAACCATCTGCTGATACCCGCGCTGGCTCGGTTCGGGAATGTCGCTCGGAATATAGACCAGCGCTTGCTGCTCGTAGTCGAAGGGCGAGTCAAGCCGCAACTCTTCCGGCTCGTGCAGGCCAAGCCGCTCTTTTACATATTCAAACGACTCACTGACCGAAAGTGTTGCAGAAGTCAGAATAGAGGTCTGCTTTTCGGCAAAAAGCTGGCCCTGCAAAATATCCGCCACGCTCAGCGGAGCCGCATTCAGCGCAACTGTAGCGCGCACCGGGTCGTGCGTTAGCCAGCAGATGGTCGCTTCGTCGCCAAAATGATATGCCCAATCTGTACCCGCACATCGGTTGCAAAGCGCTTGAGCCACTGCACACGCAGCATCAGTTCATCATAGTTTAGCAGGTCGGCCCCTTCCAGTTCAAGCAGCAGCGACTCGAACTTGCCGAGGCGGTCGCCTATTTCCCGCAGTGCAAGGCTCACATTCTCCCAGGCCCCTTCAATGGCAGCCCATTCTTCTTTACCGCGCACGGCAGGCGTCAGACGCAGGCGGTTATCGTTACCCGCCGCACCATTCTGCTCGTGGGCCACAAACACCATAAGCTGATTAAAGCCGTCATACGTGGCACGGCGGGCCTGCTCCACCAGCGGGCGCAGGTCGGCGGCAAGCTGATCGGCCCGTTCGCGTTCGGCAGGGTCGGCGGCACTCTCGCGGAAACTGAGCTGATATTCCGAGAGCAGGCCGCTCGGTAGCTGGTCTTGCTCAACAAAAATATCGTTCAGGAACTTGAGCAGCGTGGACTGGTCGATGCGGAAGCCAAGCTGATCGGTCGCCACATCTTCGAGGTTGTGCGCCTCGTCCACTATCAGATGATCATACTGCGGAATGATGTTCGCCTGCGCTGCCAGGTCTGCCAACAGCAGCGCGTGGTTCACCACCACCACATGCGCCGTCTCCGCCTGCCGCCGCGCACGGAAGAAGAAGCAGTCGCGGAAGTCGGGGCAGCGGTGCCCGGTGCAGGTATCCACCGTCACATTAATACGCTCCCATGCGCGTTGTTCGTCTTCCATCAGTAGCAGTTCGGCCCGGTCGCCAGTGGTGGTGCTGCCAAGCCACAACCGCGCCTTGAGCAGCGCCCGCGCCTCGTGTGGCTCCAGTTTGTCTTCGCGCAGCACGCCCTTAAAGCGCCGCAAGCACAGATAATTGCTGCGTCCCTTCAAAAGCTGTGCCCGCAGTTCCAGCGACTCGGCGGCAAAGGTATGCTCACCATTGCCGAGCAAGTCGGGCGACTCGGCCAGCATGCGCTGTACATCGGGAATATCTTTGTTAAAAAGCTGGTCTTGCAGATTGATCGTGTTGGTGGAAATAACCACCCGCTCGCCGCGCCGCAGCGCATAGATCGCGGCAGGCAGCAGATAGGCCATACTCTTACCGGTACCCGTGCCCGCCTCCACCAGCAGCGCATCGCTGTTATTGAAGGCTTCGCGCACCGCCTGCGCCATCTGCACCTGCTGCGGGCGCTGCTCATAGGTGGTGAAGCTACGGCTGAGCGGGCCGCCTTCGGCAAACATCGCCGCAATGGTGGCATCCGATACCGGGCTTGCATCGCCGGTCGGCTTAAGCTGCCCCCCGTTTTCGTCGGCAGGGCGTAGCTTCAAGCTGTCACCTATCAGCGCATTCCGCTCAACATTCCAGGCGCTGCTGGCCTTGCTGCGGAGAATATCGGCCACCAGATCACGCGATGACCAGTCGGTTTGCTCCATCAAGCGGTTGACTTCCATCAACTCGCGCAGCCCCATCGTTTCGAGCTTGCGCACCAGATACAGAAACACCTGTCGTGTTACGTCGGCATCGTTCAGGGCGCGGTGGTCGGCAGGGTGATCGATGCGGAAGTGCTCGGCCAGCGCACTCAGGCGGTAGGCGCTCACCTGGGGCAGCAGCATGGTTGCCATCTCAAACGTATCGTACACCGGCTGCGAAAAGTGCATCCCCTGTGCCCGCAGCATCGTCAGATCGAACGAGACCGAATGCCCAATCAGGGGATGCTTGCCCAGGAAGGCCGCAAACTCGCGCCCGATCTGATTGAAGCGTGGCGCAATCTGTAATTCGTCGGGGTTGATACCGGTCAGGCGCAACACCTTGAGCGGCACCGAATGGCGCGGCCTGACAAGCTGTGTAAACGTATCGAGTACTTCGGAGCCGCGAAACTTGACGGCAGCTACTTCGATAATTTCGTCAACACCGCTCTGCAACCCGGTTGATTCTATATCGAGGGAAACGCAGATCTTATCCATCATTCTTCTCTAGTGTGCAGTCAGCACTGCTTGCATTATACCCGAAAGATCTGCGCTCTGGGTCGAAAGTAGGAAAAAGTTCTAAAGCGAGCAATCGGCGAGCAGCGGGTGTGGACCCCCGTACCCGCCCCATACCCGCCGGGTGCCCACCCGTCAGGCACCTGTCTCGTAGCCCTGCACCACCGCAAGCTGTACTACATTTAATATTTGGCTGATACGTCGCAATAGCCGACCACTCGCCGCCGGGTGCAGGCTAGCCTGTTCGGGCAGTTCCATCGCCGCATCAACCAGCGAGTCACGGAAGAACAGCGCTGCCTCCAGTGAAGTCGTCAGTGGCAAATGCAGCCGTAGCGCGTGCCGTGCATAGTCATCGCCGATAGCCTGTGCTTCGGCCAGCAGGCTCGCTTCTTCTTCGGGACGGGCACTAACAAACCGCAACACCACGCCCATCAGCCGCATGCTCACATGCCGCCACACCACGCGCTCCTGCTCATCGAGTGTACTGAGCCACGCCGGGTGCTGGTCGCCGCGCCGCAACTCCGAGCGCGTCTGGGCCAGTGCGTGGCTGGCCCACGTGTCAACCAAGGCCTCGCCCTGCAAGGGCCGACGTTCACGCAGGTTTTCAATATCGCTCAGGGCAAAGCGCCGATGGCCCCCCGGTGTCACATAGACAGGCACACTGCCAGCATCGGCCCAGCGGCGCAGCGTAGTGGCATGCACACCCAGCCGGCGGCTTGCTTCCGAGAGTGAAATATAAACGGGTTGGTCAACCTGCTTTCTGGCGGGCATGTACAGTTCGTATCCTCTCGATGGGTGGGCCAGATAGTAGTATCGATTATACGAGACGAAGCACGGGGCTGTCAATTATCGTCGGTTGCTTGCCATGGCTATGTGGGGTACAATACGAAGAACATTATAACTTCCGGCAATAGACTTGAAAAGTAAATCTTCTTATTTAAAAGCTCAAGAAATCGTAACTCTGGGAAGCCGGAAACACGAAATGACACTGCACTTTGAAAGTATTGGAGGCATTTTGTATGGCGATTGGCATTCCAAGCACAGCACATGTTCTCGACAAAGCGGCGGCGGGCGAACGGCTGTATTACGATGAAATGGTACACCTCGCCCAGACTGCCGACCTGACGCAGCTTAGTGAGGCTGCCACGGTTGCCCGTCAGCGTCACAACCCCGGCCAGCATATCACCTACTTGCGCCGCCACGCCACAGTACAGGCCATCCCCATCAATCACGCCCCGGCCACCCTCGGCGATGGTCTGGCTTTGATTGACTGGCTCCACCGCAACTATTCCCCCCTTGCTGCCGACTGCCTGCGCCCCACCGACCTGCTGCGCTTTGCTGCGCACACCCCCCTGCGTGATGTCCTCCGTCAACTTGCCGCCGCTGGCCTGCGTCTCGTTCCGGGCGATGAACCCGACCTGCTGCGCCTGCCTGCCTGTAACTCGCACTGTTATACTCCTTGTGCAGACCAGCCTGTGACAGCTTGGTTCCGGGTGATGCGTGAAGCACTCAAGGCAGGGTTGGATACCACCGCCGCCGCCGTCGTCACCGAAACAACGGCACCCGAAGATTATGTGCGCCATCTGCATCGCATCCGCATCTTGCAAGATTACGCACTCCGTACCCACGGCAGCGGGTTTCTGGCCTTTAGTGTCATCCCTGAACAGATGTCGCCTATAGCGCATATGCGGGCAGTTGCACTGGCGCGTATCTTCCTAGATAATATCCCGTATCATCAGGTACGCAGCGTTCATCACAACCCGGCACTGTTGGCTTCGGCGTTCAGCTTTGGCGTGGACGACGTGGGGGCAATTGGTATTACAACACTATACGACGCCAGCACCCCCGCTGCGTGGGCGACGCTCGAAACACAAGTGCAACAGACTATTCGTGCCGCCGGGTTGTTTCCCGCACGGCGTGATTATGCGTATAATATACTCAATACTCTAGAGACCGATACCTATAATGAACTATCGGCACCGATATCCAGTCAGGATTATCCTGTACGGCTCAGCTTACAAGAGCAACAACGTGAACCAGTGCTTTTCCAGGCATGCCTGAACTAACCAATCAGCGCAAGAGGTAATGAGCATGACTCTCGCCTGAGCATAACCATATCACTGCACTGGCTAACCACGTCCGTTCGCCTGGAGCGACCGCTACCAATTGAGGGAGCGCCTATTATGAAAATACCAGAACCCGGCGATGACTACCGCACCGCTGCCCCAAGCCAGGTACGCCACCCCGCCCAGCAGGGCGTAACCTATCGCCCTGCCCCAAACCCCGACGATGCGCCCCTTGATATTACCCGGCGTTCGCCCGATGATTTGTACGACCCCGAAGTTATGTACAGCCCCACCATTAACGCCCTGATCGAGCGCTTGCTAGGCTATATGCCCGGTGCCAGCGAAGAACTGGTGCGCCGTGCCTATGCCGTGGCGTATTCTGCCCACCTCGGCCAGAAACGCCAGAGCGGTGAAGATTATATCAATCATCCGGTTGCCGTCGCCTATATCCTGCTCGAAATGCAGGCCGATGCCGGAGCGCTGGCTGGTGCCCTGCTGCACGATGTGGTGGAAGATACCCCCGTCACCCTCGACCAGATCGAAACACTCTTTGGCAGCGAGATCGCCCACATCGTGGACGGTGTGACCAAGCTCTCGGTGCTCGATATGAAAGATAAAGAAGAGGCGCAGGCCGGCTCGTATCGGAAGATGTTTATTGCGATGGCCGACGACCCGCGAGTGGTGCTGATTAAGCTCGCGGATCGGCTGCACAATATGCGTACCCTCCAGGCCAAAGAAGCCGCCAAGCAGCAGCGCATTGCCCGCGAAACGCTCGATATCTACGCGCCCCTCGCGCACCGCCTCGGCATCTGGAAAATTAAGTCCGAATTGGAAGACCTCTCATTCAAGATCCTCAACCCGCAGAAGTACCGCGAAATTGCCTTTCAGCTTATGCTGCGGCGCGAAGTGCGCGAACGCATTGTGCAACGGGTGATTGCTCGCCTCAAGCAGACGCTGGCCGAAGAAAACATCGAGGGCGGCATTACAGGCCGCCCTAAACATATCTACTCAATCTATCGCAAGATGGAGCGCAAGGGCGTATCGCTCGACCAGATCTACGATAAGCTCGCCGTGCGGGTCATTGTCTCCACCGTTGACGAGTGTTACCGCGTGCTCGGCATTGTGCATAGCATCTGGACACCGATGATGTCTGAGTTTGATGATTACATTGCCGTACCTAAAGAGAGTATGTACCGTTCGCTGCATACCACCGTAATTGTTCCCGGCGATATCCCCTGCGAAGTGCAGATTTCGCACCCTCGAAATGCACGAAGTCGCTGAGCGTGGCATTGCCGCACACTGGCTCTATAAAGAAGGGTTCCGCGCCCGCCCCTCCAAAAATGTCGATAAAGCCTTCGAGCAGAAGCTCGCATGGCTGCGACAGTTGCTCGAATGGCGGCACGAACTGACCGACGCCCGCGAGTTTGTGGAGAGCTTCAAGAGCGATGTGCTGGAAGAACAGGTGTATGTCTTTACGCCCAAAGGCGAAATCATCGACCTGCCACTCGGCAGCACGCCGGTTGACTTTGCCTACCGCATCCATAGCGAGGTGGGCCACCGCTGCATCGGTGCGCGTGTCAATGGGCGGCAGGTATCGCTCGACTATCGCCTGCTCAACGGCGACCGGGCACATATCCTTACCAGCAAAACAGCGCGTGGCCCTAGCCGCGACTGGCTCAACTTTGTCAAGACAACCGGCGCACGCAACCATATCAAGCGCCACTTCCGCCGCCTTGCCCGCACCGAAAATATTGCAGCCAGGGGCGCGACCTGCTCGAAAAAGAACTCAAACGCT
>JAAUSQ010000219.1 GCA_012033195.1 Chloroflexaceae bacterium
GGACGTCAGCAGCCGCTTCCCTGTCCAATCCGGCACACCGGCGTACCCTATCGACCATCTTTGCGCGTGCCCGTCCGGTCGGTCGGCACGGTGGTCGCCGTGGGTCACCACCACCTTCTATGGTGTGCCGCTGCCCACACCAACGGCAACCAATACCCGCACGCCCACACCGACGCCGACGATTACGCCGACGCGCAACCCGACTGAACTGGCCCTTGAAATGACGGCAACGGCAGGCGGCGCAACCCTGACGCCAACGCCAACTCGCACCCAGACGACGACCCCGACCCCGTCGCCGACGCCGGTGCTGTGTGGTGGCACACCCGTTGACAACGGTTCGCCGTGGACATCGGCAGATATCGGCGGCCAGCGCTGGCCGGCTCGACGTGGAACGAAGGCGGCCAGGTCGTTATCTGTGGTGGCGGACAGGCTATCGCTGATAGCAGCGACCAGTTCCGTTATGTCTATCAGCAGTTTGGCCCAACCTTCCAGAGCATTACCGCACGGGTGGTAACGTGGAACGGTGACCAGATTGCCAACTTCACCCAGACGGGTCTGATGATCCGCAGTTCGGCAAATGCCAATGCAGCGAACGCCTTTGTGCATATCACTGGACAAAGCACGGATACGCGCTTCAAGGGTCGCACCACCAACGGCGCTGCAACCCAGCCAACGGGGATTGACCGCCCGTGGGGTGTCCCGATCTGGCTGCGCCTCACCCGCGATAGCTCGATTGATACCGGCGTCCGTGCGTGGTACTCGTTTAATGGTGTCAACTGGATTGAGATCGGGCGGCGCGACGTAACGCTGGGTGAGAACTTCCTGGTTGGCTTTGCCGTCGCATCCTACTCGGATAGCCAGTACGCCCGCGTGACATATGACAACATCACCGTTACCGAGTTCTTGCCCACCCCAACACCCGTTGTGGCAGCGTGTCCACCTGCGGGCGGCTTCCCACTCCTGGCTTCAGGCTGGAATGCCAGCAAGGTGGGGCCTGGCAATACGCAAGATGGGAATGTGGTGATGGTCGACGGCTCGGCGGCGCGGCTGTGTGGTTCGGGCCGTGGTATCCAGACCGATGCCAACGACGGGTTCTATTACACCTACCAGCAGGTGGGCAGCAACTTCAGTAGCATCACAACCCGCCTTGGCTTCTGGAACCCGGTTGCCCGATGGCACAGGTAGCGCGGAAGGCTATGCAAAAGCCGGGCTGATGATCCGCAGCTCACTCAACCCGGGAGCCAGGCACGTGGCCTTGAACGTTACTCATAGCAATGGCCTGCAAGTAGCCGTGCGCGAGGCAGACGGGGCAAGCGGGTTGACGGAACTGCGTAGGCCTATCTTAGGTCTGAATGCACCGATCTGGCTGCGGCTAACCAGAGATACTGTCGGCAATATTCTGGTCTTCTATTCATTCAATGGTTCCGACTGGACATCGTATGGTCAGACCCTTGATCCGCTCGGCTTTAATGATGGGTTCTATGTGGGCGTGTTTGTCACGCCGCGCAACAATAACGAGTATGCTGATGCAAGTTTTGATAATATCAGTGTAGAGTTTAGATAAGGAGCCGATACGGTGCGGCGCTCCAGACTTACGATCTGTTTGTTGGAGCACCGCACGGCTCGAAGATACTACTAGCTCATCAAACCGCACAAGGAAAGAGGTCGTTGTAATGCACAAGCGTACACATAAACTCCAGCACTGGTGGCGTACTCACACCCGTGGGCAGAGTATTCCACTGCTGGCCCTTATGATCGTTGTTTTGATTGGGATGGTTGGTCTTTCGGTTGATGTTGGCAACACCTACCAGGAACAGCGCCAGCTTGTGCGGGCAACCAACGCAGCGGCTGTGACCGGAATGGAAACCTATCTGGAAGAGAAGAATGACCAGGCGGTTGCCGATGCCATCCGCCAGTCGTTTCAAGGAAACGGCATCACCCCGGTTCCGTTTGGGCAAACCTCGCTTGCTGCAAACGAGCGCCAGATGCGGGCCAGATACTACAACTATCAGGGGACTGAGATAGCCAGTTGTAGTGAGGTAGGCTCATGTGGTGAGGCGTTGACCAACGATGTGGCCTATATTCGCGTGGAAACCCAGGGCACTGTCGATACCTATTTTGCGCGGGTGCTGGGCCGCGATACGCTGCCTGTCAATACCCAGGGCTGTGCGGGTACCTGTGCGCCTGTTCAGGGCGTCTACCCGCTGGGTGTGCGGGTGTCGGCAATCGACCTTGCCGAAGACGAACTGCGCCCCGACCCGGTGCTGGGTAATTCTGGTGAAGTATACTTCTCAGAGACTGAGCAATACGTACGCTGGCGGCGTTTCTATATTGGCAACCCGGTCGCCGATTCCGACATTGGCATGCTGCGCTGGCGCGAAGAGTACAACCGTACTGTGATAGGCGTAATGATGGGCACACCGGGCAACCTTGAACAGGGCTTTGAAGAAGCAAGCTGGTCGGGCGAACCAGGCAGAGAAGGCGAATATCCTATCGAACCAGCACGGCTCTCTCCGGGCGACTGGGCCTATGGCTTCAATGAGGGGGCTGTCATCAATCAGTGGGGTGCGCTTGTCCCGATCCTTGAGGCCCACCGCGACAACCGCACCCGTATGATCCTGCCGATCTATTCCTACGCCACTGGCAATGCCGACGGTGATGGTGGCCGGCCTGCCTTCTATATACAGCAGTTTGGTGTGTTTTATGTGCGCGACGTCGGGCAGGATGCGGATGGGTACTTTATTGAACTGGCCTATCTCCGGGCGGCCAACAATATTGCCTGCCCCTGTAGCGATGCTGGTCACCCCCGAAACCTTCGACGTCAAGGTGAGATTGATGTTCGGGCGCAGTGGACTACATCTACCGAGCGAACCGAGGGCGAAATCAGGCCTGCCGCCTATGCCGTGGTACTCGACGTCAGCGGCTCGATGAGCTGGAATATTGATGGTCTGGGTACCTGGACGTATGATGGTGGCAACGGTCGCGATTATCAGTGTGAAACCTACAATCCATCAATCAATCTGCCCTTCGCCGGTGATGTTGGCCTGACCTGTTCGGGTGGCAAGAGAGCACCCTGGAAAGAATCTGGTGAGCGGCGTATTACCTGGGCACGCGAGTCAATCATTGACCTGGTGTATGGCATGATCCCCGATGACCGGATTAGAATTATTACGTTCAGTAGCGACCTGAAAGAGTCAATGAACCAGTGGGTATCGGGCGGTGCCGATGTTGACCCTGCGGTGCTGAATCAGGTTCGCACCATCGGGCAGTGCTGTACCGACCTGGAGGGCAACCCCAGCTACCTGACGGATGGTGGTACGGCGGGTGCCGATGGGCTGTGGCAGGCGTATCAATTCCTCACCTCGTCCGACTTTCCCGATACGATTAACGGCAAGAAGGTTCGTCCTGTTGTCATCTATATGTCGGATGGTGTTTCAAACCAGATGTTTCTATCAACCCAGGAAAGCGATGGTCGCCCTGAATGTGCAGATATCCCCCGACCAACGATGCGTAACACTGCCTTCTGTCATCTTGGCTATACGAACGATGGGCGCGAACTGCCGATCCAGTCGATGATCCGGGTTTCGCAGGAGATGCACGACGACATAGATGACGAGGACTTTGCGCTGTTTGTGCTAGCAATGGGCAAGTTCGATACGCGAGGCCTGGATCAGGTTGCAACCTCGCCCAGTTATCTGTTTGAGGCACGCGATGTGGAAAGCATTGCCAACCTGCTGAAGCGCATTGAAAATGAGGTCAAGTATCCGCCTGAATGTAAAGAAAACATCGACATCTTTGAGGGGGACTCGGGTAATCTGATCAGCGGCAAGGTGACCATTAAAAATGGCGGCACGACGGTCCAAGTAGCGGACATCGATCCCCGGACAGGCACCTTCTCGTTCAGGACTGCGGATGGAACGGGCCTGCCACCGGGCACCTACACCATTACAGCGTGGGCAACCTATCGCGGCCCCGACAATGTCGGACGCACCTATGAATGGTTCCTGGATGTGCCATCGGACGGTGGTACAGATAGCGAAACAAACGTCGGCACATATGATACTGTGCGAAGCAAGACCTTTACTATCAGCGCTGGCCAGACACTAGGCGGTACCATCAACATCGGCAGGTTTGTACTCGGATTCGCGAAAGATACCAAGTTGTGCCCATGATAGAGATAAACGCAGCATCTCTTACAGTGCTGTAACATCAACACTATGAACGGAAACTATCACAGTCGGAGTCAGGAAGCAAGCTAGCTCCCTGGCCCGGCTGTGTTTTGTACGACACTTTGTAATGGGGAGGCTCCAACTACCATGAACCGTATCCAGCGCTCTACTCGCATCCTGGGAGGGCTAATTGTTGCCGTGCTGCTCACGGCGCTGCTGTTGCCAGCGCATCCCGCCCGCGCCATCCGCGTCAATCAAACCCTCGATGACACCCTTGACCAGTTTGGGCAGGGCACCTTCTTCCGCACCTCGCTGATTGACCCCGCCGACGATAACAACGACCAGGCCCAACTGGGCACCGAAGGCACCGTACAGCTTGCCTTGGTCGGGCGGCTCGCTGATTTTAAAACAGGTTTCTTCCGGCTCCCCGCACGGCTCACCCAGTTCGGGGCCACCACCATTGGTGGTCGGATTTATATTGCCGGTGGCCTCACCTTCGAGACACCCGCCAGCACCGAGGGTGAAACAATTGGTAATGTCTGGTCGGGCGAAGTACGCCTGACTCCTGGCGAAAACGGCGAACCACCCGACGGAAACACGCTGATTATAACTGACAAAACCGACGAGCAGGGCTGGCGCGACGAACTGCGCTCCCGGATGTAACATACAACTCGGTACCACAGTTTGCAACGGACGTAGTATCACCATCTCAATCCATCGCCATGACTGCCCTCGATAACCCGACAGGCAACGATTACATCTATATCATCGGCGGCAACACAGGCACGAATGATGGCCGAACGGCTCTCTCGATGAACACTGTACGTATTGGTGTCGTCAATGGCACCACGGGCCGCATCACACGCTGGATCACCTCGAATGGCGATAACGCCGGTATGACTATCCCCGGCCCCCGCATAGATATGCCGCAGGCACAACGATTTGGGCTTGCCTCGACCAGCATCACCATTGTTGAAGCGGGTGGCACCCATTATCTGTATCTGTTTGGCGGGGAGGCGATTGACCCGAACAACCTCACTGAACCCGCCCCTGGCTCGAACCGGGCCTACTATGCCCGCATTGGGTCCAATGGGCAGCTCTATCGTCCGGCCACCACCGAGGATACAACCGATACCCTCGGCTGGGAACGCCTGCCCGATATCCCGCTTGAACCGGGCGCGACAGGTATCTGGAGTGCAGGCATTGCGGTTGGGCAATCCGATGTGATTACGGGCACCGCGATCTACCTGATCGGTGGGCAGACAAGCGTCGATGCAAACAACTATAGTCCGGTTGTACGGCAGGGCATCGTTGCCGACGATGGCTCGCTGACATGGAACTGGCAAGGGACGCTGCCGCAAGGTCTGCGCGGGCACGCTGCTATTTCATACCAGGGTAGCGTGTACACTACGGGCGGCTACCCGGTTGGGCAACCCAACCCGACGACCGCCATTTATGCGACGTATATTGAAGAGAACCTGGAACTGCACGAGTTTGAGCCAGCCCCCGGACAGGATGGCCCGAACTTCCAGGGGCCAGCCGAAGACGAAAACCCCATCCGGCTGCCGCGTGGCTTCCATCAATCGGTGACGGTGTTCGACCCGAATGCCCAGACTGCGATCATCTATGTGCTAGGCGGGCAAGGCTCGATTGACGACACCGACCCGACCGATAACAACTCATCTGATACCGTCTACACACAGCGCGTTGTGCGCGAAAACCTGCGCGACCCGATCTTTGTCAACAAGGGTTGGTATCGTTCGCGCCCCCATCCGATTGGCCTGAACGAACCACAACTTGAGGCTATCTCGTGGGATGCCGATATCGACCGGGCTATTACGGCTCAGGATATCCAGATAAGCTATCGCACCAGTTCCACCCCATGCGAAACGGCTGACTGGTCGGACTGGATTCCGATCCAGAACTCCACCGATACCGGCTTCGGTACGGTGAATGGGCGCAACAATGTAGAAATTGAACGCACGATCACACGTTGTTTCCAGTACGAAGCGGTGTTCACCTCCAACAGCGATACATCTTCGCCGCGCCTGAAATCGGTGGCGATACAGGTCTTCAGCCCTAACAGCGCCGACCTGCGCGTTGATGAGGAGACCTTTGGCTGGAACAACGACACCCGCGATCTGACCGTCACGATCCTCAACGATTATACGCCCGACCCGACCCTGACGCTTGACGCTGATGCCGAAGAAGTGAACGAAGGCGACATCGGCGGTCGGTTCTTTGTTGACATGTTTGTGATAGGCCCCGGTTACAACGAAGCCGTGCTTGAGCCAACCCTGCCGCTTACCACCAGTGCCTATATCAGTACAACCGGCATTATGACCAGCACTCTCTTTACACAGCTACAGCGCATGAACCTGCCCGCCGGTGGACAACAGACAATCACCCGCTGGTGCGACTCGAGTCAATCGGGGTGTACGGAAGTTGATCCTGCCGATCTCTTTACCGAGAGCGGCGACTATACCGTCTGTATCGGCGTTGACTCGTTTGTCTCACAGACCGATAAAGATGGGCGCTGGCCGCAGGGCTATGTCAGCGAGACACTGCCCGGTGCCGAAGACAACAACTTTAGCTGTACCGACATTTCAATCGTTATCGAAAACCTGCCCCCACCGACGCTAACGCTGCAACTTGGCACTACCGAGCCAATTACCGAGGGGTTGAGCCGGGACACCTTCAACCTCAACTTCAGCCGCGCCCTGACCGAAGAAGTCACCATTAACTTTAGCGTGGCCGGAGCCGCTACCAACCCGGCAGTGTTTGATACCGACTATCGGCTGTACGCCATCCAGAACAGTGTTCCGGTCAGCATCACTAACTCGGTGGTTGTTCCGGTTGGTACCGAGTCGGTCACTATCTTGGTTGAAGCCGTTGACAACAACCAAGACGAGCCAGATCGCAGTTTCACCTTTACGCTGGAACCGGGCACCGGGTATACCCTCTCCCCAACCCTTGCATCGGGCAGTGCTATCATTGCCGATAACGATGAAGTTGTTGAGGAAGATCCAACTATCTACTTACCGCTCGTGTTACGCAGAATAACACTTTAACCTCGTAAGCAGGCTGGCCCTGGCTGCGCTGTGTCTACAGCCAGGGCCAATCTGCAACGATTGTACATCTATGTATTGCTTGAATCGTGCATATATGGCAGAATAATGAAGCGAAAACGCTTGACATTGTCCTGTCGTTCGTAGAGTGATATGCTATAATATTCTGAGAAGCACAAATCGTCGCCACGTATCCGTGCTTCCCGGTAGAAGGGTAACGTCTCATGCGGCGCGGAGCTGTAGTTATTCTGATTGTCGGAATGCTCGTTCTCTTGTTGGCAGCCGGGGGTATCTTCTATCTTCTATCCACTGGTGTTGCTACCAGCCCCGATGGACTTGCCGAAGATGGTCAACCTGGAGCGCTTGAGCCAACGCCAGAACCACTGGCACCCGTTGTTGTTGCTCGTGTCGATATCGCCGCTGGTACCATTATTACCGATGCAACGTTGCTCGAAACGCGTGAGATCCCACAATCGGCGTTTGATGAACAAGCACAACAACTCTTTAGCAACCCAAGCGATGTGATTGGACAATTGGCGTTACGCAATATTGCCAATGGTGAACAAATCAGACGGGATGCCCTGACCGAACCGGGCCTCTCGCAGGAAATTCCAGAATCCGACGATGACGATGAGGCGCGCCCCAAGGCATATCCGCTGGAAGTAGACAACCTGACCGGTGTCGCCGACCAGATTCGACCAAATGACTTTGTGGATATTATTGTCACATACGGCTTTGAACTGTCACTGATTGACCCGGATACGGGCAATGAACGAACGATTGATACCGTTGTTTCGAAAACCATAGCGCAACGGGTGCAGGTATTACGTATCTTGCGGCCTCGTGTGGCAACCACTACCGAAGGTGAAGGCGCTGCCCCACCGCCGGGTGATGCCCCACCGGAAGCAGGCGCACCGCCCGCCACCGATGAACAGGGCCGCCCGATTGCACCAGAAGCAACACAGGATGAGTTTTTACGCACCGGCTCATGGATCCTTATTCTGGCAATAACCAACCAGGAAGCTGAATTACTGGAATTG
>JAAUSQ010000220.1 GCA_012033195.1 Chloroflexaceae bacterium
GCTCCGACATGCCACGACCGACCGATCCGGGCTGCCGCGCCGACTGCCACGCCGACCGATCCGGGCGTGCCCGCGCCGACCCAGACACAGCAAGCGATCAATAATGTTGGTCCTGTTCTGGATTGTGTGGTTGACAATGGCAATGGGACATTCACGGCGTATTTTGGCTACAATAACACCAATAGTGTCCCGGTGTCGATACCAATTGGTTTGCAAAACAGCTTCAACCCTGGCCCCGCAGATCGTGGTCAACCGTCCAACTTTGCGGTTGGACGGACTGCTTCCTATCCATCTTCGCCCTTGAGGGTAAACTTCGCCAGTGGGCAGACACTTACATGGCGCATTGGTAACAGCACTGCATCGGCAGGCAGTGGTTCCTCCCTTTGTAATAGTCCAGCACCGACCAATCCGAGTGGAACTGCTGCAACATCAACGCCGGTGCCGCCGCCTACGGCGACCGATACACCCCTGCCACGTGCAACGGTTGGAAACACACCAACCCCTGCGGCACGTTTCACCAGTACACCACAACCTACGCAGACACCTGTGCCAACCAGTAGCGGCGCACCTTCGCCAACTCCATAATAGAGATGAAGCAGTCGAGAAAACGTATGCTTCCACCGCCATGCCTGTAGAAAGCGTGCTAATCAACAACGCTCAGGTGCTCAAGAGGAATGAGTTTTATATATAAAAGTTATAAATCGGCGTGATTGCTGCACAGAGTTGTTTAAGTGAAGAAATCTTGACCAGGGAGTCGCTTCTGGCACGATAGCGGCGACTTGACAGGCACATATGGCTGTGCTAGTATGATGCATACCAGGGGCAATATGGTTGAACATTAAAGTGTTTATGTATCGTTAAGCACGCCTGTTACCCACCAGAACTGGCCTGAATGCTATCGTGGTCATTCAGATGTACCTGCAAAACAAGTTCTCGTCGGACGTTGTTGTCCAGAATGACGTGGCAAGCGCCTTCCCCACCGCAATAACCATCGCTTCAGCATATATACAATAAAGTAGTTTTCCTCGCTTGATTCTTGCATAGTCACCCAGCATACACTGAACCTACGGCGTATGTTCTTTTAGAGTGTGTGCTCGTGTGCTTGTATCGATAGCTGTCTCTCTCGTCAGGTTTGTATCGTCCTTCACATTCTGTCGCACCTCTTTGTGCGTCCCTATGTGAAAGTTGTCACAATTTCCATTTCCAGAAAGGAATGAATCGCAGGATCGTTATGAAATATCAATCTTTCAGCACTGGTGGGTTGCTTGCTTCACTTGCGGAACAGGTGTTACGCAGGTTGCCCGAACGCAAGCCAGTGATGGACGTTATTGCGACTCCTGGCACTATCATTGATTGCAAGCGTACGCTGGCCCGTAAGCAGGTCTATGCACGGCGATTGCTGGTAGCGGCGTGTGCTGTTCTAGCACTGGCGTTTGTGGTGCATATCAACTTGGGTCTGGCCCTGCTGCCAATCTTCGGATTGCTGTTTGTGCTGCGTGGCACCATCTATAGCTGCCCGGTGTGGTTGGCCCTCGGCAGTGTGCTGGCTGGTTCGGGGTTGGGGCTGCTGCTGACTATCGGCGTGCTGCACCCGACCAACGGCGACACAGCGGGCGGGCTGTTCCTGCTGACAAGTGCGCTTGGCTGGTTCAGTGCGGTATTGCTCTCGCGGCGGTATACCTGCGCCACCCAATGGTGGCCCGCCATTCCGGGCAGTATGATGGCGCTAACTGCGCTGTTCCTCTTTTTCTAAATAAATAACGATCAATGCTCCCCTGCATCTGGACAGATGGAGGGGTTTCTTTTTGCCCGTAAATCAGCTACCATGCCCGCTATGGGCACACTGTATGTTGTAAGTACACCAATCGGCAATCTGGAAGACATCACACTGCGGCGCTGCGGGTGCTGCGCGAGGCCAGCCTCATCGCCGCCGAAGACACGCGCCACACACGGCGGCTGTTGCAGCGCTACGATATTGCAACACCCTGCATCTCGTACCACGAGCACAACAAGCTCATGCGCCTTGATGATATTCTGACGGCCCTTATCACGGGTGATGTAGCACTGGTTTCCGATGCGGGCACACCGGCCCTCTCCGACCCTGGCTACGAACTGGTGCGTACCTGCATTGCGGCAGGCTTCGCCGTGGTGCCGGTGCCAGGAGCCAGCGCACCACTAGCGGCGCTGGTGGCATCGGGCCTGCCCACTGATCGCTTTCTGTACCTGGGGTTTCTGCCGCGCCGCAGCAGCGAACGCCGTACCGCACTGGCAGCCGTAGCAGCGCTTGCCGCGACACTGGTCTGCTTTGAAGCGCCGCATCGTTTGGTCGATACGCTCGAAGATATGCTGGCGGTGTTTGGTGATCGGCAGATGACCGCTGCCAGAGAACTGACCAAACTGCACGAGTCGTGGCAGCGCGGGCCAATCAGCGCAGTGCTGGCCCACTTTCAGGACGAGCGACCACGCGGCGAGTTTACCCTGGTGATTGAAGGGGCAAAGCCCCGCCCCACCCGTGGCAGTGTTGCTGCTATCGATGCTGCATCTGACGAAACCGCACCCACCCCGGAAGCGCTGGAGCAGGCAATGCTCGAACGGCTGGCAGAACTGCGTGGTGCTGGTGAACGCGGCAGCAGTGCGGCCCGCACCGTTGCTAGCGAGTTTGGAGTTCCCAAACAGATGACCTATCAGCTCTGGCTACGGCTGGACGCAGACACAGCCGAGTAGCGGCGGGCATGCCCGATAGGGCAGGCTTTGTTACTGTTTTTCATCCGAATTGGTGCTGCGCTGCTGAAGCTGGCGCGTAATCGACTCTTCGAGCGAAGTCTGGAGCACTTCGGCCTGTGCTGCCGTGGCGGTTTCTTCCAGCGCCTCATAAAAGCGCTCAACCCATATATTCTCGACCAGCGCTACCAGTGCCGAGCTATCGGGCACAAGCTTTTCTTGCAGCCGCTTAAGTTGCTCATCCGGGAAGCCCATATCAATCAGATGGGCCGACGCGCCACCGGTTGCCGCACCTGCTGCCGCTCCGATCAGTGCCCCGAACGGCCCGCCAATCAACCCGATGACCGCGCCCGTGATGGCACCAAACAGCGCCCCGTGTGCGGCATCAACGTCTTCGGTCTCTTTGATCGATGTATTGCCCTGCTTATCTTTGACGATGACCGCTGCATTGACAAGCCGGATAATGCCCTTTTTCTGAAAGCTCTGCAAATCGTGCAGCACTGTGTCGGCGGTGGTTGCATCGGTATAGGCCAGCACAATCAGGTCGAGCGGCGCAGTTGTCATCGGGTTGCTTCCTTTCACACTACGTTATATCTGGATGCGGAGCACCATATTGCCAAGCCGCAACTCGTCACCATCCTGCACGGTGCGCGGCTTGCCGGGGAGGAGCTTGTTCCCATTCAAAAAGCTACCATTGGTGCTCTGTAAATCGTCCACATACACCTGTCCCTGGTTGATGTACATGCGCAGGTGTCGCCGCCCCACACCCTGCTCAAGTCCGCCATAAGGCGTGAGATCAATATCTGGATAGACCTTGCTCACCGGGTCGGCCCGCCCGACCATCGCCTGTGATGCCGACGGCAGGGTCAGTGATACGCCTCGGTGCGGGATGATCAAGCGCACATGCGAGAGTGCTTCACGCGGCAGGCTCGCCCCCTTACCGGGAGACGAAGCCGGCGGCGGTGTATAGGCCGGCTGTCCGGCGGCGGCTGCCGGGTTGGGCGGCAAGCTAAACGGTTGCGGGGCCGGGTAGTGTTGCTGGGGTGGTACGGCTGGAGTAGCCTCCTCCTGAGGAACGGGCACCGGTGTTGCGTTGGCAAGCAGCGGAAACCCGCACTCATCGCAGAACGCCTGCCCCGGAATAACCGCAGCCCCACACTGGGGGCAGGTATGAGGGCCAGCACTGGTAGCCTCAACCGGCATGGGGATTGGCTCGCGCGATGGCGGGGGGGCCGTTGCCGGGTCTATCGGAGAAGTAAAGATCATCGGTGCGCCGCACTGATCACAGAAACGCACGCCAGTGGGATTTTCAGCCCCACACTGATCACAAAATGGCATCACCACACCTCCTCGTCTGGGGCAGGACTGCTAGCACCGGGCAGGCTACCGGATATACGCTTGACAAGCAAGATATCGGGCTTCCCAGCGCCGTTTGCATCGGGGAGTACGCCTGCCAGCGTAAAGCCCATCTTTTGATAAAATGTATATGGATGGTTCCGAAGATTGCGAATATGGAACAGATGCGCCAGGACATCTGGATACAGATCAACCCCGCCCAGACTGGTCATGGTCTGCTCGTCATCACTCCACACGGCGAGTGTCAGGCCGCCGCGCTGGTGCACCTGTCTTTCAAGATCGCGCACCAGCGCACGCCCGATGCCCTGCCGCTGATAGGCCGGGTGAACAACCAGCGGGTGCAATTCCCACACCGGCCACCCATCACGCCCCTCTTCAGGAATAGCTCCGATACAGCCGAGCACGGCGCGAGTTGTTGGGTGCAATGCTACCCGACATATGCGCTCAGGTGCCAGCATTTCGCCCACTTCGGCCCGTGCATCGTCGAGTTCGGGCCAGGCATCAGGCCAGTGCTCACGAAAACCTTCTACGAGCAAGTGCGCGACATGCTCCATACTCTCTGGCTGTTCGGTTGTAAGGGTAATGATTGCGATCTCTGTCATAAGCGTGCTTACTATAGCACAGGTTTATCCTTAACGCTAACGAATTGTATGGCTGCTTAGACGCTCTCCAAGCAGTAAGAGTTGCACCTGCTGCACGCTCCTCGCCCCAACGGACGGAAGGGGTTGAGTATGCTACAATACACGCAGTCTGATGCATGCTGCATCAGTTAAGAGGGTGGTTGAAAATTAAAAATACACAATTTGGGCTATGACACGTATTCTGCAACGTCGGTTGCATTGGTGCAATTGTTCTCAATCAACCCGAATGAGGTATCCATCTGCAACATCAGACGGGTAGTTGACCAACCTATTCCAATGTTGCGATCCGCAAGCAGCTCGTGTGTCCAGATTTTCAAACATCCTCTATAGAGAGTTCTATTCGTACTATACGGCATCTACACTGATTATGCGTAAATATCTGCCCTGGCTGCTGCGATTGCTTGGCCCCGCCCTGTTGCTGGTCTTTTTATGGCAGAGCGACCTGGGTGAGCTTACCGCGATCCTGCAAAACGTCAACCCCTGGCCGGTTGTCTGGTCGCTGATCCTGATCTTGCCCTTCTTGATTATCAAGGCATGGCGCTGGCGTGTCATTATGCGGACCATGGACATGGACATGCCGCTGCCCGTTGCTACGGCGCTCTACAATGTTGGTATCTATCTTGGCTCGGTCACACCGGGGCAGGCTGGCGACTTTATCAAAGCCTGGTACCTGCGCGACCGGGGCTACCCGCTGGCACCGGCGCTGCTCAGTGTGGTGCTGGATCGGCTGTGCGATCTGATTGTGATGGCGCTCCTGGCGATTGTGGGTATCTTTGCACTGGGCCAGCTTTTGCCAGGGCGCTTCCTGCAAACGCTGGTCGTCATTGCCATGCTCGGTGGTCTGGCTGTGCTAACGGTGCTCCTGGTGGCGCGTGGCCCGCGTCAGTGGATGCTGACGGTACTGTTGCCGCGTATCTTGCCCAACCGCCTGCGCGAGTCGCTGCATCGCTGGAACGAGCAGATGGCAATGCTGCACCTGACACCACTGCTGATTGTGCTGGTGATGGGCGCATCATTGCTCTCGGCAGTGTTTACCTTCTATCGGCTGTGGCTACTGTTTGTAGCGCTGGATGTCAACATGCCGCTCCTGATTGTGGTGGGAGCTTCGGCCCTGACTGCGGTAGCGCAAGTGTTGCCGATCTCGTTTGGTGGTGTGGGTGTCCGAGATGCTATTCTGGTTGCCGTGGTGACAGCCCCGCAATATGGCGGCTACTCGGTGGAGCAGGCGCTGGCGGTGTCGGTGCTGTTTCTGCTGCTCACTATCGAGCATATTATCGTCGGCTTTATCCTATCGTTCTGGTTCCCCATCGGCAAAGCCCAGGAAGCACCGGGCAGTACCTAGGCTGGTGTGTTCCTCCGTACCCGCTCCCGTATTGCGAGGTCTAGAACTGATAAGAAAAGAATGGAGGACAGCCATGTCATCCCTGGAAGAGCCGCGCCAGCGGGCCACAGCGCTACGCCAGCAACTCCACGAGCATAACTATCGCTACTACGTCCTTGACGATCCAATGGTGAGTGATGCCGAATACGACCAGCTTATGCGCGAACTGCGTGCTATCGAGGCCGCGTTCCCCGACCTGATCACGCCCGACTCCCCCACGCAGCGAGTTGGTGGTGCAGCGGCAAGCCAGTTTGCCAAAGTGCAGCACCGCATTCCAATGCTTTCGCTGGCCAATGCGCTGAATGACGAAGAACTGTATGCATGGCGTGAGCGCACACTGCGCTTGCTGGGAGCCGATGCAACGCTGGCGTATGTGGTTGAGCCAAAGATCGACGGGCTAGCGGTGATGCTGCGTTATCAGGATGGGCAGCTTGTGCTGGGAGCCACACGCGGCGATGGCGAGGTGGGCGAAGATGTGACCGCCAACCTGCGTACAGTGCGCAGTATTCCGCTGCTGCTGCGGCCCCTCGATGGCACCGCGCTGCCGCGTGCGCTTGAAGTGCGGGGCGAGGTGTATATGCGCCTGCCCGACTTTGAAGCACTGAACGAGCACTTTGCTGCAACCGGACAGCGCCTCGCCGCCAATCCGCGCAATGCGGCGGCGGGTTCGCTGCGCCAGAAAGACCCAACTATCACAGGGGCGCGTCCGTTGCGCTTTTTTGCGTATGCCGTCGCAGAGGTGGACGCAAACGGTACCACCCTCGATAGCCAGTGGCACACGCTCGAATATCTCAAGGCGTTTGGTTTTCCGGTCAACCGCGATGCCCGCCGCTTCACCGACTTTAGCGCGGTGGTGGGGTATGCCCGCGAATGGATGAGCCGCCGCGAGTCGCTTGATTACGAGGTGGATGGACTGGTGATCAAGGTGGACGATGTGCGGCAGCAGAACGAGCTTGGTGTGGTGGGACGCGACCCACGCTGGGCGATTGCATTCAAGTTCCCGCCGCGTGAAGGCATCACGCGCCTGCTGGCAATTACGGTAAATGTCGGGCGCACGGGAGTACTCACGCCCAACGCCGAACTAGAGCCGATTGTGCTGGGGGGCGTGACGGTGCAGAATGCCAGCCTGCACAATGCCGACTACATCAGCGAGCGTGATATTCGGATTGGTGATTATGTGACGGTGAAGCGAGCCGGCGATGTGATCCCGCAGGTGGTCGGCCCGGTCGTGAGCCGTCGCACTGGAGACGAGCAAACCTACCAGTTCCCGGCCCACTGCCCGGAGTGTGCCACAGCGCTTGAGCGCATCGACGGCGAGGCGGCGTGGCGCTGCTCCAACCTGAGCAACTGTCCGGCGCAACTGGTGCGGCGGGTAGAGCATTTTGTTAGTCGGGGGGCGATGGATATTGTTGGGATGGGTGAGCGCCAGGCGATCCTGTTTGTAGAAGCCGGGCTGATCAAGGACGTAGCCGACCTGTACACGCTGACTGCCGCCGACCTGAGCGGGCGCGAGGGGTTCGGGCCGAAGCGCATCGAGAACCTGCTCACCGCCATTGAAGCCACAAAGCAGCGCCCCGTCGAGCGGTTGCTGTATGGGCTGGGCATTCGGTATGTGGGCAGTGTGGCAGCGCAACTGCTGGCGCAGCACTTCGGCAGCCTGGATGCACTGATGGCCGCTTCACGCGAGGAGTTGGAAGGTGTAGCGGGTATCGGGCCAATCGCCGCCGCCAGTATCATCGAGTTTTTCGGGCGCGAGGAGAACCGCCAGCTTATTGAAAAGTTGCGGGCAGCAGGGGTAAATATGACGGGCACCCCCACCCGCCCCGTCCAGGATGGGCCGCTCAGTGGCAAGACCTTTGTGCTGACGGGCACGCTGCCCACGCTCTCGCGGGAAGAAGCCGCCGCGCTGATCCAGGCGCACGGCGGCAAGGTGACGGCTTCGGTAACCAAAAAGACCAGCTATGTGGTAGCAGGCGATAGCCCCGGTAGCAAGCTCGCAAAGGCGCAGAGCCTCGGCGTTCCGGTGATTGGGGAGGCGGAGTTGTGGGGGTTGGTCGAACGATAACACCTCGATGCTGGTGAGGGGAGGCATCCACGAACAAAAAGCCCCTCTCCCCGCGTATGGGAGAGGGGTTGG
>JAAUSQ010000221.1 GCA_012033195.1 Chloroflexaceae bacterium
CAATGGTTGAATTGCGGCTGCGCCTGCGTGTCGATGTCCGGATCGTTGAGGCGCGGAACTTCACACTGCGGGTGCGGGTGCGCCACAGCAATCAGCCAGAAGCAGTTGTGCTGCCTGTTGACATTGTCCTGCCCGATACCATCTTCTTACCGCGCATTGATACGATTGTGCTGCGGCGGCTCTCGCTGGACCGGATTGATATTCGCTTCCGCGCCCGTTGGGAGTCAGGCGGTGGGTTGGATATTTATGGCTTCCCGCTGAGTGACGTGATTGTATTACCGGGTGGTATCAGTGTGCAGTATTTTGAGCGGGCACGATTTGAATACCATCCCGCACTCGAAGGCACCGAGTTTGTTGTCTTACTGGGGTTGCTCAGCGTTGAGCTTGGCTATACCGAGCCACCGGTTGCACCTCCGGATGATCCGGACGAACGGGTATGGTACTTTTTTGAGACTGGTCATCTGATTGATGTCCGCTTCCGTACCTTCTGGACAACACGTGGCGGCCTGCCCTCGTTTGGGTATCCGATTGGTGCGGCATTTATTGATGCAAATGGGCGGGTAATACAATACTTCGAGCGGGTACGTCTCGAATATCACCCCGAACTGGAAGGCACCGCTTATGTGGTGCAGCTTGGCCTGCTCGGTGAAGATGTACTGCTCCTTTTCATCATCAATAATCCCGACATTGTCATTATTCGCGACAACGACGATGATGATGACGATGATGATGATGACGATGATGATGATGACGATGATGATGATGATGACGATGATGATGATGATGACGATGATTGATGCTGCTCGTTAACTCAAACCGTTTGCTGTGTAGACAGTGTCCCCCTGTTTCGGGGGGACACTGCAACCGTCCGGGCGTACTACGCTGTCCGCCGCGCCGCAATACAAAAGCCCCCGGTTCTATCACAGACCGGGGGTCATCCACTTTATGAGCAAATATATAATCTTTACCATTGCATGAATTATCCAAATGAGAGGGAGTATCCAATAAGGTGTAGCAATGAACAGTGATAACAACGCTGGCCGGAACCGCATAGCCCTACTCTTCATCCTACCCGATCTGCTGGCAGGTTTGCAACTGCTGCACTTCATCAAAAAGTCAACCGCATAATTGTCGGCTAGAAATAGCAATTCCGGCTGAGCACGCTCTGAATTCTATGGTATGATGACCCCGGCGGAACTATACGGAGAGGAGGAGCCTACCCCAATGCAGGACTACCTGGCATTCTGCCAGCAGCTTATCCAGGAAGCCGGGCAGATGCTGCGCGACCAACTCGCAGTCACGCACCGGGTTACTCGCAAATCATCCACGTTTGATCTGGTGACGGAGGTAGACGAAGCAGTTCAGCAATTGCTGGTACAGCGAATTCGGTCCCAGTTTCCTGAGCACGGCATTGTCGCAGAGGAAGCCCTTGCAGAGTCGGAGGCCAGCGACCTGACGTGGTACATCGACCCACTCGACGGCACGACCAACTACTGGCACCGTGTGCCCTTCTTCTGTACATCGATGGCGCTGTGCGACCACGACGGCCCGCTGCTCGGTGTCATCTATGCGCCTGCCAACGATGAATTGTTCTGGGCGACGAGAGGAGGCGGTGCGTTCAATCGTCATGGGCCGCTTCAGGTTTCTCACATCGACCGGTTGGAGCAGTCCCTTATCGTAACGGGCTTCCCGTACCAGCGTGCGCCCGGCACTGACAACAACCTCACCGAGTTCACCCGCGTCGTGCCACACGTGCAAGGCATCCGCCGCTCCGGTTCGGCAGCACTCGACCTGGCGTATGTGGCGGCGGGCAGGTTCGATGGCTACTGGGAATTCTACTTGAAGCCGTGGGACGCGCTGGCGGGGCAACTCATGGTGAGCGAGGCAGGCGGGCACCTCTCGATTGTGCGGTCGGAAGGGGCCATACACGGGGCCGGTGGCATGCTTGCGACCAATGGCCGCATCCACGGAGCACTCCGCGACCTACTGACAGGCGAGTAAACAGATAACAGCAATTCTAAGGAGGCAGCAATGGCACGTATGATCCTGCTTGGTGTTGGTACTGGCCTGCCGGATGTTGATCGTGAAAATACGCATATGGTCTGGGACGGCCCCGGTGGGCCACTGCTCATCGATGCCGGTGGGAGCACCTACCAGCGCTTACTGCGTGCCGGTATCGATCCGCAGACTCTGCGGGGCGTCTTGCTCACCCACAATCATACCGATCATATCAATGGTTTTCCTGCGCTCGTCTTTAGCATGGCGCTGGGCGGACGAACAGAACCGCCTCTGCCAGTGTATGGCATAGAATCTACGCTGACCACAGCGCGGAATATTCTGGAAGCCTTCGAGCAAGAAGGCTGTGCCGTGTCGGTTGACTGGCGACCGATTGAAGCAGGGGACGAACTGGAGCTTGGGGCAGGCTGGAAGATGCACACTGCACTTACTGCGCATGCGCGCCCCTGTCTGGCAAGCCGCTTCCAAGGCCCGGATGGTGAGGCACTGGTCTATTCTGCCGATACCAGCCCGTGCGAGGCTGTCACCGACCTGGCACACGGCGCACAGGTCTTGATCCACGAGGCGACCGTCGTTGAGCCGATCTATGGTCATACCACACCCCGGCAGGCGGGCGAGGTGGCTGCCGCCGCTGGTGTCAAGCGGCTGATTATGGTGCATTTCAGCCCGCGCTGGACAATGCCCGAAGCGCAAGCGGTAGCCGAAGTCCGTGCAGGTGGTTTCACGGGCGCGGCAGAAGCTGGTCGAGAGAATCAAGTCATCGAGCTAGTAGGCAACGCATAAGTTGATCTGGTGCAGGTCCCAGCCTGCACCAATTTGTTGGAATATATTCCGGGCCTGCGTGAGGTAATCGTCGCGCTCGGCACCGGGGGCAAGCGTCGGCCAATCTCGAACGCTGCCTGACCTGCCGGATAGCGATTGCCACGCTCGTTTGCCAGCATGAGCGCGTGCTGCCAGAGCCGCATTCCTTCGGCTTGCTCACCGCGCCGCGCCGCGTAGCGCCCAAGCAGCACCAGCATCTGTGCTTCCCCGGAACGGTAGCGCCGCCCGTACTGCTCTACTAGATTCATCACCAGCACGCTATCAGCCTCCGGCACGGGCGGATGATCCGGCTCAAGCTCCCACAGCCCCAGCATCATTTCGGCAATATTGTGGATCGATTTCATATCGTGTGCGGTGGGGATGACAATCGGGCGCATCTCTTCAACCGCACGGGTGAGCGCGGCGCGTGCATCGGCATAGCGCCCAAGCCGCCAGTAGCTCATGCCAAGGTAGGTATAGCGGGTACTGGATGGGTTATTGACGATGTGCGCCAGTTCTGCCCGCCGCTGAAAACAGCGCAATGCCTCTTCCAGGTTGCCCAGATACACATGCAGTTGCCCGACACCAGCCAGCGCTCGCATTTGTCCATAGGGATCGTCGGCCTGGAGCGCTGTCTCATACTCACGCTGCCGCATCTCCATGCCACGCTGAAAATCGCCCTGCCATTCATAGGTAGCTGCGAGGTTCATCAACGTCACCCGCGAACGGAGGAGGTCGCCCGTTCGCTGATACAGGTGCATGGCGCGTTCGCCGTCGCGCAGGCTTTCGGTCCAATAGGCGGCGAAGGTCCAATAAAAGGCCAGGTTGGAGTATGCACGTGCCAGGGTTGCCAGATCAGCATGCTCCTGGTGTTCAAATGCGGCGAGGATTTCGCTAGCGCGTCGGGCCGCCGCTTCCGCCTGTGGCAACTCATCGGCCACGCGCAGCGCAACCGCAAGATGAGCATAACAATCGGCGAGTTCCAGCGTGTCACCATCTGGTTCTTGCAGTTCGGTGGCCAGCCGAGCAAAGGCAATGCCATTGGCAACATCGGTTGACATCTCGAAGTAGTTGTAGGCCAGCGTGATCTGGGTTGCAACTATCTGGCGGCGGATGGCGGCTGGAAAGCTGCGAGCGTTGGAGTGGGGGTTCTGCGGGGTTGGGCCATTCAGATACTTGAGCGCCTCGTGCAGATACCCGAAGCTGCGACCAGGATTGCCCACCGCTACCGTTGCATCGGCCAGATTGCAGGCCAGGGTAGCCCGCCATGCGGCAGGCCGCTCGATCGTTTGTGCGAGCGTATGGGCACGCTCAAGCAACTCCATTGCCTGACGGTATGCACCCTGCCCCAGCAACAGCGCACCAGCCAGGGCGCTGTAGTGCATTTCCCGTTCGGCATCGTGCGCCTGTTTCCAGTGGTAGGCTTGCCGAAGGCAGTGATCCGGGTCGTCTCCATAGAGTTGTTCCAGTGCTTGGGCAATCGCCCGGTGCAGTGGGGGTTGCTCAGGCGGGGCAATGGTCGCCATCACCCCTTCGCGGAGTTTATCGTGGGCAAAGCGCCAGTTGTTTTCCTGGGCCTCAAAGATCACAGCACAGCGGTCCAGCCACGCTGCAACTTCTGATGGCGATGTTAAGGCGGCGAGCAGGTGCAGGTCGAGCACTCGACCAGCTAGCGCGGCCCAGCGCATCAAGGGTAAGTCTGCGGGCGCGATCCGGCTTAATCGGCGCTGCACCACATCGCGTACACCGCTAGCGAGCAGGTTGTCGGGCAGGCCGATGACACCGACCGCCTGTAACTGGCCCGCTTCTTCCGCCAGTGCTCGCACCGTCTCAACCATAAAGTAGACGTTCCCTTCGGTCTGTTGCTGCAAATAGGCCATCAAGTCGGCACGCTGACCGCTCTCCTGCCCCAGCATCGAAACCGCCAGGGCTTTCATTGCGGCAGCGTCCAGGCGTTCTAGCCGCAAAAACCCCATAGCGGGTAGTTCTTGCGGTAGCTGCGGACGCTCGTCAGAGCGAAAGTTGCCCACTATCAGGAGGGGTTGGTGTGGCGCGAGGCGGCTGAGTTTGTCGAGGACAGCAATGCCATTGCCAAGCCATTGCAGGTCTTCGAGCAGCAGCACCAGAGGCCGTTGCTGGCGGCGAAATAGCTCGATGATGGTGTTAATCAAGCGATCTTTGGCAGCTCTGGGGGCAATCGTCGGCGGGGCGGCGACGCTGCGACCAATCAACTGCTCTAGGTCGGGAATGATCGTGCCAAGCACTGCCGCTTCCAAATCGCTCACGGGTGTGTTAAGCAGCAACAGCCGCAATGGTTCGCGCCAGAAGCGGTAGCTGGCAGTGCTCTCGGTAGCAGCCTGGGCACGCAGGACATATGCCCCACGCACCAGCGCCCGGACACGCAACTCATCCAGCAGGCGGGTTTTGCCGACCCCTGCCTCGCCGCCCACCAGCCAGGCGGCCCCTGTCCCTCCTACAGCCCTATCGAGTGCGGTTGTGAGTGCGGCAAGCTCCGCGTGTCGCCCGACAAATTGCGCTGCCTGGAGGTAGCTATCGCGCAGATTGGCTGTTTCGGCTGGCAACGGATGCTCAGCCAGCCGTGCATATTCCTGCATCACAGCCTCGACACTCTGATAGCGGGCCGTCGGGTCTTTGGAGAGCAGCCGCGCCAGGATTGATTGCAGCGCTGCGGAGACAGGCAGGCCAGAGACAGCGATATCCTGGTGCAGGATTGACTGGATCAGTTCAGACACATCGGCAGTTGCGAACGGGTACGCGCCATTGGCAATCTCATACAGAATCAGCGCCAGACCGTAGAGGTCACTCGCCTCGCTGTAGCGTTCATCATTGATGACCTCTGGCGGCATATAGGGGAGCGTCCCGATCTGCTCGGCAGTCTCATATTTGTCACGCAGCACGGCCAGACCAAAATCGAGCACCTTGATGGTTGCATCTGGCAGCACCATGATATTATCGGGTTTGAGATCGCGGTGGAGGATGCCACGGCGATGCAGGTAGCGCAGCGCTTGCAGCGCTTGCCAGAATATCGAGAAAATTTGGTCGGCATGGCAATTGTGGACGTACGCACTCAGTGGGTGCGCATCGTCGAGCAACTCCATGGTAAAGAAGGGTCGCCCCTCGGTATCAAACCCGTAATCGAGCACGCTGACAATGTGGGGATGGCGGAGTGTGGCGAGAATCTGAAACTCCTGGGTCAGCGCAACCCGCAAATCAGTTCCCGAAGTGGAAATGATATCGAGGATATCCGGATGCACCGTCAGGCTTTTGATGGCAACGTATGCCCCGGTAAGACGATCCAGGGCACGGAAGACCGCACCCATACCGCCTGTTCCCAATGTGTGGATAGCTGTGTAGCGATTCCCGAAATCTGGCACGTCTCCCTGCTGCATCACGTATCGTCTCCCACTGATATCAAACCTGGTTTGAGAGCAAGAGGATGCCACTCAGAGCGGCATCTCCTTTCCGAAGTGCTCACCGATTTCTTCGGTCAACATCGAACGAAGGTTTCCAAAACAGTATACCCTGAGGAGGTTGATATATACACCTTGATGCTGGTTGATATGCGTGCTGCGCCCCTGCTCCAGACGGTGTGCTGGAAGCGATGGAGGATTGACTGTGTTTATAATACCACAGGCAGCGCCAAATGATACAACGGGAGCACCCACAACGGTCGTACCACCAGTGGAGGAGCCGTGGGTGGCTCGGCCTTCACGCTGCATAGCAAACCGAGTGTGGCATGGCTTGCACTCCACTGCTTCCCAAAGCGGCCTGGCAAAAAAGTCCATACCTGAAAAAACCCTCTCCCGGTGCTGAGAGAGGGGCAGAGGGCAAGGGCCGTTTACGCTCCGGTAACATCCAGCATGGGGTTTTCTTCCAGCAGAATCGGGCGGTCGATAGTGAAGTGTGAAATAGCGGTAGATGTTTCGCCCGTTGTGACCAGTTCGCCGAGCACGCGCCCGAACACCGACGCAAACTTGAAGGCGTGACCAGCACCCACACCGACTGCACAGTTGGGGTAGTCGGGCAGTGTGTCAATGATGAATTCGCGGTCGGGTGTCAATGTATAAAGGCACGTTTTGGTGTAGAGCAAGTCGCCCAACGCCGAAGGGGTGTACTTCGCCATCCAATCGATAGTTTGCTGATAGGCTTCTGCATCTACCTCAAAGGTGCGCGTTTCGGGGGTAACCGGCTTGCCAATCGCATCGGCTCCGATCTTCATCCCCATACCGTCCACGCCGAAGGCGGGCAGGCCATACATACGCGGCAATGCCTGCCAGATCCAGATTGGGAAGCGACCGGGTGCAAAGTCTGCCGGATTATCGCCGGTGAAGTACGATACCTGCTCTTTGGTGACAGTCAGCGGGAGCTTCATACCAAAGTGCGCCAGTGCATTGTTTGTCCATGCCCCGGCTGTTATAATCAGCTTCTCGCAGCGGTAGACCTCGCCGCCCGCCTCGATCTCGAACTCGTCCCCAATCGGGCGAATAGCGCTGACAGGCGCATTGTCGCGGATAGTTGCGCCATACGAGCGTGCCATGCGGATATGGGCGGCGTTGGCGCGTGCGGCAGTGGCAATGCCCGCCTGTGCCTGATAAATGCCGACCACATCGTCAGTCAGGGTAAACTGTGGAAAGCGTTCCATCACCTCGGCGGCATTCAGCAACTCGAAGGGGACATCGCAGGCCGTCAGACTAGCTTTGTAGTTCTCAATGTTGATATCGGTTTCGACAGGAAACAGATCGAGGCCGCCGCTCAGGATAACAAGCTGCTCGCCGCAATCCTGCTCTACTTCGGCCCACGTTGCAAACGAGCGCTTGGCAAACTCGATATAGTGGCGGTGCCCATACGATACCCGAATGATGCGCGAGTGATCCTGCGAGCCGCCGTTCTCGTGACCGAGCGCAAACTGTTCCAGGCCGAGCACATCGCTCCCAAACTGGCGCGACAGCCAGTAGACCGCACCGCTGCCAATCCCACCAAGCCCCAGGACAACATACTGGTATTCATGTTGCATCAGATTGTCTCCTGCTCCATACGGCGCTTGCGGTGGTACTCGTAGGCCGATTTGGGCCGACCGCCATCTTGCTTCCAGACTTCCATTGTGTCATCGGGGGGAAGCTTGCCCAGTGCCCGCGCCATTTCGCGCACGTGCGCCGCCACCGAGCCGCAGCACGAGCCGATATAACGCACGCCCATATCATGTGCCCTGACTGCAAAATCTGCCAGACGGGTACGTGGAAGCTGGTACGGGTCGAGACCAAAGGGGAAACCG
>JAAUSQ010000014.1 GCA_012033195.1 Chloroflexaceae bacterium
TTGATGCTGACCCGCGCATAATCGGGTAGGAAGGTAGCGCAGCACAGCAACCGACCGCATGGGCCAATGCCGCCCAGCAATTTCGCTTCGTCGCGTGGCCCGATCTGGCGTAGCTCAATACGGCTGCGAAAGGTGCGTGCCAGGTCGCGCACCAGCGCCCGAAAATCAACGCGCTGCTCGGCGGTGAAGTAAAACGTCAGCCGCGACCCATCAAAGCTATATTCGGCCTTGACCAGATTCATCGGTAGTTGATGCGCCTTCACCTTCTCGGCGCAACGCTTCAGCACTTCGTCGTGGCGCGACTGGAACTTTGCCATGCGCTCGAAGTCGGCAGGCTCGGCCCGTCGAATAACGCTGCGGAGTTCGCCGACCACTTCTTCGGGGGTAATAGTACGCATGCCGTGGGCGACTTTTGCCATCTCCGGGCCGCGCGCTGTGTCTACAATCACCATTTCGCCCTGCTGCAAATCGGTGTTGCCCGCAGGATCAAAAAAATAGGTCTTTCCGCTATCCTTAAAACGGATACCGACAATTGCAATCATGTCTGACGATGTCCTATCACTTTGAAGGTACGCACCCGCTGCTCTTTGCCTTTCAGTTGCAACGACCCGATCTCCTGCACGATAAAGGCTTCGCCGATCATCTGGCGCGTTGTTTCGCCGATGAAGACCGTGCCCGGTTCGGCTGCCGACTCCAGGCGTGAGGCGATATTGACGGTGTCGCCAATCGCGGTATATTCCAGGCGGTGCCGTGTGCCAAAGAAGCCCGTATAGGCAATTCCGGTATTGATGCCAATTCGAATATTAAAGTGTTTGTGCATATCAAGCTTCTGGAGCAGCCGTTGCTGAGCCGTCTGCATGCCAAGTCCGGCTTGTACGGCATTGACCGCATGGGTATCACTGATTGGCTCATCGGGCAGGCGGGGTGCACCGAAGATTGCCATAATTCCGTCGCCGATATATTTATCGACGGTTCCATTATACGTAAAGATGACCTCGGTCATCTCGTGCAAGTATTCGTTGAGTAAGTCCTGTACCTCGTGCGGGGCAAGCTGTTCGGAAAGGGCCGTGAAGCCTTTGATATCGGCAAACAGAATGCTGACCATCTGCTCTTCGGCGGCCCACAGCTTGCCGTGCTGCAAGACATAGCGGGCCAGCGCTTGCGCCACATTGGGCGATAAAAAGCGTTCCAGGTTCTGGCGCACCTGCGACTGACGACGTACTTCTTCGGTCAGGCGGGCACGTTCGATGGCAACCGCCGCCTGACTTGCGAGGGTGGCCATCAGGTCGCGGTCGCGGTCTTTAAACTGGTCGCTTCCCGGCGAGTCGATCATCATGATGCCGATAGCACGGTTCTGGATCATCAGCGGCACACAGATTGCCGAGCGGATGTTGGCACTGATGATGCTCTCGGAGCCAGCAAAGTCGAGGCGCGCATCGCGGGTCAGTACCGCTTCGCCTGCTTCCAATGCCTTCCGCACAATGGTGCTGCTAATGGCGACATCGCCCTGCCCCGGCGGGTTGATGACCATTGGGACCAGTTCTGCATCTTTGCGGAGCAGCAGCAGACCACGCTGGGCGGGCACCATCCGCAGGGCTTCCTCAACCACGGTGTCGAGCAGTTCGTGAAAATCGACTATTTGATTGAGCCGCAGACTGAGTTGAAAAATCTCTTTTAGGCTGATAGTTGACTCAATCGCCTGTTCAGCCGCTTGGACGGGTTGCGCCTCGGCTGCCAGCGGAAAGTAGCGGCTATCATCAAACACCACATTCTGGGCGGCGCGTTCATCGAAGCGCAGTTCGAACGGGCCAATCGTTACAACGTCGCCATCGCGCAGATGTTCTTCGCGCACGCGCAGCCGATTAACAAAAATACCGTTGCGGCTATCCAGGTCGCGCACCCACGATTCACGCCCGCGTTGCTCAATGCGTGCATGGTGCCGCGATACGATGGCGTGATTGAGCACGATATCGTTATCGAGTTGTCGCCCGATGGTGATGCCTTTCTCGGTCAGGGGAAAGGTCTGCTCTACATTGCTAATGGTAACCGATATACGTGCCATGGCGCGCCCCGTCTACACTACAGGTACTATGATCACTATCATAATAGCTTACTACATGGGCGCAATTATAGCGCAGCTAGAAGCCCTCCGCAACCTACTACATACGTGCGTATTGTCAAGAAAGGGTTAGGGTGCGAAGGTCGCCGCGATGGTGAGGGCGTGCGCGAGCCGTTGGCGGTACTCGTCGCGTGATAGCTCGATGGCTCCAAAACGCGCCAGATGTGCGGTGATGAACTGCGTATCAAGCAGCACAAAGCCACCCTGCCGCAGTCGTTCCACGAGATGCACTAGGGCGACCTTGCTGGCATCGGTGGCGCGGCTGAACATGCTCTCGCCGGCAAACAGGCCACGAATGGCTACCCCATACAGGCCACCAACCAGATGCCCCTCATGCCATGTCTCGACACTGTGGGCCAGTCCCATCCGGTGCAGGTTGGTGTACGCCTCAATCAGTTCTTGCGAAATCCAGGTGCCGTCGCGGTCGGGGGCGGGTTCGGCGCAGGCTTCCATCACGGCTCGGAATGCGGTATCAACCCGAACTTCAAAGCCAGCATTACGGACGGTGCGGGCGAGCCGCCGATTGACCCGGAAGGTATCAAGCGGAATGATGGCACGTGGGTCGGGGTCGTACCAGTAGATCGTACCATCGTCGTGGGCCATCGGGAAGACGCCCTGAGTATAGGCAGCAACAAGCATGCGTGGGTCGAGTTGCATAGGCAGGGTTTGGCGTGTACCACGCCCCGCTCTGGTTATCGTGAGAGGGGCGCGGATGTCGAGTCGTTTTAGTCGATTGCGTCGTAGGCGGGCAGCGTCAGGAAGTCTACAAAGTCGTCGCTGGTCGTCAGTGTGTCGAACAGGTCGGCGGCTTCTTCGTACTTGCCAAGGCTGTAGCTTGGGCCAAGCAGTTCCTTGATGCGGGTCAGTTCTTCCGGTACCATCTGGCGGAACAGTTCCACCGTCACCTTGCGCCCATCGTCGAGGTTCCCGTGCGGGCTGCGAATCCACTGCCAGACCTGCGCCCGCGAGATCTCGGCGGTGGCGGCATCTTCCATCAGGTTGAAGATCGGAACACAGCCGGTGCCCGCCAGCCATGCGCCCAAGTATTGAATGCCAACGTTGATATTGGTACGCAGGCCCTGCTCGGTGATTGGCTCCCTGGGGCCAAAGGCCAGCAGGTCGGCGGCGGCAACGCTCACATCTTCGCGCTTGCGCTCGATCTGGTTGGGGTTGGGCATGTGCTTGTCGAAGGCTTGCAGCGCCACCGGCACCAGGCCAGGGTGGGCAACCCACGTGCCGTCGTGTCCGTCGCTGGCCTCGCGCTCTTTGTCGGCGAGGACTTTTGCCAGCGCTTTTGCGTTGGCTTCGGGGTCGCTCTTGATCGGGATCTGGGCGGCCATACCGCCGACTGCGTGAATGTTGCGCTTGTGGCAGGTCTGGATTGCTAGCAGCGAGTACGAGCGCATAAAGTGGGTAGTCATCGTGACCAGGGCGCGGTCGGCCAGTACAAAGTCAGGGTCGGTGCGGAACTTCTTGATGCAGCTAAAGATATAGTCCCAGCGTCCGCAGTTCAGGCCTGCCGAGTGGTCGCGCAGTTCATACAATATTTCGTCCATCTCGAAGGCCGCCAGAATGGTCTCGATCAGCACGGTGGCGCGGATGGTGCCCTGTGGGATGCCAAGCTCGTTCTGGGCCATCACAAAAATATCGTTCCAGAGCCGTGCTTCCAGGTGGCTTTCGATCTTGGGCAGGTAGAAGTAGGGGCCGCTGCCGTTGTCCATCCGGGTGCGGGCATTGTGGAAGAAGTACAGCGCAAAGTCGAAGATGCTGCCAGCGATAGGTTTGCCATCCACCAGCACGTGCTTTTCGAGCAGGTGCCACCCACGCGGGCGCAGCATCAGCACGGCGGGCTTGTCAATCAGCTTGTATTCTTTCCCTTCGGGGCTAACAAAGTCGATGGCGCGGCGGTTGGCATCCCGCAGGTTGATCTGGCCCTGAATAACATTGTCCCAGGTGGGCGTGCTGGCATCTTCCAGATCGGCCATAAACACTTTTGCGCCCGAATTGAGCGCGTTGATAATCATTTTGCGGTCGGTTGGCCCGGTAATTTCAGTACGGCGATCCTGCAAATCGGCGGGAATGGGGGCACAACTCCACGCTGGGTCAGCGCGAATGTGGGCGGTTTCGGGCAGGAAGTCGGGCCACTGCCCTGCTAGCAGGCGGGCATCGCGTTCTTGCCGCAGGGCCAGCAATGCTGCGCGGCGGGCACCAAAGGCACGCACAAGGGTTGCAACAAAGGTCAGTGCTTCGGTTGAGAGAATTTCGCCATACTCCGGCGTGATGGGTGCATTGACCTCAACACCGGTGGGAAGTGTTACAGTACTCATCGTCGGGTCTGTCCTTTTCATTTCACAAGCGGGTTCCTGACAGTGCGTCTATCTTTGCATGATGCAATGGTGGTGTGTCGCCTCATAGTATCACACAACTCTACAGTGGCGGACACACAACAATGCACGAGGGCACCGAGTAAAGAAGTGCTCGATGCCCTCGCGATCCGTCATTCCATAACGATGGTCACCAACAAGCGCCTAGTGGAACTGCGCTTCTTCGGTTGAGCCAGTCAGCGCAGTGGTCGAAGCCATACCACCCGACACGACCTGGGTTACATCGTCGAAGTAGCCCGCACCCACTTCGTGCTGGTGGCGGGTGGCTGTGTAGCCATCGGCTTCGGCGGCAAACTCGGCGGCTTGCAGTTCGGCGTAAGCTGCCATCTGGCGCTCGCGGTAGTCTCTGGCAAGCTGGAACATGCTGAAGTTGAGCGTGTGGAAGCCAGCCAGCGTGATAAACTGGAACTTGTAGCCCATCTCACCGAGTTCGTTCTGGAAGCGGGCAATCGTGTCGTCGTCCAGTTTCTTCTTCCAGTTGAACGACGGCGAGCAGTTGTAGGCCAGCAACTTGCCAGGGAAGCGGGCGTGGATGGCTTCGGCAAAGCGGCGTGCCTCATCCAGGTCGGGCGCAGCCGTTTCGCACCAGACCATATCGGCGTAGGGGGCGTAAGCAAGGCCACGTGCGATGGCGGCATCCAGACCATTCCGCACATAGTAGAAGCCCTCCTGCGAGTGCTCACCGGTCAGGAAGGGGGCATCGTACGGGTCGATGTCACTGGTCAGCAGGGTGGCAGCGTTAGCATCGGTGCGAGCAATAACCATCGTGGGTACACCCATTACGTCGGCGGCGAGGCGGGCCGAAACAAGGTTGCGGATGGCGTTCTGGGTAGGCAGCAGCACCTTACCGCCCATGTGTCCACACTTCTTCTCAGAAGCAAGCTGATCTTCCAGGTGGATACCAGCAGCACCGGCTTCGATCAATCCCTTGGCCAGTTCAAACACATTCAGCACGCCTCCGAAGCCGGCTTCGGCATCGGCTACAATCGGGGCGAACCAGTGGATATCGCGCTTGCCCTCGGCGTGGTCGATCTGGTCGGCGCGTTGCAAGGCCTGGTTAATGCGCTTCACCACGGCGGGTACGCTGTTGGCGGGGTACAGGCTCTGGTCGGGGTACATCTGTCCGGCAAGGTTGGCATCGGCGGCGACCTGCCAGCCACTGAGGTAAATAGCCTTCAGGCCAGCGCGTACCTGCTGCAATGCCTGGTTGCCCGACATCGCACCCAGGGTGTTGACGTAGGACTCGGTGTGCAGCAAGTCCCATAGCCGCTCGGCACCGAGACGGGCCAGTGTGTATTCAATCTGCACAGAGCCACGCAGACGGAGAACATCTTCAGCGGCGTAGGGGCGGGTAATACCCTGCCAGCGGGGGTTAGTTTCCCATTGGGCGGTCAGTTCGGCAGCAACTTGATCCTGGAGCATAACAACTTCCTCTCTACAGCTTCGTAGGTTTTGAAACGGCAATGAACAACAGCAACGAACAGCAAATGCATATCAGCGCTAACACCGAACAAATCTGTTCAGGTACGCTGGTATGTATCTGTAGCCAAAACCAGATGTGTGCCCGCATCAGGTTAAAGTTCTTGAAAAAGGGTCTGAAAAAGAAGGGGAGTACGCACAATCATGGCTGATCGGCCCTGATTCAGCCCCAGTTTCAGCTTAATCGGCATTTGCGCCAGATAATATAGTTTTCTTTCTGTATAATATTGATAACAGTTACATCTTAGTTACATGACGCAGGGCATTATTCCTGTTCATCTGGCGATATCCATGTTCTGCCATAATTGATTTTTAGCTTTTCCAAAATAGCTTGCTCCAGATCAATATCGAGCAGATAGGCCAGTTGCAGCAAATAGTTCGCAACATCGGCAAGCTCACCCGCTAATGCGGTCTGATCAACTGGTTGATCGGTAAATTGAAAATGCTCCAGTACTTCAGCAGCCTCAACAGCAATCGAAACTGCAATATTGCGCGGTGTCTGCGAAAAGGGTGAGTCGGGCGCATACCAGCCTTTCGCGGTAACAAACTTGTTGATTTCATCGGTAAGCTGCTGGATATCCATAATTACTCTTTAGCTGCGAAAATAAGCCGCTACGGACATGATACAATGAAAACGACCGGAGAACCCATACTATTTTATGTTTACCTTTATGCATTGTGTGTCACAACAGGATATATGACACCACGCTCTTCTTCAGCATCATCATGGCTTATTGCGGCCCTCTCGCTGGTGGGCGGGATCGGCATCATCTATGGTGCCTGGACAGGGCTGGAGCCGTCGCCACTGCAAACAGTGATCGGGCTGTGGGGAGTGCTCCTGATTGTGATCGGAGTAGTGGCATTGATTGGCACATTGAAGGTAGCGTCAGGAAGCATAGATACTGCATTAACAGAAAAGGAGACACCGATGATGACGATTGATCAGATTATCGAATATATGGAGCAGACGATTGCCCAGGACTATCTGGCCGGTAATAAGGTCAACCTGCGCCAGACCCAGACCGCCGCCGGTATTCTGATGGCGGCGGCAGATTCGGTATCCGATATGGAGTCGGCGCGGCGCTTCCGGTTGGTGGCAGCGCAGGCAGCCAACCAGCTTGAAGCGGTAGAACGGGCAGAACAGCGCTAAGCGGCTGCCATCAATCCACCAACTAGAAGCGTGTGAGGAACCATGGAGTTCTTAAAACGTCTGCGCTCGTTTCGGCGCACCGAGTTCTGGCTGCTTGCCATCGCGATGATCTTGTTTGCATCGGGCTACTTGCAGGTGATTTTCGAAAGCCAGCGCCAGCAGGTGACCAGCGTGCCCGATGTGGGGCGGGTGCTTGGTTTTCTGTGGCCTTCGGTGCTGCCGTTTTTCCTGTTTCTGGGTATTTCTATCTGGATGAGTATTCGGAAGATCCAGGCCGACCAGATATTGCTACCGCTGGTGGCGCTGCTGACGGGCCTAGGGTTGATGATGATTGCCCGTCTGGAGCCGGATCTAGTTACGCTGTATGGTGCCGACTTTGACAATGTCGATACAAAACAGACGCTCTGGGTAACAATTGGTCTTATCATCCTGATGCTGATGCTCTTTGTGCCGTGGGATCAAATCTTCATCCGGTTGGTTAATAGTTCGCTGATGGACTGGCTCGAACACTACCGCTATGCATGGCTGACGCTTGGCCTGAGCCTTGTGGCGGCAACGTTCATCTTTGGCGTTGATCCGAACAATAGTGGTGTGAAGGTCTGGTTTGATTTTGGGTTCTTCCTCTTTCAACCGTCCGAACTGCTCAAGATCATTCTGGTCATCTTCCTGGCCTCCTACCTCGATAACCACCGTGCCGTTGTTGCATCGGGCTATCGTGTCGGGCCGTTGACGTTGCCACCGCTGCCCTACCTGATACCGCTGGTGGGTATGTGGGGGCTGGCAATGGGCATTATCATTTTTCAACGCGACCTGGGTGCGGCGCTCTTGCTGTTTGGTGTCTTCCTGGCGATGCTGTACGTTGCCATCGGGCGGGTGTGGTATGTCGGTGCAGGCATTGTAGCGTTTATCATTGGGGCCGTCGCAATGTACCATGCCGACCGCTTTGGCCTCGACAGTGTGGCAAACATTGTACGGCTGCGGGTGGGTATCTGGCTCGACCCGTGGGCGACGGCGCAGGGTACCGGCTACCAGATTGTACAGGCAAGTTATGCGCTGGCTTCGGGTGGTATTTTCGGGGCGGGCCTGGGGCGGGGTATTCCCGCGATTGTATCGGCGGTGCATACCGACTTTATCTATACGGCGATTGGTGAGGAACTGGGGCTTGCGGGTACGCTGGCAGTATTGATCGCCTACCTGATGCTGATCTTTCGCGGCTTCCATATTGCGGTAAACATACCGGGGCGCTTTCAGGGCTTCGAGCAATTGCTCGCGGTGGGGCTGACATCCATTCTAGCTATTCAGACGTTTGTCATTATCGGCGGCAATCTGCAACTCATCCCGCTGACTGGTATCACGCTGCCGTTCATCTCGTATGGTGGCTCGTCTATCATTATCAACTTTCTGATTATTGGCCTCTTGATGCGGCTTTCGGCAGGGCGGGAAACGGCATGACAGGTGGCAAGGCCGATATTGGCAGCAAGCGGCTGATCAGCCTCGCGCCCGATGCATGGGTGCGCTGGGTCACACAACGGCCCGATGTGGAAGCCCGCGAGGTGGTTAGTTCCGATTTTCAATGGGTGAGCCGCGAGAGCGATGTACTGGTGCGTGCCTATAGCCCCACAGAGGGCGAGTTTCTTGTATTAAACGAGCTGCAATTGCGTTACGACGAACGCATGCCGCGACGGATGCATGCATATGCGGCCCTTGCAGAAGAGCGCTACAATCTGCCAGCCTATCCGGTACTGGTCAACATTCTGCCCTCATCCGCGACAACCGTGCCGGTGCCCAACCGCTACGAGGCCAGCTTTATGGGCTTGCAGGCCGCCGTGACTATCACGTAATCAATTTGTGGGAGGTTGATGCGGCGTTGCCCTTGCAGCAATCGCTCTCAACGCTGCTGCCGTTTGTGCCTATTATGCGTGGGGGCGATAGTCAAGAGATGATTCAGCAGGCAGTCCACATGCTGCGGGCCGATGAACAGCTACGGAATATCGAGGCGTTGCTGGCTTTTTTTGCAAGCTTTGTGCTAGAATTTGAAACAATTCAACGCATCATGAGGTGGGATATGATCATACTAGAAGAATCACCCTGGTATCAAGAAATCTTGCGACGGGGGCGGCAGCAAGGCGAGCAGATGGGCGGCAGCAAGGCGAGCAACGGGCACTGTTACGTATCCTGGCGCGGCGCTTTGGCAGTGTGCCGGATGAGGTGACGGCGCAGATTGAACTGCTTGATGTGGGGCAGCTTGAGCAGTTGCTGGACGCGGCGCTCACATGCGAGACGCTTGCAGCGTTTCAGGCGCACCTGCCCGCTACTCACTCCTGAGCAGTCGCTGGATCCACCCGTTGCAGGTAGTTGCGAACCTGTGTAAGCAGCGCAGGATCGTTGATAAGCTCGGCGGCTGCAACTGTTGTGCGGGCCAGTTCTCGCTCGGTGTCGGTCGTTAGCAGGTGCGCTATCTGGGGCACAACCGTCATATCGGGCGGTACAATCCAGGTTGCCAGCAGATCAGGCAAGGCTGCTGTGTCGTTGCGGCGCATCGCATCCTGGAGCAACACAATCGCCAACTGCTGGGTTGGCTCTTTCCCCACAATCTGCGACTCAGCAACGGCTGCCGCCAGAAAGCGCTCGGCGGACTGTGGCTGATCGGCCTGCCACGCGGCCAGCACCCCTACCGCCCAGATATCGATACTATCCCAGGTATGCGCCAGTTGCTCTATCGCTTCGAGTGTGGCAGCATCGGCGGTGGCAACCAGAGCGCGGGCCTGTTGCAGGTCGGTGTATTCGCCTGCGGGAAGCGGTTGCTGCTGACAGAGCGTGCTTTGCTGGCAGGCCACGCTCTCGGCGAGCGGAGGCTCACGTTGCAGGGCTTCCTGCCAGAAGGCTGCGGCCTGCTCGGTATCGCCGCGTGTTTCCGCGAGGCGGGCCAGCAGTACATATGGTGCTACCCAGCGCCGATCTGTTGCGATATACTGCTGTAACAGCGTTTCAGCCGCTTCGGTTTGCCCCATTGCCAGCAGCAATGCCGCTCGATTAACAGGTGTTGATCGGTTGGTGGGGTCGGCCTGTTGCGCGGTTTCCTGCGCAGCGAGTGCAGGCGGCAGTAGCTCCGGGTTATCCAGCGCCAGCCATGCCAGGGTGGTAGCGCGTTCGCTGTAGGCGGCCTGCCCCCACGGGTAGCGTCGTATCGTTTGCTCATACCGATCGAGTGCCTGCTGTAACTCGCCACGCTCGGCGGCGGCACGGGCAGCGGTGCTGCTGGTTTCATACGCACTGCGCTGGATACCAATACTGATAGCACTGCCCCACGCCAGCAGCGCCAGCAGCACAATAGCAATGTGCAGCGGGTGCATTCGCCGCAACCGTCGCCAGAGGGTAGCCTGATGGGTGGCGGCGGTATCGGCACGGGCCACCGCGTGCCACGCGCCACCAACTGCTAGCGCCGCCGCGCCAGTGTAAAGCGCAATCCCCAGCAGGTCGAGGGTAGGTACTTCGACCATGCCATGCACACACACGCCGAGGATAGACGCCCCGCCTGCCAGCAGTAGCAGCCGACCATCGGCAGGGGTAGTGGTGTGGCCTGCTGCATCCACCGCGAGCAGCGGCGCAGCCGTGCGCCAGCCGCGCCACGCGAGCCAGAGTGTTGTACCACCGAGCGACACGAGCGCCAGCACGCCGAAGATGCCCGACTCGCTTAGCAGGGTCAGGTAGATGCTGTGGGCATGCTGTGCCTGGAAAAAGCGGCTGTGTGGTTCGACGGTGGCGTAACGTGTGGCAAAACCTTCTGGCCCCACACCGATCAATGGGCGTTCCTGGAAAAACTCGATAGCCCAGCGCCAGAAGGTGGAGCGTCCGGTTGAGGTGGAGAGGCGGCTTACGGTTTCAGCAGCGGTGACGGTGGTCTGCTCGGTGCGTGGCTGTATGCCACGCTGCGCCTCGACTTCGCGCAGATTTATGAGCACGAGCGCCAGGAACAGGGCGGCATAGCCACCTGCTAGCAGCATGGTTGTGCCGAGTCGCCGCCAGCGTCGTTTGCTCAAGGCACTCCAGGCCAGCAGCAGCACCATACTACCTGCAATGGCGAAGGTTGCCAGCCACGCGCCCCGCGATGAGGTGTAGACCAGCATCACCACCGCCAGCAGCAGCCAGAGCGCCCATACCACCCGCTGCCAGAGATGCTGCGCCCGCCAGAGCGCGGCAATTGCCAGCGGCAAACCAATATTAATGATTAGGGCAAGCTGGTTGGGGTGCGTTTCGGCAACCACGGCCCGGAAGCCAACCGGGAGCCATGCTTCGCCGGGTTGCCAGAGCATGGCCCATTCAAGCCACCAGCCTGCTAACACGCCGATACCCATCAGGAGCATGGTGCTGGATGCAAGCAGCGTGGCCCACAGAAAAAGCTGCGGTCGCCAGCCCGCAGCCAGCAGATCGATTGTTAGGAACAGCAGTACAGCAAGTTGCACCCAGTCGAAGAGGGTGCCCGCAACGGTCACGGGGGCGGCAATGGCAAACAGGCTACTGATGAGCAGCGTAGCACCACCAAGCAGCAACGGCAGACCAAGCGGCGATTGCACCGTGCCGCGAGGTGCTAGAAGCCGCCAGCCAGCCCACAGCACCAGCAGACCAAGCGGCACTAGCAACGCAATGTGCAGCGGGCCGGGTATGATGGCACGCACAACTGGATAGCCAATACCGATGGCGACCAGCAGAAAGCGTAGCACATCGGTGGTGGGCCACAACCAACCAACTGGGCGGGCGTGCTGCCCCGTCAGACTATCAATCATTCCTTAGCCTGAAAGCAGGGATGATTCATCCTCGCCTACGATGCGGTCGGTTAGATAATCAACCAGGCGGGCGACGAGCAGCCCCAGTACCAACGAAAGCAGCCCATGCACAAGGCGGCGTTTAACACTTGCATCCACGTTTGTACTCCGTTTGTTTTACAATTGCGTCTCTTCGTACGGCTTCTAGTATACCATTCTCGGAGCGTTATCAAGTGATAGGCGATACCGCGCCGATGGGTTGCTACCGCCCCAGTACAGTCTGCACAGTGGTGCGGATCTGGTAGACGCGTTCCTGCACAAACTGGGTAATCAGGCGGCGTGTTTCGGCCCGCTGCGGGGAGCGAAGAGCCACGCCAGCACGCCGCCAATCAGCAGGCCTGCCAGTAGTCCTTCGAGCAGATCGTTTTCTTGCTTATTGAGTGTGTTCATCCGGGTGTACCCTCTCGCTACGTGTATCCGGTTGAGTATAGCACATGCTTGTATGGCCGCGACTGGCTGCAAGGCGCGTGCCCGGTGAGGATAAAGGCATCGAAAAAATTGATGATGCAGATAGATTTTTCTGGTTGGACAGGGCAGACCATTCTGCACTATTATGTAGCATATGCCTACTATGTATCGAACACGCTCTGTTCCCACATGGTGCAACCAGTATACCGTACACGATGAAAGGATCTTCCCCTGATGACAGCGCAAAGCTCGTTCCGCAGCATTGCCATTGTAGTGGTCTGTGGTGCGTTCATGGTTACAATCAGTATGGGTATTCGTCAGTCGTTTGGCATCTTTCAGCAGGCCATGATTACCGAACTTGGCACAGGCCGCGAGTCGTTCGGTCTCGCGTTGGCAATCCAGAACCTGCTGCTTGGCCTGCCACTGATTGGCATCTTTGCCGACCGCTTCGGGGCGCGTCTGGTGGCGCTGATTGGGGGGCTGTTGTATGGGGTTGGTCTGGTGGCGATGGCGTTTGTCAACAATGTGCCAACCCTGTACCTGAGCTTCGGTGCACTGGTGGGCGCGTCGATTGGGGCAACTGCCTATGTAGTGGTGCTTGGGGCGGTGGCGCGGGTGGTGCCGCCCGAAAAGCGTAGCACCGCATTTGGTATTACAACAGCGGCGGGGTCGTTCGGGATGTTTGCATTTGTGCCGCTTGCCCAATGGCTGCTTTCGTGGATGGACTGGCAAACCTCGTTTCTGATTCTGGCGGGCGTGGCGGCATCGATGGCACTGCTGGCGCTGGGCTTTCCAGGTGGCACACGGCGCGGGCGTGCCCTGGGCGCACAGCCCGATATTGAAGACTATACCCTGACCCAGACCCTGCAACGGGCACAGCGCCATTCGGGGTACTGGCTGCTGAATGCGGGCTTTTTTGTGTGTGGCTTCACGTGGCTTTTATCACGGCCCACCTGCCCGCGTATCTCAACGATAATGGGATTGACCCGCTGGCGAGTGCAACCGCCTTCAGCCTGATCGGGTTTGCCAATATCATTGGCTCGTACTTGTTCGGGATGCTCGGCGACCGCTACCGCAAAAATACTTGCTTGGCCTCCTCTACTTTGTACGGGCCATTGTGATCGGGTTGTTTCTGCTGCTGCCGCTCACCGGTGCATCGGCGATTGTGTTCGGATTGGCAATTGGCTTTTTGTGGCTGGCAACCGTGCCCCTGACCAGCGGCATGGTCGCGCAGATCTTCGGCTCGCGTTACCTTGCTACGCTGTATGGCATTGTTTTCTTCAGCCATCAGATCGGCGCATTTCTGGGCGCGTGGCTTGGTGGTCGCCTGTACGACACAACCGGATCGTATGATGTGGTGTGGATGATTGCGTTTGCGCTTGGTGTGTTTGCGGCCCTCATCCACCTGCCCATCGCCGATGCCCCGGTGCAACGTGCGCCTGCCGTCTCTGCGCAGTGAACAGTGGGATGTGTTGGGCGGCCTGTCTCTCAGGCGGGCCGTGTTTGTCAGGATGTTAACATTGCAAATGTGTTTGATGCACTATGCTATAATTTTCTGCATTCCTGTTTGTGTTTCGACGGTCGTCGTGATAGGTCTATAACAGTTGCAGAAAGGACATAGCAATGTCGATTGGCACGTTGCGTCTGGTGTTGCTCACCCTCCTGATGATGCTGGTAGCTGGATGTGGTGGCACTGCGCCCGCCGAACCAGCACCGGAGGCTCCCGCCGAAGAGGAAGCAGCGCCTGCCGAGGAGGAAGAATCGCCCGCCGAGGAGGAAGAATCGCCCGCCGAAGAGTCAGCGGGGAGTGGGGATATTATATTGTGCTGCTGAACGCCACCTTTGCGCGGGAACTGGACGAGAACCAGGCCCCGATTGACCCGACCGAGACGTTCCCGCCCGAAGGCCCGATCTATCTGTCGCTGGAGTTTGAGGGGCGGCCCGAAAGCGGCCTGGTAAAGGCGGAATATTATTACCAGGATCAATACATCACCGAGGCTACCGTTGATTTTGCGGATGTTAATTCCGGGGTAATCTTTTCGGTAGGCGAAAATACGTTTGTCGGTTTCACCCTCGAACCCGATCAGCCGTTTCCGGCGGGCGATGAGTATACCGTTGAAACCTTTGTTAATGATGAGCCACTGGGCACTTACACATTCAGCATCGAGTCATCGGGCGCAGAGCCACCCGCCGAGACAACCGACGATACAGCGGGCGGGACGGCGGTGCTGCTGAATGCCACCTTTGCGCGGGAACTGGACGCAGACCAGGCCCCGATTGACCCGACCGATACCTTCCCGCCCGAAGGCCCGATCTATCTATCGCTGGAGTTTGAGGGGCGGCTCCAAAGCGGCATTGTGACGGCAGTGTACTACTATCAGGATGAGTTAATCACCGAGACATCGATTGATCTGGCAGACACCACGCTGCCCGATGCGGCGACCAGTACGTTTTGTTGGCTTCTCGCTGGCACCAAACCAGCCGTTTCCGGTGGGCGATGAATATACGGTTGAAGTGTATCTTGATGATGGGTTGCTGGATACCTATACATTCAGCATTGGTGAGTGAGAGGTGCTATAATAGCTTGATAGCAAGTGTGTTCGTGAGTGAACCATCGCTGGTGGCCGAACCACCAGAGGAACTTCCCGACTCTCCGCCCGCTGCGGCGGCAGGCTACCCCCCGAAACCGTAAGGGGGGGCACGGGTGGCGTAAGCTGCCTGTGACGCAAGACGGCAACAGAGAGCAGACCCGCCGATGGCGCACTGCGTACAGGTGAGGGGTGAAAGGGTGCGGTAAGAGCGCACCGGCGTTGTCAGCGATGGCAGCGGCCAGGCGACTGCGCTGGCTGATGGGGAGCAAGGCACGTGGGATGGGCTACCTGGTGGGAGCCGCAAGGCGTTTGGACCACCTCGTTCATTCGTGCCGCAGCCGCAACGGTGAGGCCGGGTAACACCCGGCAGGCTAGGAGCGGCCTCTGCATTGCAGAGAGATAGATGATGGTTTATAACAGAATCGGGGGTACGACTTACGAACACACAAACAGGCTAGCGAAGCCAGACCGCCCCACTGCCGTGGGAGGGCATTCCCCGGCTCTCGTTTCCTAGCCCGCGCAGGCGGGCTATTCTCTTGCCCGATTGCCCCGTGCTCATAGTTGCGACTGGGCCGCTCTCCTGGTAGGATATGCGGGTGTGCAAGAAACACTCTGTAGTATCCAGGATGATAAGATTGATGACTTCAACAACTCTGCTGACATATACAGTGCGGCTGGCAATCGGTGGTGCCGTGCTGCTGGCGGTGCTTGTGCTGGCGGCGTGCGGTGGTATTGGGCAGCCGTTGCTCAGCGATGTGCAGGCCGACCCTGCCACGTTGCGCCCGACGGGAGCGGGTGAACTGGTCAACATCAGCTATTATATCGGGCGCGATGCGCTGGTCAGCGTGTATCTGGAAGATACCAACGGGCAGCGCTACCCCCTGCGCGATGATGCCCTGCGCCATCCGAATAGCGACCCCTACACCTTGCGCTTTGATGGCACCGTGCCTACCGATGATGACGTGATTTTGCAGCGCATGCTGCCCGATGGTGCCTATACCGTGGTGGTGCAGGCCGAGGATATGAGCGGCAACCGCGCCGAAGAGCGGGTACAGATTGATCTGGCGACGGGCGACGTGCCGCTGCCCGATATCGAGAACCTGATGGTCTTTCCCGAAACTATTTCGCCCAACGCCGATGCGATTAACGACATTACCGAGATTACCTACCGCATTCCCCTTACGGCTACTGTCGATGTAACCATTACCACGCCAGAGGGTCAGGTGTTGCCGTTTGTCACCCGCGAAGAGGTGGAGCCATCCGAGCGCCGCCACGTCTGGAACGGTAGGCGACCCGATGGCGGCCTGCTGCCCGATGGGGTGTATACCTACACGGTACGGGCCGAAGACCTGTATGGTAATCTGGTGCAGCGGCAGGGCACGATTGAACTGGAGAACACCGGGCAACCTGAAGCAACCATTTTGTATGCCCGTATTGCGCCCGAACACCTGATGCTTGGTGATACATTGACGGTGACCATGCGTGTGCGGAACACTGGCCCGGTGCCTATCCGCACCTATGGCCCACCAAGCGGCTACACCTACACTACCGACGATGTGTATTCGTCCATCGAAGGGGGGCAGTATACCGCGCAGGCGGGCGGCTTCTGGCGTATCGGGATGGATTGGGATGCTAACTCGGGCGGTGGGGCGCGGCGCTATCCGTTTCGCTGGGCACTCTCCGACCGACCACCGGACGAGTGGAAAGTGCCATTTGAAGAAGACTGGCTGATGCCTGGTGAGGAGGCCGAGGTTGTTGGGCATGTCGTCATCTTACAGCGGGAGACGCGCATGACGTTCTATGTCGGTCTTATTCAGGACGGTGTGGGCTTCTTCCAGGATCGCACAGCTCGCACGCTGGTTGAAGTCGGCTTTTAGGCGGGGTGGGTAGCCTTGCTCACTCCTGACTGGCACAGGGCTTGCTAGCTTCTCTGTATGATCAGCATTTCATAACTATATTGGAGAGGAGCGGGAGCAAGAGCGATGTTTTTTAATACATGGGCCGATCTAGGACGCATCCTGGTTGTGGGGGTGTGTGCATACGTTGCGCTGATTGTGCTGCTGCGTATTTCGGGCAAGCGCACCCTTTCCAAAATGAACGCCTTTGATCTGGTGGTAACAGTTGCGCTCGGCTCCACGCTGGCAACCATTTTGCTCTCGAAAGACGTAGCGCTTGCCGAAGGCATCCTGGCGTTTGCGCTGCTGGTCGGGCTGCAATATGTCATTGCATGGCTCACAGTGCGCTCGCGTGCGGTGGGCGATCTGGTGAAGGCCGAACCTGCCTTGCTGTTTTATCAGGGGTGCATGCTGCACGAGGCGCTGATGCGGGAGCGTGTGACCGAAGGTGAGGTGCGGGCGGCAGTTCGTAACCAGAACATTGCTTCGATGGATGTAGTAAAGGCGGTCGTGCTCGAAACCGATGGCACGTTCAGTGTCTTACCGCAGACCGACAAGGCCGCAACAGCGCTTACCAATGTGCGCGGTTATGCTTCGCGCAGCAATGCCGCCTGATAATTCAGGGCGAAGAGCGCTTGCGCTATTGCTCGATGTCATCCACTAGTAAGATCGATGTCGCTGGATTTAAATCTTCATTTGGATCAGTGACCAGACCTGCCGGGAAGGATACGCCCCGAACCGGCTGATCGGTATCCAGACACAGGTCGTGATTATTATCGCCGTCGTTGAGGTTGCCAAGGGCAAAAGGACGTATTTCCTGCGTGGTGCCATCTTCCGCGACAATCGTGACGGTATACTGTTGCCATTCGGTAGCATCGATTTCGTCGCCTCCTGGCCGGGTAATGCCGCCTGTCCATTTGACACGCACAACCTGACGGGTCCCCTGGGAGGGGCACCCGCTACCCTGCGACTGCCGCCCTGCTCGATCCAGAATCCAGTACGACTGGGGCAAGATTTCGGCATCAATAAGCGTTGGCCCTGCCGCAAGGGGGATAACCGTAATCGATGTACCACTGAAATTGTGTGTTGTCCCGAAGTCGGGCATAGACAGCACCTCATCCACCACTTCAACACGCACTGGTTCATTTACTTCGGCAGTGCCAAACTCACCAATTAAGAGCACAGTACGGTTTTCACCCGCATCAATTGCGGGGAAGAGGATGGCGCAGACGGGGGTTGCCAGCGTCCCATCCGCAGCAGTTACGCGAAAATCTGCTGCATCAAGTGTGTCGGGGTCGGCGGGATGCGAGAGGACAACAGGCATGCCATCCTGATTGGCACTGTCGGGGCAGAGCAGCGGTCGAATTGGAGGGATTTGATTGTCTAATCCGAAGAAGGCCGAGCGCAATTGCCCAGCGGGGCGGGCAGTACTGGTAGGTTGGGGAGCAGGTGGCTGTGACAGGCCACATCCGGCGGTAAAGAGTATCACCATTAAACAAACGAATGGCAGAATGAACGAGCGCATGCCTATGTGCATCCGGTCGCGGCACCTCTTGCTTGTATCGTTGCGAAGCACAACAAACGTAGATGTGATATGGAGCCGGAAGGCATACCCTCTCGGCTCCATTCGTCACAGAAGAACAGGTGGGTTACTTCAGCAGTCGCCAACCACCCGGCAGCGCTACCGCCGCCAGAACGATCTTGATTGCGTCACCAATCAGGAAGGGCAGTACACCCGCCGTGAATGCTGTTGCCACGCCCATACCCAGCCCAAATGCTAGCCAGCCTGCACCAAGCGTGTAGATAACAACATTACCGAGTACCATTCCCAGGGCAGTCTTCCAGATACTGCGATCCCAGCCCCGCTCGGCCAGCCAGCCCATCAGCGCGGCGGCGATGGGGAACGAGGCCAGATAGCCCGCTGTGGCACCCTGCCAGATTTCAATGCCGCTGCTGCCACCAGTATAAACGGGCAAGCCGATCAGACCAAGCAGCAGATAAAACAGCAGCGAGCCTCCGCCCAAGCGCGAACCGAGCAAGCCACCAACTAGTAGCACACCGAGCGTCTGCCCGGTGATAGGCACCGGGGTGAATGGTAGTGGAATACGGATCTGGGCGGTGAGCGCCACAAACAGCGCACCTGCCACGACCAGCACGGCGTTCCGAACGTGAACATTGGCAAGCCAGCGCTCACGGGGCAGCAAGCGCTGCGCGAGCGTGTCCGTCGAAGGGGTTCCAATGATCGACATACAAACCTCCTTATTACAAATGTACCGGATACTGCAACGTATCAGCGCGGTGTGCGATACGGGCCGAGATATCGCTGCACCAGCGCGAGATCAAATTCGTTCTGCAAGGTTGTGCGGGCACCTTCGGCGGTCGCAGCCAGGGCGTGCTGCAACTGCCGACAAATCGCATCAGCCAGGAATTGCGGGAGTGGCTCCTGCACGGTGCTAATACGCAGCGCACTGCGAAAGGTTGCCAGCACTGCGCCGAGTGGTTCGCGGGCGATCAGGGCAGCGGGCAACTCGATGCGGTAGGCCGGGCCGATAGCATCGGGGCGATAGTAGATGACATAAAACTGCCCATAGGCGTGTTCGATGGCTAGCCGATGCTCCTGGAAACTGGGCAGTGCGCCGCTGCGATAGCCCGTCAGCAGGTGGGGACGGTCGGCGCGGATGAGCGAGGTGGGCAGGCTGTACTCGCCAGCGTGCAGCACGTTGCTCCACAGCGAACGGTCGGTAATGGTGCCGCTGAGGTGCGGGGCCAGTGTGATGACATCATCGGCGGCGGTGGCCTGCTTGGAATGGGCAATCACGCGGCGGCATTCCAACACCAGTCGCCAGTCTTCATCCGAGAAGAACGCATCGAGCAGCGGATAAAACCGTGACCACCAGCGCGGCGGGTTGTTGCCGCGATGATCCTGGGCGAAGCGTATCAGCAGGCGGTTGATTTCGAGCAGCACTGAGTAGAACGAGCCATCGAGCACAAACAGGCCGCTGGTGGTGGTGCGGATGCGGCGGGCCAGCAGGCGCAGTTCGAGGATGCAGCGCAGCCCACCAATCAGGCTATCAAGCTCTTCGATGGGGGGCAACATCTGCACCAGCACTTCCTGGTCAGTCAGGGTGGCATCTTCCACGGCGGCGGCGGCAATGGCGGTAAAGGTGGCTCCGGCAGTTGGCACCGAGGCATGCGAGCCATCGACCGCGCATAGGCGGCGCTCTGGCCCATCGGGGGCGGGGCGAATGCGCTTGTCGAGAGCGGCACGCAAGCGGTCGTGCTCGTCTGCGAGGCGGCGCAACGTATCGCGGCACACGGCGGCACAGTCGGTGATGGCTGCCAGGACAGCGGCAGGCAACGCGGCGGTGCCCATGTTGGCAAGTGAGTCGCTCATTGGCACGATCCAGTGCTACGGGTGTTCTATGGCCTCGCTGCCATTATAGCATCAAGTGGAAGATGCGGTGTCATCGTCAAGTTGCTGCTCGACCTTTGCCAGCGCGTGCATCAACCGATCCTGCCGAAGTGCGGTAGTCAGGTCGCCACGGGTGCGCTCTAATACGGCCCGCAGTGCGTCGGTGGCGCGGCGCAACCCGCCTGTAACTGCGTCGGGGTAGTCAACGGTGATCAGCAAACTGTAGACATCGTCCATGATCGTGAGCAAATGTTCACTGGCCTCCAATTCATCGCGGCGCAATCGGTCGAGGATGGCGCGGCGCAGTTCGCTGGCGGCTTCACACAGCCCATTCAGGTAGGCGGCAGGCTCGACACCGAGCGCCTCCGGGGTGGGCAGTTGGCCATTGGTGAGGAATGCATACACCAGGGCCGCCTCGGCATATTCTTTCAGGGCATCCTGGGTATAGCCCGCGCCCAGCAGCAATGGCTGGTCGGCAACGGCGGCGCGCAAGGTGGCAACGATCATAGCAGCCTCGTTGAGCAAGGCCTGGGCTTCGGTGTACTGGGCACGGTGCGCGGCGCGGATGGTGTTGGCGCACTGACGCACCAGGCTACGCGACACAGTGAGCGCCTGCTCACGCGAGCCGTGTGCGGCATCAATCTGGGCAACACATGTGGCAACGACAGTTTCGATTGACATGAGTAAAACCTCTGGACAGAAGCAAGAAAGCTGTGTACACTAATGGCTATGATACACCAGAATGAAATAGCATATGTCGTGCCAAAGCGGGTGCTGGTCGTTGTGGCGCATCCGGACGATATCGACTTTGGCGTTGCAGGCAGTGTCGCCCGCTGGGTGGGCGAAGGTGCCGAAGTAACCTACTGTATTATTACAAATGGTGCAGCCGGCAGCAACGACCCGGCAACCGACCTGCGGGAACTGGTACGGACCCGCGAACAGGAACAACGAGCGGCGGCGGCGGTGGTGGGCGTGCGGGATGTGCGCTTCCTGGGGTATCAGGATGGGGTATTGCAGCCGACGCTGGAGCTACGCCGCGACATTACCCGTATTATTCGGGAGGTGCAGCCCGACCGGGTGGTAACGCAGGACCCGACAACGGTCTTTGCAAGTGATAGTTACATCAACCACCCTGATCATCGGGCAGCGGGTGAAGCAACACTATATGCGGTGTTTCCGAGTGCCGAAACGCGCCCGGTCTTTCCCGAACTGCTGGCAGAAGGATTGGAGCCGCACCACGTGAATGAGCTGTATCTGAACCTGACGCTCAACCCAAATACGGCCATTGATATCTCGGAAGTGATTGACCGCAAGATGGAAGCATTGCTCTGCCACACATCGCAGAATACCGCCGAAGCAGCCGATTGGCTGCGTGAGCGCAATGCAGAAGCCGGGAAAGCATATGACTACGCATACGCGGAAGTATTTCGGGTGATGCGTTTTATTCGGGGCCAGGAGGTAGACGAAGAGGCACTGAGCTAGGCGGCGGGTTAGTCCCCCGTCGTCGCGTGCCACTGCAATAGGTCGCACTGGCTTTGTTACCACCCACCCATCGAGGTGGACGACTACCGCTGGTGGGTGCTGGCGTGCGGACGTGCGATTAGGCATGGGCATGGTCACACGGACAGCCGGAGATGCTGCGTCGGCCTGGGACAATTCGCAGCGCTCTGTGCAATAGCCCTGCCGTCAGACACAGACGGTAAGCTCCCAGGACGGTCGCTGGTGATGCCTTCTAGCGACTCGCCCTTGAACAAGTAGCTCTCGTCGCAGTGCTGCGACACCTGCCAACGCCGGTTGGCAGGTGGCCCACGCTGGGCCAGGGAGATATATCCTGAAGGCTTATACACAGGAGTAACCGCAACAGACTCGCCTGCAAGAGGAACTGAGCGCGCAACTGTTCTCGTCGGGCTTGGTGGGAGAACAGCTCGCAAGCGTACAGGCCAATCGGCAACTAGTCCACTGAGCGCAGCGCTATTTGTATAAGTCTGTTCGAGTGCCCTCACTCAGGAAGATACCAGAACACGGCGGGCTACTATGAGGCCCTCTGAAACCGGGTTGGTACAGCAATGTGCCTTCTGAGCCTGTACCTCGTAAACACCCGGTGATGCACTCGAACCAATCCAAGGAGGATGTATGTCTCCACTTACTGCCAATCAGCAGCAGATGCTGGCTGATAACGCCTGGCTCCATTTTTGCCAGATGGGGAATTTTGTCAGTACCAATGCGCGGCCTCTTGTCCTCGTGCGCGGGGAGGGGTCGCGCCTGTGGGATCACGAGGGCCGTGAATATCTGGATGCCCTATCAGGTCTATTTACGGTCAATGTTGGTTACGGTCGCCACGAGATTATCGATGCTATCGCCCAGCAACTCCAATCGATTGCGTTTGTTAGCCCCTTTGGTTTCCCAAGCCTCCCCCTGCTTGAACTGGCGGGGAAACTAGCGGCGATTGCGCCGACTGGCCCGGCTTCGCGCAGCTTCTTTGTCACCAGTGGCAGCGAGGCGGTTGAAGCAGCCTTGAAGATGGCAAAAGCCTATCAGCGCAAGCAAGGCTTCCCCGAACGGACCAAGGTTGTGGCGCGGCGTGGTTCGTACCACGTGTCACGATGGGCGCACTCTCGGCAACGGGCGTGCCCGAATATCGCAAGGGCTTTGGCCCGCTGGTGCCTGGTGCACGCCACGTCCCACCACCCTACCCCTACCGCTGCCGTCACTGTGCACAGTGTAGCGCGTGTACGGGTGGCTGCGCCGACGATTTTGAAGAGATCCTCGAATTTGAAGACCCAACCACTGTGGCAGTTGTGATTATGGAGCCAGTACAGAACAGTGGCGGGGCACTCGTGACACCGCCGATCTATATTCAGCGGGTGCGCGAACTGTGCGACCACTACGGGATTGTGCTGGTTGCCGACGAGGTCATCAATGCGTTCGGGCGTGTTGGCGGGTGGTTTGGTTCGAGCGAGCTTGGGCTACGGCCCGATATTGTGACAGTGGCAAAAGGTATCACCAGTGGCTATGCGGCGCTCGGTGCGGTCATTGCCAGTAAGCAGATTGCGGATGCCTTCCTCGGTACCGATGACAACAAGTTTATGCACGGCAGTACCTTCGGCGGGCACGTCGGAAGCTGTGCTGCTGCATTAGCAACGCTGGGTATCCTTGAACGGGAACAGTTGCCCGAACGGTCGCGGCAGGTTGGCGCGTGGCTGCTGCAACGGCTGCGCGAGGTATTTGCTGATCACCCCAATGTGGGCGATGTGCGCGGCAAAGGCATGTTTATTGCGATTGAACTGGTGCGCGACCGCGAGACCCGCGAATCGCTCTCGCAGGAAGTCCAGCTTATGGAATGGCTGAGCGACCAGTTGTTGCAACATGGTTTGATCTGTCGGGCCGACGACCGGATGGAGCCAGTTATCCAGGTGGCTCCACCCCTGGTGATGACTATGGAAGAGCTTGACCTGCTGGTGCATCGCCTCACAGATGTGCTGCATGTGCTTGGGCGTCGCCTCGATAGCGTGCCTGCCCGGTACGCTGCGGTGCCCCTGCCTGCGGCATCAGCGGTACCACCTGTCGCCACGCCTGCGCGTTCACCCTCTATTGCGGCATAATGCGGCTGCCAGATGCTGGCTCCTTTGCGTTTTATGCAAGGGAGCCAGCGTGTGTTTGGTTATCGTGCCACTTTGAGTTTTACGGGTTTTTTGTTATGCTATAGCCAGCACCCGCTATGCAGGTATGGAAGGGGGCAGCATGCAACAGCGAATTCTAGTCATTGAAGATGAGGCCGAGATTGCAGGCTATCTACGGCGCGGGCTGATCTTTGAGGGGTTTGAGGTGGAGATTGCCAGCGATGGGCAGCGTGGCCTGGATGCGGCCCGCGAAAATCCGCCTGATCTGGTTGTGCTCGACCTGATGCTACCGGGTATCGATGGCCTGGAGGTTGCCCGCCGGTTGCGGGCCGATTCGGATGTGCCGATCATTATTCTGACAGCGCGTGATGCTGTGCCCGACCGGGTGGCGGGGCTCGAAAGTGGGGCCGATGATTATCTGGTCAAGCCGTTTGCTTTTGCCGAACTGCTGGCCCGTATTCGGGTCCAATTGCGCCGCCGCCAGAGTGCCCAGCAACCGGGTACGCTGAAGTATGCGAACCTCACGATGGATACGGCTGCCCGCGAGGTACGGATTGGTGAGCGCCGCGTGGAATTGACTGCCCGCGAATATGAACTGCTCGAACTGTTTATGCGGAACCCACAGCAGGTGCTGACCCGCGAAGTGATTTACGACCGGGTGTGGGGTTACGACTTCGGCGGGGAGAGTAATATCATCGAAGTGTATGTGCGGTATCTGCGCCAGAAGCTCGAAGCCCACAACGAGTTGCGGCTGCTCCACACCGTGCGTGGCGTGGGGTATATCCTCCGCGAAGAGTAGCGCACGCACACCCAGCAGCCTGCCCATATGGGCAGGCGCAACCTGCCCATCTTTCTGATCTGCTCCTGGCCGGCCCGGGCTATACTATCAACCAGACACATACGTGGATACGGGGACCGGTTGGGAAGGCATTCGCAGTGGTTGCCCTTGCGGATTACCATGGAACTGCGTATAATAGAGTAGCAACAGTGCCTTTATGCTAGGCCCACTCTACGAACACCCAAAGCGAACGAATGACAGACCAGGAAGACATCTTTAAAACAACCACATTCGATACAGACATTACTGCGGTTGAAGAACCCGCAGCGATGCTGAATGGTGCGAGTAATGAAGATGATTTTCACTTGATGGAGCAATTGTTATCTGATCCTGCACATGCGTATCACAACTTTCAGTATGGCGATACCGTCGATGGTACGATTGTGCGGATTGATAAAGATGCTATTCTGGTCGATATCGGTGCGAAAGCCGAAGGGGTTGTGCCTGCCCGCGAGATGCAGTCGCTGTCATCGGAGGATCGGGACTCGCTCCATATTGGAGCGGAGTTGCTGGTCTTTGTCGTCCAGGCCGAGCATCGTGAAGGATATTCGATCCTCTCGGTGGATCGGGCACGGCAGGAGCGCAGTTGGCGGCGTTTGCAGCAGGCTTTCGAGCGGGGTGAGCCGATTGTGGCGCGAGTGGCGAATTATAATAAAGGTGGCTTGCTGGTCAGCCTCGAAGGGGTGCGCGGGTTTGTGCCTTCTTCGCAGGTGACGGCCATCAATCGAGGCCCCGAAACACAGAAACAATCTGAAATGGCCCGCCTGATTGGAAGCGACCTGACCCTGAAAATTATTGAAATCAACCGTGATCGAAACCGACTGATTTTGTCGGAACGACAGGCCGTGCAAGAGGCCCGCGAAGAGCGCAAGGACGAACTACTCTCCGAGCTTCGAGAAGGCCAGATTTACCCAGGACTTGTCAGTTCGGTCTGCGATTTCGGGGTTTTTGTTGATATCGGTGGGGCCGATGGGTTGGTACACCTGTCTGAGTTGTCGTGGGGGCGCGTCAAGCATCCGAGCGAAATTCTCTCGGCAGGCGATAAGGTACAGGTCTATATTTTAAGTATTGACTATGACCGCCGCCGTATTGCACTATCGATCAAGCGCACGCAGGCCGAGCCATGGGCTACGGCGAGCGAACGCTACTACCTGAATCAAATTGTCGAAGGAACTGTGACACAGCTTGCGGCGTTTGGGGCATTTGCCCGTATCGAAGATGGTATCGAAGGACTGATCCATGTTTCGGAAATGGGCGAGGGCCATATACAACATCCCCGTGAAGTCGTTGCCGAGGGCGATGTCGTACAGGCTCGTATTATCCGGATTGACCCGGCCCGTAAGCGCATCGGCTTGAGCCTGCGTCTGCGTTCCGAGTCAGAAGGCGAAGAAGAGCAGCACACAACGCCCGATGATGACGATGCAACAGTGCACGAGTAGTGAGGCTGTACGGCTCTAACACCGTCGTGTGTGGAGAGACCGGGCAGCACCTTGTACTCGCCTCCCTGAACAAACGCACGTGACCGAATAGAGCCGCCAGATATTACAGGCAAGGTGTGCCTGCTCTGGAAGAGCCTGGAACAGCGTTGTGCCAGTGCGACCATATCTGGGTGAACCGAACGCATATACCGACAATCCGGCTCTAGTGAATAATGGGATTCGGTATTGCTATCAACGGAGAGAATTATGTCAGATCGACTGTATGACAAATTTACCAAACGGGCCAAGCAAGTCTTACAGCTTGCAACTGAAGAAGCCCGGTCCTTCAACCATCCGTATGTCGGGACGGAGCATATTTTGCTCGGCCTGATCCGCGAGAGCGAAGGGATTGCGGCACGGGTGCTGGATGATCTGGGGGTGAAGCTGACACAGGCTCGCAATGCCGTTGAATTCATTGTGGGCATTGGGGAAATTGCCTATCCTTCCGATCAGGAATTGACCGCCCGTGCGAAGAAAGTGATTGAGTATGCGATTGAGGAAGCCAAGCGTCTGAACCATCACTACATTGGCACCGAGCACCTGCTGCTTGGTCTGGTGCGGAATGGCGAGGGTGTGGCGACTGGTGTTCTTGATATTATGGGTGTTTCGCTGGAGCAAGTACGCAATCAAGTGATGCGGGTGTTGCGGCATGGCACGGCACCGGCTACGCCCGAACGCACCGCGACGACCCAGGCGCAGCGCCAGAGCAAGACACCGTATCTGGATGCGCTGGGCACTGACCTGACCGAAATGGCAGAGGCGGGTCGGCTCGACCCGGTGATCGGGCGTAAGCACGAGATTGAGCGTGTTATTCAGATTCTCTCGCGGCGCACCAAGAACAACCCGGCCCTAGTGGGCGAACCGGGGGTTGGCAAGACGGCGATTGTGGAAGGGTTGGCGCAGCGCATTGTACAGGGCGAAGTGCCCGATAGCATCAAGGGCAAGCGTGTTGTTGCCCTCGATATGGGCGCACTGGTTGCGGGCACCAAGTACCGTGGTCAGTTTGAGGAGCGCCTGAAGCGGGTGGTTGATGAGATTAAAGAAACCCGCTGTATTCTGTTCATTGACGAGTTTCATACCATCATTGGGGCAGGTGGGGCCGAGGGTACCCTCGATGCGGCCAACATCCTCAAGCCGGCGCTGAGCCGGGGCGAGTTGCAGACGATTGGCGCAACGACCTTGATGAGTATCGCAAATATATCGAGCGGGATGCCGCACTGGAGCGCCGCTTCCAGCCAGTGATGGTGGATGAGCCATCCATTGAAGATACTATTAGCATTTTGCGGGGCATCAAGAGCCGTTACGAAGATTTCCATCAGTTGCAGATTAGCGACGATGCGCTGAAGTCTGCGGCGATTCTGTCGGCGCGGTATGTGCCCGACCGCTTCCTGCCCGATAAGGCGATAGACCTGATTGACGAGGCGGCAAGCCGGGTACGCATGTATCGCTCGGCAACCCCGCCCAAGCTGCGCGATGCCCTGCGTGGGCTGGAAGCACTGCGCAAGGAGCGCGAAGCGGCTCAAGACGAAGACCAGCAAATGCTGGTGAACGACCTGCGTGACCGCGAGGAGCGCATGCAGCAGCGCATTGCCTCCATCGAGAGCGAGATGGGAACCAGTGCAAGCGAGCACTCGTTTGAGCGTCCGTATGTGACCGAGGAAGACATTGCCGAGGTGATCGGGATGTGGACGGGTATTCCTGTCACGCGCTTGCGCGGCGACGAGACGGCTCGCCTGATGCATATGGAGTCGGCCCTGCACGAGCGCGTGATTGGTCAGGAAGAGGCTATCGTCACTATCTCGAAGGCCGTACGGCGTGCCCGCGCTGGTCTGAAAGACCCGAAGCGCCCGATTGGGAGCTTCATCTTCCTGGGGCCAACCGGTGTTGGTAAGACCGAACTGGCCAAGGCGCTGGCCGAGTTTATGTTCGGCTCGGAGAACTCGCTGATCAAGATCGATATGTCGGAGTTCCAGGAGCGCCACACAACCAGCCGTCTGGTTGGTTCGCCGCCCGGCTATGTCGGCTATGGCGAGGGTGGGCAGCTTACCGACGCGGTACGCCGCAAGCCCTATAGCGTGGTGCTGTTCGATGAGATTGAGAAGGCCCACCCCGAAGCGTTCAACCTGCTGTTGCAGGTGCTGGAAGATGGCAACCTGACCGATGGTAAGGGCCGCCGGGTGGACTTCCGCAATGCTATCATCATTATGACCAGCAACATCGGTACCGAGCACATTCGCCGCGCCAGCCGGATCGGGTTTGGTGGGGCAATTGCCGAGATTGACGAAGATGATACCCGTCGCAAGGTGGAGGACTCGCTCAAGCAACTGTTCCGGCCTGAGTTCCTCAACCGTATTGATGCGACGATTATCTTCCACCCGTTGACGACGGAAGAAATTCGTGCGATTTCCGAGTTGATGATCGACCGGGTGCAGGTACAGTTGCGCGACCACCAGATCGAACTGGAAGTCAAGTCGGATGCGCTCGACCTGCTCTCGCGCCGTGGCTACGACCCGGCCTTCGGTGCACGTCCGCTGCGCCGTATCATCACCAACCTGATCGAAGACCCGCTGGCGGAGGGCTTCCTGAATGGGCGCTTTACACGCGGCGATAAGGTGATTGTAGATACCGAAAACGACCTGCTGCGGCTGCGCTCGCTGCGCCAGATTGAGCAGGAAGAGCCTGAGTCGGCAAGTGCGGCGCTGGTCTAAAACCCATCCGCCTGCTGTGAATGCTCTACAACGGCCTCCGCTTCTCCTGAAGTGGAGGCCGTTATGCGCTCTAGAATAGTCATCGGGGGACTTGACATTGTCCTTATAATAGTGCTAGATGAGAGGATTCTAACAACTTCTATTCCCTCTTGACACATCGCCGATGACGTGATATCATTTGAAGTCATTGGTATGGCGATGTGCTTATAGCACCATGCTTGTCGGTGTCGCAAGGAAGCAAACGACAACCCGCCTGTGCGTGTCCCGCGCATTCCATGAGAGATATCGGCTTCAATAGGGTTACGCCTGTTCAGAGACCATAGCTGCCCGGGTCTGCAGAACTGGCGCTTTGCGCTTTCTGAATTTTGGAAGACAGGCTTTCACCTGTGCGCCACGCGCAACGTCTGCCGTGTGTATGGAGCATAACGTTGCAATCCCTGGTCAGGCAGCCTGACCACACCACAGGTGAAGGTAGAGCAAACGAGGTATCTATGCCCCCGCTAATTGAGACAGTTGTTCTTCAGCCGCTTATTTCGCCGTTCGATGATGGACGTGATATTCTGCATCGCAAAGGTATCGAGCGCCGTTCATTTGCCCGTATTCAAGATACCATCGCCGTGCCGCGCCTGATCGAAACGCAACTTGGCAGCTTCGAATGGTTCAAGCGCGAAGGCTTGCGTGAACTGTTTGATGAGATTTCACCCATTACTGACTTTACGGGCAAGAACCTGGAATTGCGCTTTCTTGAGTATACCTTCGGGGAGCCGCGCTATTCAGAGTTTGAGTGTCGCGACCGCGACCTGACATATGCCGCGCCCCTGCGGGTGACGGTCCAGTTGCGTATTCTCTCGACTGGCGAAATTAAAGAGAGTGAACTCTTTCTGGGTGACTTCCCGATTATGACGGATAACGGCACCTTTATTTATAACGGTGCCGAGCGTGTGGTGGTGTCGCAGCTTATTCGCTCGCCGGGTGTGTATTTTAATGCCGAGAAAGACCCGACCAGCGGCCGGGCGTTGCATTCTGCCAAGCTGATCCCTAACCGGGGCGCATGGCTGGAGTTTGAAACCAACAAGCGCGATGTGATGTCGGTAAAGGTTGACCGCAAGCGCAAGTTGCCAGTCACCATTCTGCTGCGGGCAGTGCTGGCGTGGCGGGCCGACGAGAACGGTGAAGGCCATTGGGTGCCCGATAACCAACTTGACCAGACGGGCCTGGACGAAGAAGTAATCGCCCTGCTCGAAAAGGTTGATACCGTTCCTGAGCATCCGTATGCACGGGTGACGCTTGATAAAGACCCGACCCGCCACGCAAAAGAGGCCTTGATTGAACTGTACAAGCGTCTGCGTCCGGGCGACCCGCCGACCCTGGAAAATGCCCGTTCCTTGATTGAGTCGTTGCTGTTCAACTCGCGCCGCTACGACCTAGCCAAGGTGGGCCGCTACAAGCTGAACAAGAACCTCTGGGAGCGCGACATACGCCGGGGTGGGTTCAACGACGAGCGCAAGGCTCCCGATCAGTCGGTGCGGGTGTTGCTGCCCGACGATGTGTACCGTATTATTCAGCAGCTTGTATTGCTAAATAACGGTATCGGTAAGGCCGACGATATCGACCACCTGGGCAACCGGCGCGTGCGTACGGTTGGCGAATTGATCCAGCAGCAGTTCCGCGTTGGCCTGCTGCGGATGGAGCGTGTTATCAAAGAGCGGATGAGCTTGCAAGACCCGGAGAGCGCTACACCCAACGGCCTGATCAATATTCGTCCGGTGGTGGCGGCGATGCGCGAATTCTTCGGTGGTAGCCAGCTTTCGCAGTTTATGGACCAGACCAACCCGCTGGCAGAGCTGACCAACAAGCGCCGTCTATCGGCCCTCGGTCCCGGTGGCCTGAGCCGCGACCGTGCTGGCTTCGAAGTGCGTGACGTACATCATAGCCACTACGGGCGTATCTGTCCGGTGGAAACGCCCGAAGGCCCGAACATTGGGCTGATTGGTACAATGAGCACCTACGCCCGTGTCAACGAGATGGGCTTCCTGGAAACACCGTATCGAAAGGTGTTCCAGGCGATTGATAATGTGCCTGCCTGGAATGAGCGCGGCATTGTGCTGCGTGATATGCACAACCTGCATACAGGTCAGCCGATTGCGCGGCGCGGCGAGCGTGTGGACCCGGTGCTGGCACGGCGGCTCGCGGTTGAATTGCTGGAAGGGCAGATCCTGCGCGAAGATATCGTTGACCCGAACGACCCGACCGGTGAGGAGATTATTGCCGAAGAGGGTACGGTGGTATCACACGAACTGTCAGAACGCATTGCCGATATGCCGCTCCGTGCGATCAAGATCCAGCCGGTTGTCTCGCGTGAGGTGGAATACCTGAGCGCCGACGAAGAAGACCGCTTTGTGGTGGTGCAGGCCAACGCGCCGCTCGACGAGCGCAACCGCTTTACGACAAACACGGTATCGTGCCGTTTTGCGGAAGAATTCATCAAAGAGAGTATTTATCGCGTTGATTATATGGACGTGTCGCCCAAGCAGGTAGTCAGCGTCAGCACTGCGCTGATCCCCTTCCTGGAACACGACGACGCCAACCGTGCGCTGATGGGTTCGAATATGCAGCGTCAGGCGGTGCCGCTGCTGCGCCCCGATGCCCCGGTCGTTGGGACTGGCATGGAATACCTTGCCGCACGCGATAGCGGTCAGGTGGTCGTGGCGCGAGCATCGGGTGTGGTGCGGGTTGCAACGGCAGACCGCATTGTGGTGGAAGAAGAAGATGGCTATCGGCGCGAGTATCGGCTCCGCAAGTTTATGCGGAGCAATCAGGATACCTGTATCAACCAACGCCCGAATGTATCGGCGGGTGAGAATGTATATGCTAGTCAGGTTATCGCTGATAGTAGCAGCACCGACAACGGCGAACTGGCACTGGGGCAGAATATTCTGGTGGCCTATATGCCGTGGGAGGGTGGCAACTTCGAGGATGCTATTCTGGTGAGCGAGCGGCTGGTACGCGAGGATATCTTTACCAGCATCCATATCGAGAAGTACGAAGTGGAAGCTCGCGATACCAAACTTGGCCCCGAAGAGATCACCCGCGATATTCCGAACGTGGGCCAGGATAGCCTGCGCAACCTTGACGACCGGGGCATTATCTATATCGGTGCCGAGGTGCAGCCGAACGATATTCTGGTTGGGAAGATTACACCGAAGGGTGAAACCGACCTGACCGCCGAAGAGCGCCTGCTGCGGGCTATCTTTGGTGAGAAGGCCCGCGAGGTGAAAGATAGCAGCCTGCGCGTGCCAAATGGTGTGCGCGGCAAGGTCATCGATGTAAAGGTCTTCCGCCGCAGCGACGGGGCCGAACTGCCCGTTGGGGTGAACGAGACCGTGCGGGTGCTGCTGTGCCAGAAGCGTAAGATCAGCGCTGGTGATAAGATGGCTGGTCGCCACGGCAATAAGGGTGTGGTTAGCCGTGTGCTGCCCATTGAAGATATGCCCTTTCTGCCGGATGGTCGCCCGGTTGATATTATTCTCAACCCGATTGGTGTACCAAGCCGTATGAACATCGGGCAGATCCTGGAAACCCACCTGGGGTGGGCGGCGGCGCGGATGGGCTACCGGGTAGCAACGCCGGTGTTCGACGGAGCCAACGAAGACCAGATCAAAGACCTGCTGCAAAGCGCCGGGCTGCCGCGCGATGGCAAGGTAACCCTGTTTGATGGGCGTACCGGTATGGCATTTGACCACCCGGTAACGGTGGGGTATGCCTATATGCTCAAGCTGGCCCACTTGGTGGAAGACAAGATCCACGCACGCAGTACGGGTCCCTACAGCCTTGTCACGCAGCAGCCGCTTGGTGGTAAGGCCCAGTTTGGTGGGCAACGCTTTGGTGAGATGGAAGTGTGGGCGCTGGAAGCGTATGGCGCAGCCTACACACTTCAGGAAATGTTGACCGTGAAATCAGATGATGTGGTCGGGCGCGTCAAGACTTACGAGGCGATTGTAAAGGGTGAGCCAATCCAGGAGGCCGGTGTACCGGAAAGCTTCAAGGTGCTCATCAAAGAACTGCAATCGCTGGGCCTAAGTGTGGATGTGCTAACCGAAGATGAAAAGACCGTCGAACTGACGGATGATATGGATAGTGATCTGGCAGCGCTCGACGGTATTAACCTGAGCGGTATGGAGCGCGGTGAGTTCTAAAGTACCAGTGTGTTGATCTGATGGGATGTGGGGCGCGACTGCTGCGCCCCACATCCGCATGCTTCAAGCCTGGAGCTGGAGAAAGCAATGCTCGAAATCAACGAGTTTAACGCAATTCGGATCAGTCTGGCGGCACCCGATGATATTCTCGCGTGGTCGCACGGCGAGGTGACCAAGCCCGAGACTATCAACTACCGTACACTGAAGCCCGAACGAGATGGGTTATTTTGTGAGCGTATTTTTGGGCCAACAAAAGATTGGGAATGTTATTGCGGTAAATACAAGCGCGTGCGCTATAAGGGCGTTGTGTGTGACAAGTGTGGTGTCGAAGTCACCCGCTCGAAGGTGCGTCGCGACCGTATGGGACATATTGGGCTGGCCTCGCCGGTCAGTCATATCTGGTTTGTTAAAGGCACCCCGTCGCGACTGGGGTTGCTGCTGGATATTAGCCCACGCAACCTAGAGCGTGTGATTTATTTTGCGGCCTATATTGTCACCGAAGTTAACGAAGCATTGCGCGAGAGCCTGCGCAGCGAAGTGCATCGCGAGTATACCGCGAAGCGTGAGCGTATCCAGAAGCAGGCCGAAGAGCAGCACGTGGGCCTCTCTGCCAAGTTCCAGCAGAATATGGGCGAGGTCGAAAGCTCGCAGGTGTCGCGCCTCAAGTCGATTGAAGACGACTTCACGACGGAGCGCGATACGATTACCCGCGAGTCGGAAGAACTGCGTACCCGGCTCGAAGAGTTGCAGGGCACGCGCATCGATGAAGAGATCCTCTTCCGGGGTACGCTGCTGGTCGAAGAAGGCCAGCCAATTACCGAAGAAGTGCTTGATCAGCTTGAAGAACTGACCGAGCAGGAGATTGAATCGCAGAAGGAACACTACGACCGCGCCCTGCGTGATGTTGAACTGCTAACCGATGCCGACCGCGAGACCCGCGAGCGCGAGGTATCGCAGCAGCGCGAGCGCATTGAAGAGCGGCTGCAACTTGAGCTTGATACGGTTATCCGGGAAGAAAAAGAGAAGCTAGAGCAGATTGAGAAGCTGCGCGACCCGATCCGGCTGACGACGAAGAGGGCTACTACAACGTACAGGTGCAGGTGTTGAGCGAAAACGAATACCGTACCCTGCGCGAACTGGCTCCCGGTGTCTTCAAAGCCGATATGGGCGCGGGGGCCGTGCGTGATGTTGTGTCGCGCATCAACCTCGACAAGCTCTCGAACCAGTTGCAGGAAGAGGTGCAAAGCTCGGTGGGGCAGCGCCGCAAGAAGGCAACCAAGCGTCTGCGCGTGGCGGAGAGCTTCCGCAAGAGCGGCAACCGCCCGGAGTGGATGATCCTGACCGTGCTGCCCGTCATTCCGCCCGACCTGCGCCCGATGGTGCAGCTTGACGGTGGCCGCTTTGCCACCAGCGACCTGAACGATCTGTATCGGCGTGTGATCAACCGCAACAACCGCCTCAAGCGCCTGATGGAGCTGAATGCGCCGGAAATCATCGTGCGTAACGAGAAGCGTATGTTGCAGGAAGCCGTCGATGCCCTGATCGACAACGGGCGACGCGGACGGCCGTCAGTGGCAAGGGCAAGCACCGCCTGAAGAGCCTGAGCGATATGCTCAAGGGGAAGCAGGGCCGCTTCCGCCAGAACCTGCTCGGCAAGCGGGTTGACTATAGCGGACGTTCGGTGATTGTGGTGGGGCCGAACCTGCAACTGCACCAGTGTGGCCTGCCCAAGAAGATGGCGCTGGAACTCTTCAAGCCGTTTGTGATGCGGCGACTGGTCGAGAAGGGCTTTGCCCACAATATCAAGAGTGCCAAGCGGATTGTTGAGCGGGTGCGCCCCGAAGTGTGGGATGTGCTCGAAGAAGTGATTAAGGATTACCTGGTGCTGCTCAACCGTGCGCCATCGCTGCACCGTCTGTCGATCCAGGCATTCGAGGCCAAGCTGATTGAGGGGAGCGCCATTCAGTTGCACCCGCTGGTCTGTGCCGCCTTTAACGCCGACTTCGACGG
>JAAUSQ010000222.1 GCA_012033195.1 Chloroflexaceae bacterium
CTTCTACCGTTTGATAGAACCCCAGAAAGCCCCAGACGTGTTATTCTGTGTGCTGCACGTGGGACAAGGTAAAACCGCCTGCCGCCTTGAAGTCGCCCGGATTGCCAGAGAAAAACACAACCGCCCCGGTACTACCAGTTCACCTCATAGAATTTGGTTCTCTGGCTGGTACATTGCAGCAGCAAGGCACTCCGCTCCTCCTGTCAGCATATATACCCCTTATGGTCAGACGCATTCTTGAAGAACTAACACTTGAGCTAAAGGGAGATATTAAACGCAAAGAGCTTCTGGAAGCAGACCGAGATATGGTCGCGCGTTTCTGTGCGCTGAAAAATCTGTATACCGAACCCGAACGCTGTATGTTTACGCTACCGCCTGCGTCAACCTACGATCAAGAGCACTACTATCAGCAAACAACCCTTAGTATGCATGATTACATCAAGATCCTCGCATTACTCGTTCAGCAAAGTGGCTTTGTCAGTGTATATGTATTGATTGACGGCATAGATGAACTCCCCCAGACAAGTAACAATCCTGCTCTGGCACTCGAACTTATCAGACCACTGCTCGAATCCCCTGGCACATTTGAGGGCACTGGTGTTGGCTTGAAGTTCTTTGTACCAGACACGCTTGAAACATTGATGCGTCAGCAAAATATCGGACGATTAGATCGCTTTCGTACCTATCACTTGAAATGGAAAGATGACGACCTACGTACCATGTGGGGGCTTCGTTTGTCAAGTTATAGCCGTGTCAGCGAAACCGAATCAAAAGGGGTTGTCAACTCATTCTATGTTCTGTGTGAAGGCGAGGATGATGTAGATAGTCTGCTGATTGAAACAGCCCAGGGATCGCCGCGCCGGTTGATTGCGATTGGGCGCGACATTGTCGAGACCCATTGCTACGAAAATAATCCCAGCGAACGTGACCTTATCCCAATGGCAACGGTGCATGAGGTGCTTGAACGTGGTTCGTTCTTTGTATGAGAGACAAGTATGCAAACAATCATAAACCAGTATCTCCACATAAAGGGATTTCAAGCCAACCCCTTTGCCACAACCAACGCCGAGCAAGAGGTAGACCGGCTGCCGTCATTTTTTGTGCGGCTGCCCTGGTTCGATTGGCTCGTCGGCGAACCACAGCACCCCGAAAGCCTGATTGTGTTTGCGCCGCGCGGCTACGGCAAAACAAGCCATCGCCTCGAAGTCGCCCGTATTGCCAGCGACCCGCAACGCGAACACCGTGCGCTGGCCGTCATCTTCGACGATGTTCACTCACTCTTGCATCAGGGGACAGATCAGGTATCGCTCGAAAACACCTACCTGCCCTTCCTGCGACGCAAAACATTGCAGGCACTCAAAGAACAACTCGAAAAGCAACGCACCTACCTCAATGTGCCGCAACCAGACCCCGAAACGCTGGCACGATTGCACGCGTTGCTGCGTCTCTATGCCCCCCGCCGCCCATTCAGCATCCCTGCCGACGAGCACGATATCGCCACACTGATGCAAGAATATCGTAACACAACACTGTCACCGCGCGAATGGCTACGCGAAGAGCTATCTGTGCTGGCAGCACGCGCCGGCTTTGCCAGCGTGTATGTGCTCATTGACGGACTAGATGAAGCAAGCGACACCAGAGAACACCCCGACATCATGCTCAAACTGCTTGATCCGCTGGTGAGCGCACCGGGTTTGCTGCAAGGATGTGGCTTTGCCTTCAAATTCTTTCTCCCTGATACGCTTGAACAACCCATGCACGAACACAACATCGGCCGATTAGACCGCATCCCACACCGCTCGTTTGCATGGGATGCGAACGAATTGATGAGGTTGTTTGCATTGCGGCTGCAAACATTTAGCCGCGAAGAAGGCTCAATGGTCAGCCGCATCAACAGCTTTCAAGATGTATGCGAGGCAACCTTTGACGTAGATGCCAGCATGGTCCAGGCAGCCTGCTGCTCGCCTCGTCGCCTGATTGATGTGGCACGCGACATTGTCGAGAAACATTGTGAACGACATGGCGCAGCCGACAAGCAGATTGGTGAAGAGACAATCATCAGTGTATTGGACATGTTTTTGCCCGCGTGCCTGTTGTTGGCAGCTTCGCCGAACAGGAGCACAAGCACGAGAGCAGCCAATTGCCCGATACGAATCTTTCATGTAGCGTCCAGCCAGATGCTTCCCCCCCGCTCTTCCTCGACCCACACGGCGATGTATGGCTAGGAGAAGAGCGTCTGGATGCCAACTTACCCAAACTCCTTCGCAAGCTCCTGCGCTACCTGTGGGAACACCGCGAACGCATGGTACCCTACAACGAATTGCTGGACATATTGTATGGTGATGACATGCAGGGGCGTGCAGACCCCTGGGCAAGCTGCGATAAACTTGTGCAACGATTGCGGAAGAAACTTGAACCAGATAAGCCAGCTTCATCACCGACATATATTGAAATGCTACAAGGAGAAGGCTATGTGCTACGCAACGTCCGCACCTGATACCACGCTAAAAATCAGCGAAATATCCGCCGAATATACAGCGAAATAATTGTGCTTTGTGATTTGTGTGGTACAAATGGGGGGGAGGAATCCCGTTTGATTCCCTCTTGCAGAAACGATAGTATATAGTACACTGTGTGGTCGTAATAATGAACTATTTCTGTACCAACCAATAAACCTCTGTTGAGAGAAAAAAACAGTGGTATCTGCCGGGCACTGTTCTCACTGCTATGACGGACCGAGAACAATGAACAGGCAGACCCTGTCGGGGATGCCCTTTTGGTGTTTGAAGGTTATGCAGGAGATACGATTATGAGCGTGAATGGAAACCACGCGGCAGGACAGGTCAACAGGGAAACCGTGTTGGAACTGGTGAAAGAGCGTATACGTACAATCGAAGAACGGACGGAATCGCCCAAACTCATTGTCAATGTTCATGGACTTGTAGGCATCGGCAAAACCTATCTTATACGCCAGATATTTACCTATTTCAACGACCAGGCATACCCCGTTATCCTGCTCAATTTCGATAGCCAAGAACAACCGATGCAACAGGAATGTGTCCGCTCATGGAGCGAGGTGCTGGACACACTCCGCAAACACCCCTGTCTTGCACGCATACCAGATACGATAGAGAGCACACAAGGAGACGAACAATCTATTGAGTCGCTCGCTATCATTTCGTGTGAAAGCGATGATTTTGAACAACGTATAGACGAAGGAAAGCCGTTGCTCCTGCTCCTAGATGCCCTGGATGATCTGCCGTATTGGAAGTGGGTGCAAGAGCATGTCATCAAGCCATTGCTCGATCAGCAGCGCACGCTCGTCGTCGCCACAAGCCAATCGCCAGTCTTCTGGCACTTCTGGGAGCTACGTGAACAGAGTACGCCGACATCGCTCGAATCTTTTTCGCTTGAGGAAACACAAGCTTATTTACACCAATTTGGCAAAGCAGATAGAGCCGATGAGGTCTATCGTATTACTGGTGGCTACCCAATGGGGCTAGATTACATTGTTCACGAGTTGCCAGCCAACCCACCACAAGAAATAGAACACCACTACGCCCACGATATGCTTGAAAAACTGAAAGAAAAACTGCCCGACAAAATACAGCCGCATTTTGAAGAATATTTACACGCTATTGTTGATCTTGGAGACGAATTTGATCTTTCGTCGTTGCGAACCAGAATCAATGCAGGCAAAGAAAACTCACATATTCAACCGCCAGGGCGCATTAACAGCACGGTGACAACGTTGAATAGTCGGGGATTCTTTTCATACGATCCAACAAGCCGACGGTATAGGCTACACAGGCTTATTCGTCATCTTGTGTGAACGCCGGAGTTTCGAGTTTCGATTGCCAGACAAACTGAGCACGATTCACCACGGAGACACGGGGACACGGAGACCGGTCAGGAGCCGGATAGGAGACCGGACAAAGGCCGCGTAGATTGTATACCGTTCACCTGTATTTCGTATGGCGCAACGACGGATGATATTTCGTCGCTTCGTCGCATCATCGTACCGTCGCTTCGTTGCACAGACCCTCGCACACAAAATCTGTCTCAAGGGTACTAACTCTATGGAAGACAGATCGTGCGGGCCGGGGGCGTGTGCTGCTTGCCCCAAAAAGACCCGCCTCTAGATTTTTTTGTATTGTCAGTTATAATACTATCATATAGGTAACGTGTCGGTAGATACCGATGTTTTTTGTTCTTGGTATCAGAGCCGTCGTAACCCTTCAGTATCAAAGAAAAAAAGATAGGGAGTCTTTATATGCCAAGGCCATCATATCCAGATTTGTACCCCAGAGTTCCCTACATAGGCCGTGAGCCACAAAAACAAACGTTGCTGCACTGGGCGCAACACATCGCATACCCTGACCACGAAACAAGCCACGCGCTCTATTTTCAAGCCGATGGTGGCATGGGCAAAACCTGGCTCCTGCGGAGTTGCCCAGAAATCCTGCGCGATGCCATACCCAATCTCCTCATTGCACGCATTGTAGACTTCTACAACTACGAGAGCCGCACACCAGACGCGATTGAACTCAAGCTCATAGAAGGGTTAAAGCAAACAGATAATCAATGGTATCGTCTGCCAGAAGATGAGATAGAAACACTCTTTGCCGAGTATCGCCGTGTGTATGCAGGCTACATCCGTGCCCGCGAACGGGGTGGGGCCAGCCAGGGCGAATACACACCAGCCAAACTGCGCGAAACCTTTATCAAAGCCTGGAACCAGTTGGCAGAACGTCGCCCGCTCATACTGCGCTTCGATACGGTGGAAACGCTCTATAGTCCCCCACCGCCACCCGAAGCATTGATCAGCATGGCAAGCGCATCAACCGGTGCAGACATGGTGCTCGACTGGATAGCTGACGTGGTGCCACATATGAAGCATACGCTGGCACTCTTCAGTGGTCGCCCACTGCTCTACCAAAAAACAGACATCAACCCATTTGTTGAAAGGTTGCAACAACTCAATTTGCTTGCCGAGCCAGTGCAAGAGATACTTCCATTTACTGATCCTGATGTTGTTAGGAAGTATCTTGCAAGGCACGACATAGAAGTACAAGATCAAGACATACCGCGCATTATGGACATAACAGTAGGGCACCCGCTGTTGCTGACATGCTATGCAGCAACACGCGGTCCGCTAACTATTCCCCTCCACTTCCACTCCCACTAACAGGTGCCGCAACTGCCAGGGAAGGGTTTGAAAACGAACTGATCAACACAATCCTCAACCCGATGATGCACACCGATCTGGCACAAAGCACCCTCGTGCATTGTTTGCACTTTCTCTCATACGCCCGCCGTGGCATACGACGCGAAAACCTGACCACCCTGTTTGAGATGATGGGGCTGGAGTATGACCAGCGTGTGATAGATAAGCTCTACCGCGTCGCGCTGGTCAAAGAAGCACGCACCGAGCCAACCGTAGACCGCACCGAAGGCCAGCTGCTCTTGCTGCACGACGAAATTCATGCCCTGATTGACCAGAGTGGCATGGGAAGCGACCTGGGCTACCGCGAGCCAACCCTCGAATACCTGGCATCCATCAGCAAGCACCAGGTGCAAGACACCAAACACCTCGTACATAGCCCGGCCTTGCTCAAAGCAATGTCTGACCACCTCTACTATGCCTTGACCTTTGACATTGCCAGCGGCTACCGCTTCTACGTTGTCTATATGGACTGGTTGCTCAACGAACGCAGCGTCAATCAGGCGCTCATCATCTCCGAAGCCTTTTGGGGTATTCTCAACTACCGTGTGCAACGCAATGGAGTCGAAGAGCACCCCTACCGCACCCAACTTGAACAATCGACGCTCTCGTTTGAACAAATTATTCACGACGAGCAAGTAGACCAAGTGCAACTGTTGTATGCACGGGGACAAAACAACGAGGCTACGGCTCTAGGCGAAACACTCTATTGTCAGTTTGTCGAGCACGGTGTATTGCCACCAGAAGGTCGGGAGATTACCACTGCATGCCTGCCCCTAGATCAGTACTTGTTTGTCGAGCTAAGTAATTCATGGGCACTTGCTCTCCATGCTTCGCAGAAAACAATAGGCTCAGAACGCGCAGCTAATCTTTTCACGCGTGTTATCACATTGCTTGAACATGATGATCTTATCAAAGATGATTTCCTACGTTTGCGCTGTGATTATTTTCTTGGGCACGCATATACGCGGCGTGGCTATGTACGTCATCAACAACAACGCTATGCTGATGCAATAGCTGATTCTGAACGCGGGCGCAACGCGTTTCGGCGTTATCGAGATGAACCGGTGCCCGATCATCCATCTAGACTACCAGCCGAACAAATACTCAATGACCACGTCGCCAAAAACCTAGCACAGGTAACAAACAATATGGCATATACACTATCGCTAACTGGTAATTTCAAGCGTGCTCTGCGATTGTCGGATGAAGTGCTCAAACAGTTTGTACCACTGGTATCCGAATACCAAAAGGCATTGTTTCACAACACCAATGGATTAATACATATTCGCGCCGAAGATTATAAAGGGGCGGCTGAACCGATTGCAATGGCTGAACTGCTGGCAAAACAATCGGGCGTAAACCGTGCCAGAGCACTTGTGTCACGGGCACGCGGTCAGCTTGAGCGGGCCAAAATGACGGCAAGCGGCGAGCCAGACCTAGGCATAGAACTCTATTATGAACAGGCTGCTGAATGGCTATCTAACGAACCCGATATGCAAAGAGAAGTGTTATATGACTGGTCAGGCTATGTGCGTGACATGGCTGTGCTCTACCGTGCTCAGAACAAAACTGGAGAAGCGACTCGCTATGAACAGCGTGCGCTTGATTTGCTGGATAAGGCACTAGCAACCCTCCCTGATGAACCTTCGATGCAACGTGCCGACCACCTCGAAAGCAAGGTGGTGATCTATCGTATCATGGGACAGTGTGAGCAAGCAGCAACATTGTTGGATGAAGCCGAAGCCATTATCCATACCATCGAAATTCAGGAATATGGGCAGGTTGTCTGTGGCAAGATTGCCTTGCAACGCAGCCTGATTCTGCTCTATCGTGACAAGGACTATGTGGAAACACTGCGCCTGATGGCAATAGCCCTAGCGCGTGCCTACGTCTTTGCAAAAGTACATCACGATCAGACAATCTTTGAACGAATTATCAAACAGCATCTGCGCCATATCCCAGCCGAAGAGTTACGGCGATTCAAGCAAGAAACAGAGAGCGAAAAACTCTATGTTATCGCTGACGACCTGCCCTACCACAAACCCGATGAACAACGCTGGTCAGATGCATGGGAAGATAGTATTGCGTATATCAATGAGGTTATTGGAGATCGGTTGACGAAGTACCCGTAACCACATCAACCACAGATGACCACAGATGAACACAGATGAGTCGGATACGTTATATCATGTTTGGGTGAATACGCACGAAACGTTAGCAACTTGGCATCCCAAACGATCACGACAAAAACACACCAGTGTCTCTCTGTGGTCATCTGTGGTTCTTGAAGGAAGACTTGTCTTATGAATACCGCAACATCATACGCTGTCTATTATGAGCCAGAGTCAACACCAGCACAGATTCCATTGTATTTTGCTTGTAACTGTGCCTGCCCCATTCTACCCATCAACCCCGCCCCACCCAGGCTTGCACCCACCCAGGCACTGCACGCTCGTTCGCCGCGCCACATCACCGCACTCTCGCCTGAGTATGCCGTTGCCTATGTGCCATCGAACAGCCGCGTCGCAGTGCTCAACACGCCGGCTGTGCGTTTGTTGCACCACCTGCACGAGCCGCGCCGCCTGAGTAGCTTTTCTGCCAGCGAACAGCCAGCCATCCAGGAGATGGTTGCGGCTGGGTTGGTCTACCCCGTCGGCGTAGCACCGCAGCCACAGCCGGCTGCCACCGCACTCGTTGCGTGGATACACGTTACGAACGCATGCACGCTCGATTGCGCCTATTGCTACATTCGCAAGAGCGGCGCGGCTATGTCA
>JAAUSQ010000223.1 GCA_012033195.1 Chloroflexaceae bacterium
CAGGGCGGGGCAGTTGGCATGTTCGCCCCCGTGCCCCTACCACGGTACAAGGTGCTGCGCCATCTGCCGCCCGCGTTCGGTCAGGGCCAGCATGTTGCCGCTAGTGCGCACCATGCCGTTCTGCACAGCTCGCCGCACAACCCGCGCTGCAAACCATGGTGCCCAGCGCATATGCTGGTTCAGATGCTCAACGTGCAATTCGCTGGCGGCCTGTGGCGTGCCCTCGTGCGTAAGAATGTGCATAGCAAGTAGCTGCTCGGCAAACTCCCAGCGCTGCCGTGCCCGTCGCTGTGCGGTGGCGAGAATGCCGCGTTCGGGTGCAAACAGAAACGACAGCCCGAACGCGACCCCCGTTATGGTCGCCATCGAACCAGCTATCGAAACATCCAGCCAGCGTGCCACCCAATAGCCCGCCAGGGCGCTGCCCGCCCCAATACCAATGCTCAGCCCGATCATACGCGGTAGACGGTCGGTGAGCAGGTAGGCCGCCGAGGGCGGTGCAATCATCAGGGCGATCACCAGAATAGAGCCAACTGCATCGAAGGCCCCGACTGCCGTAATCGAAACGAGGGTCATCAGGGCATAGTGCAGCAACCCCGGCACAAAGCCAAATGCCGCCGCCAGCCCTGCATCAAACGTCGAGAGCTTCAGTTCTTTGTAAAAGATGATGACGAACGCCAGGTTCAGCACAAACAGCGCCGCCCCCACCACCAGCGCACGCGGCCCGATATCCACGCCAAACAGTTCGAAGCGGTCGAAGGGTGCAAAGGCCAGTTCACCCAGCAATACCGCGTCGGTGTCGAGGTGGACGTTGCCCGCAAAGCGCGAGATTAGAATAACGGCGAGGCTGAACAGTACCGGGAACACCAACCCGATAGCGGCATCCTGCTTGACGAGCCGGGTGCGATTGAGCAGTTCGACCAAGCTGACGGTGAGCACGCCAGTCAGCACGGCTCCGGCAAACAGCCACGGCGACCCCAGATCGCGGGTGATCAAGAAGCCGACAACAATGCCAAACAGCACGGTATGGCTGATGGCATCGCTCATCATTGCCATACGGCGCAACACCAGAAACACGCCAGGGATGGCACACGCCGCCGCGATGACAATCGCAATGAGTTGTACTTCAAGTTGGGCCGACATGGTATGCTCCTATCGTTCTACTGATGTATGCGGGATCGGATCGCCGTGCGTGATGGCGTGCTGCAAACGGCGGCGGTGCGCTGCTGCTGGAGCCAGTTCCAGATCAGGCCCCGATTGGGCGCAACCAGCAGCGAGAGCACCACAATCATACTGACGGACAGCACAATCATTGGCCCGGTTGAGAGGCCCCGCGCCGTGGCACTAAGCACCGCCCCGACCACGCCCGCCAGCGCTCCGAACAGACCCGCCAGCGCCACCATCAACCCCAGCCGATCTGTCCATTGCCGCGCAGCCACGGCAGGCGCAACCAGCATAGCGCTCATCAGCACCACGCCGACCGTTTGCAGTCCAATCACAATCGCAATCACAATCAGCGATGTTAGCCCGATATCGAGCAGGCGTACCGGTAATCCAAGCGTGCTGGCAAAGTCCGGGTCGAAGCTCAGCAGCTTGAACTCTTTCCAGAAGAGCAGCATAATCGTCAGCGCAACCGCACCGATGATTGCCATTGTCATAACATCGCGCTGCACCAGCGAGGCAGCCTGCCCGAATAAAAACGTGTCGAGGCCCGCCTGTGCTGCCGAGGGTTGCTTCTGGGCAAAGGTGAGCAGCACCAACCCGAAGCCAAAAAAGACCGACAACAGCATACCCAGGGCGCTATCTTCTTTGATGCGGGTACTGCTGGTAATGGCGCTGAGCAGCAGCGTTGCAACGCAACCCGCCACCGCCGCGCCAAGCAGCAACACGGGCAACTCGCGCCCGCCCGTCAGCAGGAAGGCCAGCACAATACCGGGCAGTGCAGCGTGCGACATGGCATCACCAAGCAACGCCTGCCGCCGCAGCACGGCATAGCAGCCGAGCATGCCGCTGATGATGCCGAGCACTGCCGCGCCTAGTGCGACAGTGCGGATGGTATACGAAACAGAAAATAATTCGCTTATCAATGCAAACATATCATTTCCTTTGTAAATCTGGATCTGCTTATGCGTTTAGCGGCCTGCTGTCGTCGAGACCCGCCCGCCATACGTCAGGCTCAGGTTGTGCTCGGTGAAGACTTCCGCGACCAGCCCAAGTGCCACCCGTCGCACATTCAACAGCATTACCCGGTCGAAATACTCCGCGACGGTGGAGAGGTCGTGATGCACCACAACCACGGTTTTTCCGGCGGCGCGTAGCTCTTGTAGCAGCGTTACAATCGCCCGCTCGGTGGTGACATCCACACCCTGAAATGGCTCATCCATAAAATACACCTCAGCATCCTGCACCAGTGCCCGCGCCAGAAAAACACGCTGCTGCTGCCCGCCCGAAAGCTGGCTGATCTGACGCTCGGCAAAGTCGAGCATATTGACTTTTGCCAGTGCTTCTAGGGCCAGCGCACGCTCGCGCTTGCCCGGTCGCCGGAACCAGCCGAGTGCCCCATAGCGCCCCATCATGACCACATCCAGTGCATTGGTCGGGAAGTCCCAATCGACGCTGCCGCGCTGGGGCACATACGCCACCAGATGGCGCTGCGCGGTGTAGGGCTTGCCGTAAATATAGGTCTGGCCTGCTGCCGTTTTCACCAGGCCGAGAATCGATTTGATCAGGGTTGTTTTGCCGGCTCCGTTTGGCCCAACAATTGCCAGCAGCGTGCCAGGGGGAACCTCCATATCGACATCCCACAGCACAGGCCGGTCGCGGTAGGCAACGGTTAAATCATGCACTTCAATTGCGGTATCTGTTTTGACATCAACCAGCATAGTTACCTTTCCTTTCGTCCATCAAATATCTGTAGGGAGTGAGATAGTATCACTCCCTACAGAAAAGGTTCTGTTTTCTACAATAACACTTATTCGTCTGTGTCTGCCGCTGCGGTGCCAAGCGCACTTACAATGGTATCAACGTTATGGCGCATCATGCCGATATAGGTATCGGCCCCACTGCCCGGTTCACCCATTGCATCCGAATAGAGCGTGCCACCGATTGCAACCTCGCGGCCTGTTTCGGCCCGCACCGCTTCCTGTACTGCCTCGATGGTACGCGGCGAGATGGTAGTTTCAATAAAGATCGCCGGAACCACACGCTCGGCAACAATATCGGCAAGTGCCTGCACATCGGCAGTGCTGGCCTCGGTTTCGGTGCTCAAGCCCTGCACAGCTTCGACTGCCAGCCCATAGGCCCGCCCGAAATAGCCAAAGGCATCGTGCGCTGTGATCAGGACGCGCTGCTCCTGTGGGATTTGCTCCACGCCGTTCAGAATGTACTGGTGCAACTCGTCAAGCTCGGCAACATAGGTCTCGGCATTGGTCTGGTAGGTCTCGGCGTTGGTCGGGTCGGCTTCGCTCAGCGTCTCGCTGATCACAAACACAACCTCTGTCCACAGGCGCACATCGTTCCACACGTGCGGGTCATAGGGCAGGCCCGCTTCTGGTTCCCAGCTTAGCAGCGAGGTTTCGTCGAGTTGATCGGCGACGGGCACCACGGTCACATCGGCGCGCTCGGCCAGTTGCTCAAACACCCGCTCCATCTGGGCTTCAAGATGCAGACCATTGTAAAAAATAATATCGGCGTTCTGAATCGTCTGAATATCCGACTCGGTCGGCACATAGGTGTGCGGGTCAATCCCTGGCCCTAGCAGGATTGTTAGCGCGATGTTATCACCTGCTACATTCGCAACAGCATCGGCAATCTGCTGGGTAGTCGCCAGTACGGTCAATTCGCTAGCGTCGGTACTGGCAGCACCCGGCTCAGGCGCTTGTCCCGCCGCACCACAGGCGGCCAGCAGCATCAGCAGTACACCAGTCAGAAACACAAGTAATGGGCGCATATGGTATCTCCTTTGTCATTCATTATACTGACTTTACGATCTATCTGTTTTTTAATTTTAACATACCTCATCTCTTTTTGAGGTATACCTAAAAATTACCAGAAAAGTGAAGCTGTGTCAAGGGGATACCTACTGCACAATCCCTGTTTCTATACTTTTTAAGTATAGAAACCTGTACCAATATTTAGACAAAAAAAGGAGTGGTTTGGGTACTAACTCTATGAGGAGAAAAATTGGAACCCGCAACAGCGTACACAAGGAGTTCGTGCTATGAGTATGACTACTTCAGCCGCCGACCAGGAAACACTACGCCGTATCGCCGAGTATGCGACCCTGGCAGGATGGTTCTGGATCATTCTGGGTATCGTTCAATGTCTGTCCATTGTTCTGTTCTACATTTTTGGTCCGGTCGTGGGCATCTGGAATATCGTTGCAGGGATATCGCGGCTTGGCATGGTAAAACGCATCAAGCAACGTGATCCATCGGTGGTGGCGGCGTACGAAGGTATAGCAGGTTTGATTATTATCGGCATTATCAATCTGGTGTTAGGTGGCATTATCGGTATCCTCTTTGTTGCCTTCGATTTTATAATCCGCGACAAGATACTGAGCAACCGCCACCTGTTCACAGGAGGCTGATCGGGCTGGATGGCCCTGCGCTATGGAAGCAGGGCAGGCGGCACAACCTGCCCGCCGCTACTCGCGCCGCCCCTGCTTGCGGTGGTAGCGCTCCATCTGCTCATCCCAGCGTTGCTGCTCGATGCGGGGCTGTCGTTCGCGCAGCCAGTCGCGTAGCTCAATCATCGATTCGAGGAACGTCTCGAAGGGCACGCGGGTATCAACTGTGTCAGTGGCCGACCCCTTCGGAGTAATTGCGCCTGTTTTTGTCGTCTCGCCCGGCCCCTCTTTAATGATAATGCGGAAGGGGTAGCTCTGATATTTCCCGTCGCCATCATCGAACTGCAACACCAATGCCCGACTGATCACCGTGTCGCCGCGCACCGAGCCAGCGAACCGCTCGAACTTCCAGCCATTGCGAATCAGGCGCGACTCCAGCACCAGATAGGTCAGCAGTTTAGCATGCCCAACCGTCAGGAAGAACCGCAGAAATTGCTGCCGTGCGCCGTTGCCGGGTCGTAGCGGGCTGTCTCAAGCGCCACGCGCCCGATGCCAAGCGCCGCCGTAATGTTGTAGTGGGTTTTGTTCGTCGAGGCACTGAAGATGACAAACGGGGGTGGTCGGTTGCCATTCGTGTGCTCGGCGGGTGGGGCTATTGCGAGCGCTGTCATACTGCTGCGTTCCTCCTGCGTGTGTTTATAGGACATATGTTCTTTTTGTAGCTTCTATTGTAGCAGGTGTACACGCTCTGTCAAATCGTAGTGCAGAGGAATCGTTGCGCTAGCGGTGGTTGTTTTTAACTACCAGCACCGGCAGCGGGCTATGGTCGAGCAGCGCACTGGTAATATCTTCGAGCAAAATGCGTTCGAGCGCGTCATCGGCGCGGTGTGCGCCCACCACCAGCATATCGTAGTTGCCCGTGGCAAGCTCTGCCAGTATCTCATCGAGCACCGGCCCGACTCGTACCTGTAAGCGGGTCGGCACCCGCAGGTTGCACAGCAGATCGACCGCTTCTTGGAGCACCGAGGCCTCCATCATATCGCTGTAGCGAAACTCTTCGTGTGCCGTTTGTGCATCGGGAATAAGCTCAAAACAGAGCTGCTCTTGCGAAAGCACATGCACCAGCGTCACCTCTGCGCCGAGTGGTGCGGCAATCGCTGCCGTCAGGCGGGCATTGTCGAAGGTGTAGATGTTGCCGCCACTTGCTAACAAAATGCGCCGAATAGGGCGTGACTCGCCATGCACTCGCAGCACCGACATCTTCAGGCGGCGGGTGATGGCCTTGCTGCGTGGCCCCGGCAGCAACCGACCGAGGGGCCGATTGAGCCGCCCCAGGATTGCCAGATCGTAGCGCTGCTGCTCGGCTGCTGCAAGCACCGCCTGCTGCACATCGCCGGGAATAATCTGCTGCACCACCTCTACACGGGGCGGCAGGTCGAGCCGCTCGGTGGCGTTGCGTAACAACGCCGCAGCCTGTTCATCCTCTGCCGCGACGAGGGTCAGCTTCGTTGCTGTATGGGTAATGATTGGAACACTATACGAGAGCACCAGATCGCGCCAGGGCGCTGCGCCAGCGTAGAGGAGTATGTTCATAGTTGGTTATATCGCAACGAGAGGCCCGTTACATCGCGGCTAAGTATACGGCATAGAGAGGTGTTACGCAACTATTTGCACCGGGTGGGGCTGGACAAGTCTTATGTTTAGTGCTAAACTATACAGCAATGAGCAAACTACCATGTTCTGGAGATTGAGCACAAATCAGAATAAAACGAAAGGATAGCGTTATGCAGTTGACTGGATTACACCACCTTACCGCCATTACCGGGCAGGCCAGTGCCAATGTTGCCTTTTACACCCACACCCTGGGCATGCGGCTGGTCAAGAAGACGGTCAACCAGGATGATGTATCGGCGTACCACCTGTTTTATGGCGATACTGTCGGCAACCCTGGCACCGAACTGACCTTCTTTGATTGGCCCGCTGCCGTATCAAACCGCAACGGTGCCGGCACCATCGCCCAGACAGCGCTGCGTGTGCCGGGCCGCGAGGCGCTGGAATGGTGGGCCAACCACCTGACGGGCGCGGGTATTGCGCATAGTGGCATTATCACGGTCGATAGACGTGAGCGGATCGAGTTCACCGACCCGGAGCAGCAGCACCTCGCGCTGGTTAACGATAATGGTGCCGCTGGTGGGGTGCCCTGGGAGCGCAGCACGGTGCCCGCCGAATATGGCATCAAGGGACTGGATGCCGTCACGCTGATGGTGCGCGACCTCGACCGCTGGCCTATGTGCTGACCGAGGTACTCGGCTTTCAGCAGGTGAGCAGCTACCACGCCAACGGCGACAGTGGGCGACCCGTAACAGTGTTTGCCGCAGGCAATGGCGGCCCTGGCACCGAAGTGCATGTCGAGGCGGGGCGACACCTGCCTGCTGGTCGTCTGGGGCGCGGCGGGATGCATCACGTGGCGTTTCGCACGCCCAACGTTGCCGAACAAAACGAGTGGCGGCGACACATCACAAGCGCGGGTCTGCCCGTCAGCCCGTTAATCGACCGCTTCTATTTTCATTCGATTTACTTCCGGGTACCGGGCAATATCCAGTTTGAGATTGCCACCGATGGCCCTGGCTTTGCGACCGACGAAGACGCCGCGCACCTAGGCGAGACGCTGGCACTGCCGCCCTTCCTGGAGCCGCGCCGCGCCGAGATTGAAGCGGGCTTGCAACCCATCGCGCCATATGCGCCCGCGCAGTAGGCGAGGGGCAAAACAGGCAAACGGTGTATCAGTCCCAACGGGGCTTGGTGTGGTAGCCCGGTCATTGATGGCCGGGCATCGAATTGATACGAAGCTCGCCTGCGCGGGCTATGTTTCCGTTTTGCGCTCGCCCGCTCGCTACACCCGACGGCTCGCACGGTACACACGCACGCGCCGCACCACCACAAACAGCAGTAGCATCCAGCCTGATAGCGACACCCCCAGGCTCACCTCGCTCATACCCGTGCTGGTGTTGGGCAGCAGCGAGGCGCTGGTGTTGGGCAGGTCGGGCTGTGGTGTGGCCCCTCCTGGCACGGCGGCAGTACTGGTAGCACTCGGTACCGCCGTGTTCTGAGCCGACGATGCCCCACCGGCTGCCCCGCTGACAGCAAAGGTGCTGGTGGGCGATGGTAGCAAATTAGTCAGGCCGCCTGCCAGTCCCGTGCTGCGGGTGGGGGTGCTGGTGGCAGCACGCTGCGCGGTGGCGGTGCCAACTGCCGCCGCTGTCGCAAGCGCCTGCTGTGAGGCATCCACCACCAGCACAGTAACAATGTTCGAGAGCAACTCCTGATCCAGCCCATCATACGTTGCATCGGCCTGTGCAACCAGCAACGTGCCCGCCGTTACGCTCGGTCGGATGCGGGTATCAA
>JAAUSQ010000224.1 GCA_012033195.1 Chloroflexaceae bacterium
CGGGGTGGGTCAATCCCGGCGATATCCGCGAACTGCGGCCTTTGTCGACGCTACCCGGTAGCGGTCGGCCTGCTCCTGCACGCTGAAGAGGTATTGCGCCGGGGAATGTACACCCCTTTGCGGCAAACACCCTGCTCTTCCCATTCTACCGCGATACGATGCGCGACGTTCTCCGAAGAAAGGCCTATAAAGGGCGGCACAAAACGCGGATCCATTCCAGTCAGATGGATCAGGCAGATGCCCGCCATACTTACCCCCTTCACCAGGATGGGGCGAAAAGGCGGCGACAGGTGCCTGCCAGAATGTCAGCATCAACTCGACAGTTCACCCGGATGCGGCGGGCGATCACACCCTGAACAACGGCGAACCTCAACATAGAACCTCCTTATAGAATGTACTGCTTGACAACCGACCGCCGGTATCGTAGTATAACATATATAAGTAAACATGTTTATTTATATTTCTTGTGAGTTACCCATATGCCGAAACCACCTGGACGAACCGAAAAAGGCGAGCGCATGCGCGAAACGATCCTCGCGGCGGCGTTAGATCTGTTCACGACACGCGGCTACCACGAAACGACAATGCGTGACATTGCCGCCGCCGCCGGATGCTCGCCGGGGTTGAGCTATCGCTACTTTGCCCGCAAAGAAGATCTCGTCCTGGCGATGTACGCGCAGTTAGCGGGTGAGTTTAATACCACCATCGACGCACTACCCGCCGCGCCGCTGGTCGCCCGTTTCAGTGCAATGATGCGGGCACGCTTCGAGCAGGTGCGCCCCTATCGCGGCGTGTATCAGGCCATCCTTGGCTCGGCGCTCAACCCGCAGAACGAACTGGGCATTCTGGGCGCGGCCAGTGCCCCACTGCGTGCCCATGTCATTCACGACAATTTTGCAGCACTGGTCAGGGACGCAACCGACGCACCACCAGAGCGACAAGTCGATGCGCTTGCGCTGGTGCTGTACGCGGCGCACCTGGGGCTGTTGCTGTTCTGGCTGTGCGACCCGACCCCCGGCTTTCGCGCCACCGAAACGCTCGTTCGATTGGGTGAGCAAGGGTTACGCTTCGGACGGCGGTTGCTGCGTCTGCCGCCGATTGCCCACGCCTGACCGAACTGGCGGATGCGCTGGAGCCGGTGTTCGGGGCACCGAAGGCATCCGACTGACGCTCATGTTTTACTCATGCTCGAAAGGAACCCCCTATGCCTGATCTCTCCCTCTCATCAGCCCTGTGCCACCCGCGCCGCCAGATGCAACACTTTGCAGCACAACCGCCCACCCTGGCAACACTGCCGCTGGCAACGTGGGCCGGACTGGTTGGTATTGCCGTCGGTGGCTCGGTCATCTATGGAGCCTCGCTCAGCCTGCGCTTCCCTGGCTGGCGACCGGATAGCGGGGCGCTCTGGCTGGCGCTGTCGGCGGGCCTCGGCTGGTGTGTTTTTGGCCCGGCGTTGGTGCTGGTAACGCAGCGCAACCCGCTCGCCTGCGCGCACGCCTGTCTGGTCACAATGGCCTATGGCGAGGCGGTGCTACTGAGCGGGGCGGTCGCCAACCTGCTGCACCCACTCCTCAATTGGCTATACCCGCTTGACCCGCTGCACCTCAACCTTGCGACGGTCAGCCTCTCGAATGGGGTGATGGCGGCGGCACTGGCGCTGCAATTGCGCGAACTCGGCGTACCGGCCACCACTACGCTGCTGCTCTGGATGGGTGCGCTGAATGGCAGCGGTGCGCTGTTCTTCTGGCTCTTTCATCGTCTCTTGCATCAGGAGGTCCACCTATGAACATCATTCCGAAGAACCCGCTCACAATGCGGGGTCGTTTTACGCACTGCTGGCTGTTCACCTACCAGACCCCCGCCGAGGCCGTGCGGCACCTGCTGCCGCCGCCATTCGAACTAATCACCCATCGCGGCTGTGCCTTCTGGAACATCGTGGTGTGCGAAATCCACGCGATGCGCCCGGCCCCGCTGCCCGCCCTGGTCGGCATTGCCTACCGCCACGTGGCATATCGGCTGTATACCCGCTGCCCCACCCGCGATGGCTCCACTATTGAAGGGCTGTACTTCCTCCGCAGCGATTGCAACCGCGCCCTGATGACGCTGGCGGGCAATCTGGTGACGGACTTCAACTTCCACACTGCGCCGATCCATCTGCATCAGCACGGCCCCGCTACTGTGCTCCAGGTGGATTCACCGGACGCGCCTGCCCACGCCACGCTACGCCCCGACCGTCCGGCACAGCTTCCGCGCACCTCGGCCTTTGCGACGCTCGCAGAGGCGGCGGCCTTTCTGAAATACCAGCCGGCGGGCCTCTCGCTGGCGCATCCCGGTATCGCCAATATTGTGCATATCACCCGCGACGAAGCGGCATGGCAAAGCACGCTTGTGCATGTAGAGGCGGCAGCGTGGGGCTACCTGCGCGACCAACCCGTCACACCAGAGATCTGCTATCAGGTTGCGCCCATCGCCTACCAGTGGAACCGGGGGCGGCGGTATCCCGTTGCGGCCTGACCTGCACAAAACTCCCGGCCTTGCGGGGCGCAGCGTGCTATTGTGCGCTCTATCAATTAGTGCATCGTTTGTTATAATAGATCTGGATACACACCGTCACTCCACCGCTACGAGGTGCAACGATGACTGACGAGGAACAGAACTCGCGGGCCGGGAGAGATATTCAGAGTTCGCCGCAGGTGACAACTCATTTATCTTTAACCTGAAAATGACACTTCTTCCAGGATCTTTGCGTACAGAACGGTAACGAGGTTCATTTAATATGCACGTTGTCTACTAAGCTATTGTCCTTGCGAGGTGAACTAGAGGAGTGGCCAGATGGATTGGCTTTTAGATTCGCTTTCATACTTTGAACCAATTTTCAATTTCCTCGCGTGTTTAGCAGCGTGGCTAGCTCTACCAATATGGGCGGCATGGAAATGGATACAAGGTCGTATTGGTAGTGGAAAATCATTCAATCTAATTACCCTCGTTAATGTTGCAAGTATTTTTCTATTCATCACTGCCATTGCATGGCTTTATAGCAGTTTCTTCAATCAGTCTAACCATCAAACAACAACACTGGCTACCTCTGAAACATCAGATGTTACCCCGCTCCCTACTGACACACACACTGCTACCCCGCTCCCTACCAATCTACCACCTCCTCCTGACAGGGTACGTGCTGAAAGTTATTACATGCAGGGGATTACCCACTATAATCAATATGATTACAACGGGGCTATTGACCATTTCACTGTTGCGATAGAGATTAACCCAAACTATGCCGAAGCCCATACTCAATTAGGCAATAGTTACAGTGCATTAGGTGACACCGTACGGGATGGTGGTCATGGTAATTATGAGTACTTGTATGAGAAAGCAATGGAGAGCTACAACCGTGCCATTGCCATTAATCCTGATCTTGCTGATGCCTATTATGGTCGAGGTGATCTCTACAATGAGAGAGGTGAATATGAAGAGGCTCTACAAGACCTTAATCGTGGAATTTCCATAGACGATAGCGATGCTATGGCCCACAATGACCGAGGGCGATCATATATTCATTTGAATGAGGATGAGTTGGCAGAAAGGGATTTTAATCGTGCTATCGAGCTAGGTTATTCTATTGCTGCCACTACTGCCGCTTACTACAATAGGGGATTTCTATATAAACGTCAAGGCCGTGCCGAAGCAGCTATCGCCGACTTTGAACGCTTCCTCGAACTGAACGACAACTCTTATTGGCGCGAACGGGCCGAGCAGCAACTCGCGGAATTACGGAACCAGTAACACAAGGAGCCAGCCTATGCCCACCTTCCCCCATGGTCACGCCCTGCTGATTGGTATCGGCACCTACGCCTACGAGCGGCATATGAACCTGCCCACCACCGCCGCCGATGCCGAGGCACTTGCTGCCGTGCTGCGTGACCCGCACTACTGCGGCTACCCGCCCGGACAGGTCACGCTCTGCACCCACCTGAGCGCCACCCGCGAAGACGTGCTCAATTCCCTTGACGAGCTTGCAAAGCGAGTGCAACCCGGCGACACGGTGCTGCTCTTCTACAGCGGGCACGGCGATTATGGCAGCGATGGCACCTATTACCTCACCACCCACGATACCAAAGTAGAGCAGCGAAAAGTAGTACCGGGCACCGGCGTGAGCCAGCAAGAACTGCTCGAACGCCTGCGCAAGATACAGGCCAAGTGCATGTTGCTGCTCTTCAACGCCTGCCATTCGGGAAACATCTCGCCTGTGCTTGGCCCCGCCGACACGCCCGAAACGCTCGGTGTGCCCGTGCCCGAACAGACCGCCAGCGCACTGCTTGCAACGGGTAGCGGACGTATCATCATCACCGCCTGTCGCGAACAGCAGGTATCATATGTCGGGTGGGGGCAGCAGACCTTTTTCACGCTAGCCCTGCTTGCGGCGCTACGCGGCGAGGACATCTACAGTCGGGCGGGGTATATCAGCGCCTTCGATCTCTATACCGCGCTGTATGAAAACGTCACCCGCACCGTTGAGCGCGAGGTGTCGGCGGCCCAGCGTCAGCGCTACGGCAACGGTCGCCAGGAGCCAGAGCTTACCGTCCTGAAGGGGGTCGGGCCGTTTGCGGTGGCACTCTATCAGGGGAGCAGCGTGGGCAGCGGTGTGCTTGGCGGCGGCTCCAGCCTGCCCAACCTGCCGACCGTGCGCCAGGTGGACGCAGCCGATGCACAGCGTGCCTACAACCAGATCCAGTCGGGGCGCGATACCAACATTGCAGGGCGCGATAATATTATAACGAACATCGGCGGCGACCAGATCAACGCACAGGAATCACAGGGCTTTATTAACCGTCCGAGCGGGCCAGTCTCGCAGCACTTCGGCGACCGGGTGCGCCAGTCGCAGCGGGCAGGTCGCGATATTGTCAATTCGCCGCAGGTGCAGGGCAGCGGCAACGTCGTCACCGGCAGCAATCAGACCATCAACAACGAGGCCCCCAACCAGGGCGCACAGGGCAATTTTAGCGGGCCGGTCACCTTCAACCGCCAGGACGCACGCGGCAGCAACATCGCGCAGGCCAGCGACGGCAGCACGGCATCGGTCAATGTGGGCGGGCAAACGCAGGCACCCATTGCACCGGGCGATGCTCAGCTTGCGCAGCGGTTGCGCCAACAGCTCACGCAGGATCTTTTCTCCGATCTGCTTCTGGAGCTTGAAAATCATATTACGTTTGAGCCAGCGACCCTAGGCACAACACAGGCCGAACAAGTTGGCAATCTGATCCGGCTGTGCCGCCAGCAGCGGAAACGCGCCGCCCTTGTTGAAAGCATCATCGCGGTTGACGCGGCGGTACTCGGCAGCCAGGAAGCGCAGCAGGCGTGGCGGGCGTGGGCGCGGCAACAGGATAATGCATAATCACTGATCAGGCATCAAAAGCGGTCGCCGCGCATAGTTGTAGCGGCGACCGTGATGTATCTCAACGCAACGGGGCCTACTCTTCTACGCCCTCTTCGAGCAACTCATCTTCTTCGTCCAGGCCCTCATCTTCTTCATCGAGGTCCTCTTCTTCTCCATCGAGGCCTTCATTTTGTTCCAGCATTTCGGTATCTTCAACAGGCTCCACTTCATCGCCGCCGCAGCCACTCAGACCAAGCACCAGTGCAATCAACAGGGACAACCAGAAATGGTTCAGCTTCGTAAGGTTCATAAGTAATCTCCTTTTGTCTGTGCAATTCAACTGTGGCTCATATCCCGTCTACATGCCCTGCCAAGAACACGGCACCTCAAAGCCTGAACAAAGGTGCTCTGCACTATGTTTGGACATGAGACCTCAACTTTCTGCTTAATTACATTCCAACCGTTAAATGCAGCAGTGTGCTCCTCAATCGCTTTGGTGTATACACAGCGCTGAGTTGCTGACTGTTATAGTTGTTGGCACCAACAAGCTCATCGGGGTGGGAAGTACAGCGGTGGGTTGTCCTCCTCGACGGTATGCATGGCGCGTTCCAGAAACACCGTATCAAAATCGAGCAGGTGCCCCATCACCTCAACCACTATCCAGCCAGCGCCACCATCGCGGTAGGTGGTCGCCACTTCCGGCGCGGTCTGCCCCACGATATACCCCAGTATCCCTCCCATGTTCCGTACCTGACCAATATGCCACTGCCGCTGTACGGGCGTTAGGATGGTATTTCCTCCTCGCAAGCATCGGTCATCTTTGAGAAGCTATGGTATCAGTATACTACAGCTTCAGGATCGGCTACCCATACGGCTCGCTAATACTGCGGCACCGAGGGATCAACGTGATCGCTCCAGCTCAGGATACCACCGGAGAGGTTTTTCACATTGGTGAAGCCCGCCGCCTGCAACACCTGGATAGCCTGCTGGCTGCGGTTGCCACTGCGACAATAGACAACAATCTCCTGCGAGGGGTCGAGTTCGCCCACCCGCGTCTGAAGCTGACCAAGCGGTATCAGGGTGCTGGTGCCGGGAATTGAGGCAATGTCGGATTCAAACGGTTCGCGCACATCCAACAGAAAGGGGCGCTCCGGCTGTTGCAGCCATGTTTCCAGTTCGGTCGCCGAAACATTAATACCAGTGGGCGGCGTGAATGCGCCTGCTTCTGCGGCGGGGGCCGCAGCAGGGGCCGACTGGTTACAGGCTGTCAGTAACACAATAACAAGCATCATCAACGACAGGGCACGCATGCAGGGTATCTCCTTTTCTTTCAATCAGTATATAGTTATCGTCAACGCCTGTATTGTAGGGGGCCTCTTAAGCACAACACAAGCATTATAGTGCAATATGTTGGTGGAGATTTAGTTACGGGCTGTGTGCTGCTCCACGCTGCAACAGTACGACACATTCGATATGGGGGGTTTGCGGAAAGAGATCGACCGGACGCACACACTCCAGGCGATAGCCCCCCGCCAGCAACACCCCTAGATCACGCCCAAGCACACCTGGCTGACACGAGATATAAGCGACCCGTGCGGGGCCATGCTCGATCAGCGCCTGCAATGCACGGGGATGACAGCCACGCCGGGGTGGGTCGAGAATAGCAGCATCGATACCCTCAGTAGCAAGGGTGGGCAGCGCCCGCTCGACCGGGGCAGCAATAAAAGTAACATTGTCTAGCTTGTTCAGCAGCGCATTGTACTTGCCGTCGCGCACCGCCGGAGCATATTCTTCAATCGCTATCACCCGCTGCACCGAGCGGGCCAGCGGCAGCGCAAACGCACCCACGCCGCTATAGGCATCCAACACCGTCGCATCGGGTGACAGATCGAGCAGCGTGCGGGCCGTATCAAGCAGTGCTTCGGCCTGCGAGGTATGGGTCTGGAAAAAGCTATCCGGCGACAACACAAACACCAGACCACCCAGCGCTTCATGCAGCGTGACAGCCGGTGTATCGGGCGTAGCAACCCCTGCCAGCGCAGGCACCGCCTGCTGCCACGCTTCGGCCAGCCACGCCGCACCTGCAGGCAGGGCCGCCACCGCATAACCATAGGCCTCGCTGCCACGCAGCAGTACATCGGTGGGCAGGGGTCGCCCCGCCATGCTGTGCGCAGATAGTGTGCAGGGCCAGCAGCGCCTCGTTCAGAGCGGGCAACAGCAGCGGGTCGATTCCCGCGGCCTACTTTGGCTGTTTCGGCTTCTCCGACGCCACGGTTCGCCACGCCGAAGAGCGATTGCTCGTCGGCGATCGCACCGCGCGAGGTGTTGATGAACACCGCTCCGCGCTTGACCTTCGCGAACATCGCGCGGTCGATCATCTGGCGCGTGTCGTCGGAGAGATGGACATGCACGGATATGAAATCGCTCGTGCTCATCACATGTTCGAGCGTCGCCCGCTCGACGTCGCCTGGCCACTCGGTCTGGTACGGGTCGCACGCGCAGACCGACATCCCGAAGGCGCGTGCATAGCGCGCCATCCAGCCGCCGATGCGGCCGAGACCGATCAGCCCGAGACGCTTG
>JAAUSQ010000225.1 GCA_012033195.1 Chloroflexaceae bacterium
GCTGAATTGGGCCAGGAACAGCGCGGCCAGCAACGCCCCGCCACCGTTGGCGGCGGCTAGCCATCCCAGCCCTTCGGCATCGGTGTGAAAGACATTTCGCGCAAAGACAGGCAGCAGCGGAATATACAGGTATCCGAACAGACACAACCCGCCCGCCATCAGCAGCAGAGTGCGAACGGTTGGCTCGTGCCACACATACTGCAACCCCTCGCGCAACTGGTCGCGCCGCCGGGAGAGTGCAGGGGCTGTAAAAGGCGGTAGCCGCATCATCAGCAGCGCTACAATCACCGCGAGATAACTCAGGCCATTCAACAGGAAGGCTGGCCCCTCACCTGCCGCCGCCACCAGCAAGCCCGCCGCCGCTGGCCCCAGGGTGCGAGCCGTGTTAAACATCGTTGAGTTGAGCGCGATAGCATTCAGCAGGTCTTCTTTGCCGACCATTTCAATGGTGAACGCCTGCCGCGCTGGAGCCTCGATTGCACGGGTTGCGCCAGAGAGGGCCGCCAGCACAATGATATGCCAGACCTCAACGGTGTTGGTGAAGGTAAGCCCTGCCAGCAACAGCGCCAGCACAATGCCGCTAGCGTGCGCCGCCAGCAAGACAGTACGGCGGGGTATCTGGTCGGCGAGCGCACCGGCAGGCACCGACAGCAACAGCACAGGCAGCGAGGCACTCGCCGCGACAATGCCAAGCAGCAAGGCCGAGTCGGTCATACGCAGCACCAGCCAGCCCTGGGCAACATTTTGCATCCACAGGCCAATCAGTGAGATAAGCTGACCGACAAAAAGAGGCGGTAGTTGCGGTGACGGAGTGCCCGCAGCAAGGGTGGCCCTGCTGCGGGCGGCGGTGCGGTCTGCTCGGTGTTCTGAATATGCACCGGGCTACCTGCGGAGCATCGGCAGCCAGAATTGATACGGAGCCGCACCCGTCTTAATCTCAATAGGAATCGTGAGCGATGACTGGTACGGGTCGTTTGTGGTCAGTTCCAGGCTCCCCTGCGATAGACGCGAAACGTCGAATGGTGGCGCACCGGTAATGTTGATTCGGATCTGGGTGCCGGCACGGGGCGGAATGCTTCCCGATGTAATGCTGGTGGTTGTGATCCAGGTGGCGCTGTTGGCCTGCGGGCGCAGTTCCAATGTCAGATTATCACCAAGTGCCATATCGGTGCCACAGTCGATAATGTCAAAGGTGTTATTGTTGATCTGGGTACCAACGGAAGCGGAGGTGGTCAGGTTCCCCAGTTCTTTGTAATTGAACAGAATGCGCCCATTGCTTTGCAGGATCACCTGAAAGGTGTACACATGGTTGTTCTCGCCGGTTGCGCTATAGAGCGGCACGTCCTCGTACGTGACAACCAGGGTGTTGTCAGTCTGCGCATACCACACACTGCCGCCCTGTTCGGGGTTCAAGTCGATATGCAGCGGTGCAATTGCTCCGCCAAGGGTTGCACCAAACGCACCACACGAGGGCGTAAAGTATTCGGTTGCGCCGTTCGGTTCGAAGACCAGGAAGCCATTTGAGCCGATGTAAATATGTTCGTAGCTCTGCCCATTGAAGCTGAACGGAAAGCCGATCTGTATCTGTTCAAAGGCATCGTCGGTGCTGATATCGGTCGGGCTATCTTCCGGTTCGGGGAAGACCTGCACCTCGTAGCCGGGCCGCTCAAACCATACCAGCGGCGTTTCCCGCTCATTGCTGCGCCGCACGGTAAACAACTGGGTCGGGATGCGGACTTCGTAGGTGAGCGGCTGTGTCCCTGTATTTTCTATCTGGATCGGCAGGGTGATAACCTCGCCATAGCCAACCTCGGTGGATGTAAATGGTATGGTACTGGTCAGGCGCGGGATATCTTCGGGCATCACAAACGTGATGTTCTGGTCGATATCGCGTGTCACCGTCACAAGCTGGGTCTGGGTGTAATACTTATATGCGCTTGCCTTAATCTCGTACGGCTTGGCGCGGGGCGGCAGTGTCAGTTCGAAGGTGCCATCTTCGCTAGCAAGCAGGCTCAACCCGGTGTCTACCGTGATATTTGCACTGATCGGGCTGTCATCAGGGGCCGCACGCACGGTGCCTGTTATCCGGGCCTGATCTGGCTCATCGGGCACGGTAACAACCAGTTCAATCGTCTGGGGCGTATCGCTCAGGTCGCCAGTGCCCACCAGAATACGGGCCGCGTAGGTACCTGGGCCTGCTACCTTTGCCATATCAACAGTGATGCTGAATAACTGGGTTTCCGAGGGTTGGATTGACGCAAGGGTCGAAGGCAGTTTCAGCCACGGAATATCGATCTCGGCAGTGCTGACCGCAGCATAGGTATCGATACGACCATACCCATAGACATTGTTGGGCACTTCGGTTGCTGGGCAGTCGATGTATGAGGTGCCGATAAAGCGGTCATCGATGCGTGGTATGGCCTGCGTCGTCAGGATTTGATAGGTTGCATCAAAGTCGCCGATCAGGTCGGGGTTGGCAGCCCACAACAGCGCCACCGATCCGGCAACGATTGGGCTGGCCATCGAGGTACCGCGCAGCGTGGTATACAGTCCCGATGCGGAACCCGTCGAAAGGATGCTATCGCCGGGAGCCATAATATCGGGTTTCGTGCGCCCATCCTCGGTTGGCCCCTTACCACTGAACGACGATACCAGATCGTCGCGGTTGGTTGAGCCAACCGCAACCACGTTGCTATAGTCGCCGGGCGAACCGATAGAGTTACAGCCGCGTGCACCTGCATTGCCCGCTGCAAAGACGGGGAAGATACCCGCCGCCCGCCATGCAGTAGTGTAGCCGAGGTAGTAGTCATCACCGCCGGGGCCTGCAAATGAGTTGTTGATGATGTGCGGGCGCAGATCGGGGCGTGCGTTGTCGCCTGCTCCATCAGTCGGGGCCAACATCCACTGCGCCGCCTCTACTAGGTCGCTTTCGAGGCAGGAGTCGCGCAGACAGGCCCGCGCTGCGATCCACTCGGCACCGGGCGCAACCCCAACAGCGGGCTGTGTTTCGGTGCCGTTGCCACGTGCAACCATCAGGCCCATAACATGGGTGCCGTGGTCAATTGCATCGATGGGGGCGGGCTCGTCGGCGGAGGCATCAAACCAGTTGTAGGCGTTGTCGATGGTACCGTTTTTGTTGCCGCGATATTGTTCAAAAAGCGCCGGGTGAGTGTAGTTTACACCACTATCGATATTTGCAACCACCACACCCTGCCCGCTCACACCAAAGTCATTCCAGACGCGGTCGGCCTGAATCTGGCTGACGTGCCACTGAATAGTGCTCTCACCCTGCGCTGGCTCAGTCTGTCCAATCGGATCGGGCACGGCCAGTTCAAGCTCATAGTTGGCGCGCAGCAGGGCAACGTCGGTGCGGGCCACCAGTGCTTGCAGGTCGGCATGGGTACCTGTAACGCGGAGGGCGTTAGCAATCCAGAGCGGGGTATATTCCAGCCCCTCCTGATCGAGCCACTCGCGCAGTTCGCGCTGGCTCTGCTCCGCGTTTTTGTAGAGCGTTTCATAGACATACCAACCACGCGCCGACCAGTCCTTGATTGCGTAGGCCTGCGAGAGATCAGGCTGATCGCCCAGAAACACCAGAAATTCGGCCTCACCATTGGGCGACTCAGCAAGTTGCTGGGCAATCTGCGGGTCAACTCGCTCGCTCTGAGCAGGCAGGTCTACACTCCGCAGGCTCTCCGGCAGGGCGATGCTTTGCAAGGTGGTGCCGGGAGCAGGCGCAGGGAAGGCTTCATACAATACCGGGGTAAACGCAACGTTGGTATTGTTGGTGATCTCTATTGTAACATCCTGCTGCGCACCGAGCGGAACTTCGACGGTGACAGGCTCTTCATTCACTAAAACGGGGGTGGTTGGCTGTGCAGGTGCAGGCGACTCCGGCGCACCATAGGTGGGCATAACGTTCGCTACCAGCAGCGCAACCAGCAGCAACAGCACGATGCCGGGTGGTGTGGGGCGACGCGGGTGTTCACGATTGGGTTGTATCTGGCGTTTCATGGTTCTCCCGTTGCTGAAAAAGTTGCTCAACTGCGACAGACAATGCCTCAATCTGGGCTTGCAGCAATAAAATATCGCTCCGACGCGGAACACCGTTGTCCTGCTCGGCAGTGTGTGGCTGGTCGTGTACGGCATCCGGCGTTTCAGGCAGGTCGCTTTGGGTGTCGGGAAACAACAGCCGCCGGACATAGTGCGCCTCATACGTACTTAACGTTCCCTGGCGCATTAATCGTTCCAGGTGACTTTCGAGCAGTGTTGCCAGCAAATGGCGCTCGTTGATGGCCGCAAAGATCCGGCTCCGCAGGTGGGCAAATGCACCACTTCCAAGCTGGATCAGGCTGGCAAGCAGGGTGGTGGGCAGCGATGACTGATCACGTTCGGTGGTCTGAACAATGATTTGTGAAAGGATACTGGCGGTGATATCTTCGCCAGTTTCGTTGTCGAGTACCTTAACCGGTTCACCAACCCGTACAAGCTGAGCGATGCCATCGAGTGTGATATACTGCTTGCGGGTGGTGTCGTACAGCTTCCGATTGGCGTACTTTTTAATAACCTGCATTGCGCCTGTCATAACAACAGCCCTGCTGCACGATGTGCGTGTGCAGGCAAGGCCGAGAATTGCACATCAGTACGCGATATATACGCGTATAGCACTCGCATTATAGCACAGGCGGTATGAAAAGGCGGGTAAAGCTGTGTTAAAAAAAGCTGAGAGGCGGGCTGTGTGATCAGCCCCGGTGGGGCTTCGTGTAGGAGCCTGGTGCTTTAGTACCGGGCAGAGTGCCTTCACAACAACAGCAAGCCCGACCATTTATCGCTGATCGGGCTGCGTATCGTCCAACAGCGCTGGTGCTATTCCGTATCGGTCTTGACTTGGCGGCGCAACTCTTCGACGCGGGCCGTAAGCTGGGCAAGCTTGGCGCTCAGTTCGTCGATGTCGCGCTGCGACGGAATGTTCAGGCGGTTCAGGAACTGTTCGAGGTTGCTCTCGAAGGTGCTGGCAAAGGTGCTGCTGGTAGCGAACCGGTGGCTGCGGCTGCATCGGCTGGGTCGGCACTCGCAAGCGCTCCATCACCTGGGCCATAATTTTCTCGCTGTCCTTCTGGGCCAGTTCGCCACGCTCGACCAGCCGATTGACCAGTCGCTCGGCTTCATCGAAGGTGACGGCGACCACTCCTACACCAGCCAGTACTAGCCGCCGGACAATCTCCGATACCGGCGTCACCTCGCCGGGTTGGGTCGGGTCGTCAAGCTGGCGAACATGCACTTCTACTTCTATTTCTTCCGGGTTGTGCTTCTCGGTTGTCATCGTATGTGCTCCTCCTTAGATAGTAACGGATGGGAAGATCAAAAATGACGCACTGCGTTATAAATCACTATAGCATGCCCTCTCAGGCGTGTCAATCATTTCAACCTGCGCCAGGAAGCCCCTCAAACCACCGCTTGACAGGCGTGCAGGAATGGGCTATACTTTGTGTCAATATTACACTTATCATGACGTTCCTACACATTCTACCACTCAGCATACCAGAGGTAATGGGTGTTTTTTTAAGGCATCAAGATAGTGTTTTTTTTACACCATCTAATAGTGTTTATTTTACACTAATTATCCGGAAAGAACAGGTGATGTGATGACAACCACAACAATGGCTTCGGTAGGGCCGACTACTGCCCACCTTCAGCAAGAAATCTTGCGGCTGAAGCGCCAACGCAACGCCGTGCTGCTGGCCCATACCTATCAGATTGGCGATATTCAGGATATTGCCGATGTCGTTGGCGACTCGCTCAGTCTTTCGCAGGCAGCGGCCCGCACCGATGCCGAGGTGATTGTATTCTGTGGCGTGCATTTTATGGCCGAAACCGCCGCGATCCTCTGCCCCGCTAAAACCGTGTTGATCCCCGACCTCGACGCGGGGTGCTCGCTCGCCGCCTCGATCAATGCCGATCAGTTGCGGGCGTGGAAAGCCGAACACCCCGATGCCGTGGTGGTATCGTATGTCAACACCACCGCCGAGGTGAAAGCCGAAAGCGATTATTGCTGCACATCGAGCAACGCCGAGCGGGTCATCCGGGCCATTCCCGAAGACCGCAAGATCCTGTTTCTGCCCGATATGTACCTGGGTGCGTATCTGCGCGAAGTGACTGGACGACCGATTGAAATCTGGGCGGGTGAGTGCCACGTTCACGCTGCCATCAAGCCGCAGTTTGTCAGCGACCGACTGGCACAGTACCCCGATGCCGAACTGCTGGTCCACCCGGAATGTGGCTGTGTCAGTTCGACCCTGCACGGGCTGGCAAAGGGCACCATCAACCGCGAAAAGACCCGCGTGCTCTCGACGGGTGGCATGATCAAACACGCCGCACAGAGCAATGCCCGTCAGTTCATCGTCGCGACCGAGATCGGCGTGCTGCACCCGATGCAGAAGGCCAACCCGGAAAAAACCTTTATTCCGATTGACGAAGAGGCATCCTGCCGCTATATGAAGATGATTACGCTGAACAACGTATTGCGCTCACTGCAAGAGATGACCTACCCGGTAACAGTCGCACCAGAGATCGCGGCCCGTGCCCGTACCGCCATCGACCGCATGGTTGCACTGTAAACGGGCGGAGAATAAGCATGATTGAACTATCTGAATTGCCCGATCTGCGGGTGCATGCGCCGCGTGCCAGCGTTGTTATGCCACAGCAGTGCCACCAGCAGCGCATCGATGTACTGGTAGTCGGTAGCGGCGCGGCAGGATTGGCAGCAGCGTTGCAGGCCGCCGAGTATGCCAGCGTGCTGGTACTGAGCCAGGGGAGCCTGCCCGAAAGCAATTCGGCGTGGGCGCAGGGCGGTATTGCGGCGGCGCTCGACAGCGACGACACGCCACGGGCGCACCTTGCCGACACGTTGACCGCCGGGGCGGGCCTGTCGGATGCCTTTCCGGTAGAGGTGCTGGTGCAGGCAGCACCCGCACTGATGCAGCATCTTGCCTACCTGGGCGTACCCTTTGAGCGGCATGGGGCAGGCTTTGCGCTTGGTCTGGAAGGCGGCACTCGCACCGCCGCATTGTGCATAGCGGCGATACCACTGGCTGGGCGATTACCAGCACCCTGCTCGAACTGGCCCGCCGCCATCCGCGCATCGAGCTTGCGGAAGGCGTGCATACGGTGGAACTACTTGGCACCACCGAGCGCAGTACAGGTGTGCTGGCGCTCGATCAGCATGGGGAATGGCACCGTATCCAGGCGGGCGCAACAATCCTGGCGACCGGTGGGGCGGGTGCGCTCTACGGCCTGACCAGCAATCAGGCGGGCGCACTGGGCGAAGGCATTGCGCTGGCCTACCGTGCGGGTGCTGCGGTTGCCGACCTTGAGTTTGTGCAATTTCACCCGACCGTCTTTCGCACCGCTGAGGGGCGCGGCTTCCTGATTAGCGAGGCAGTACGCGGCGAAGGGGCACTGCTGCGCGATGTCAACGGGCAGCGCTTTATGCTGAACCGCCATCCGCTGGCCGAACTTGCCCCGCGTGATGTGGTGGCGCGGGCGATACACGCCACGTTGCAGGCAACCGCTAGCGACCATGTACTGCTCGACCTCACGCATCTGGACGCGGCCTATATTGAGCAGCGTTTCCCGACCATTGTGCAGCGTTGCCGTGCCGAAGGGGTTGATGCAAGCCGTGAGCCGATTCCGGTTGCACCTGCCGCACACTACCTGATGGGTGGCATCTGCACCGATACTGCAGGCGCAACTAGCCTGAGCGGGTTGTATGCAGCAGGCGAGTGTGCCTGCACAGGTATTCACGGTGCCAATCGCCTCGCCAGCAATTCGCTGCTGGAATGCCTGGTATTCGGGCGGCGTTCGGCGCTGGCCGCACTCGACTGGATGGAACGCAGCCCCACGGGTTCGGGTGGCGCAGTACGGGCCGGACGTGTCATACCGGAC
>JAAUSQ010000226.1 GCA_012033195.1 Chloroflexaceae bacterium
CTAATCGTATCCTGCACCGACGGCTGATTCGACGAGCACTTGCCTGGAAGCGCCGCTCAAGCGCTGCATCCTTCTCGATATACTTGCGGTACTCGTCTAGCGTGGTCGCGCCCACCATCCGCAACTCGCCACGCGCCAGCATTGGCTTGAGCATATTGCCCGCGTCCATTGCGCCCTCGGCAGCGCCCGCCCCCACAACCGTATGCAACTCATCAACAAACAGCACCACATCGTTGCGGTTTTCAATTTCCTTCAGCACCGCTTTAAGCCGCTCTTCGAACTCGCCGCGATACTTGGCACCTGCAATCAGTGCGCCCATATCCAGTGCGACAAGCTGCTTATCCTTTAGCGACTCGGGTACGTCGCCGCGCACAATACGCTGCGCCAGCCCTTCTACAATGGCCGTCTTGCCCACCCCCGGCTCACCGATCAAGACCGGGTTGTTTTTGGTGCGCCGCGACAGAATCTGGATCACGCGGCGGATCTCCTCATCGCGCCCGATTACCGGGTCGAGCCGTCCACGCCGTGCCAGTTCAGTCAGGTCGGTACCATACTGCTCCAGGGCGGCATAGGTGCCTTCCGGGTTGGCGCTGGTCACGCGCTGGGTACCGCGCACCTCGCGTAATGCCTGCAACAGTGCATCGCGGGTCAGGCCCACCTGCTGCAAGCTACGCTGCACGGCTCCACCGGCCTTGCTGAGCAGTGCCAGCAACAGATGCTCGGTGCTGACATACTCATCGCCAAACTGGGCCAGTTCGTCGTGCGCCTGGACCAGCACCGTCCGCAGCCGATTGGATACCCCTGGCTGCACATTGCTGCCCGACACACGCGGCAATTTATTGATCTCGGCGGCGACCTGCTGTGCCAGGGCACCTACCGCAATATTCAGTCTGGTCAGCACCTGGGGCACCACACCATCGCCCTGCTCAAGCAGCGCAAACAGCAGATGCTCCGGTTCCATCTGGCTGTTGCCGTTGCGCTCGGCAAGCGCCTGGGCCGCAATCAGCGCCTCCTGCGATTTCTGTGTGAAACGATTGGTATTAAACGACATGCTTTCTGTCCTCCTTTGTAGGCAATCTCTCTGGTATTACTATACCCATCGTTCATCAGAAGATTGTTAACGCTATGTTGGTATTATGTAGAGATATTGATGGGAGGAAGTAATCAGGGGTGACTACCGCACCGTAACCATCAACCCCTGCTGCTTGAAGGCCCAGGCCAGCCCTGCTTGCAGGTCGGCGTAGGTGGTGATTTCGTTGAGGCTGAGGCCCAGATGCACAATCGTCTGCGCCGCCTGCATGCTGATGCCCACCAGCACCACCTCGCACCCCAGCAAGTGGCACGCCTTGATCGTTAGCAGCAGATAGTTCGCTACCTGCGTGTCAAACGTCGTCACCCCCGTCACATCGATAATGACGTGCTCAGCTTGATGACGCACCACTGCTTCGAGCAAGTCTTCGGTGATGCGGATGGCGCGTTGGGCATCGACCGCCCCGACCATTGGCAGCAGCACAATGCCCTCCCACACCTGCACGACCGGGCTGGAGAGTTCTTGAATGGTCGTTTGTTGCTCACGCAGTTCGCGCCGTGCCATTTCAAGCGCCTGCTGCTGCTCAACATGCTCGGTCACATCATTCAGCACAGAGCCTACATAGTGCGCTGTACCAGTAGCGTCATAGATGGGAAACAGTACCGAGCGAAACCACAATGTAATGGGGCGGCTTGTTGCGTATCCCGACTCGGATAGGTTGTAATCGGTCAGCTTCCCAATAACGACTTCACCGTTGAGTACCCGCTCAAACGCGGAAGCGATAGAGGGAGTTTCATATTGATAGCGTGGATCGAGGAGTGCATTATAGTTACGAATAATCAGATCAAGCTCAACACCGACCATGGTACTGAATGCACGATTGGCATACACCAGCAACCCATCCGGCTGATACACGCTCAGCGCAGCCGGTAAATTATCGAGGATAGAGTTCAACAATTGCATCCGCTGCACATCGTCTGCTAGATTCATTTCTAATGATCCTTTGTAGCTAGCCCCAGCAACATCGTTGTTGCACACTGTCGGGGCTAGGTTAGTCCAGCCAGAAAGCCGATCAGTACCCCTGCACTGAAGGCAGCCTGCTCAATGTGCATATAATGGCTGCTGTTCGGCACTTCGACATAGCGTGCGCCTGTTATTCTATTGATGACCGTATCATATAAAAATGGTGCCGTCAAGAAAGGCTCGTGCTGCGCCCCAATCACGAGGGTGGGCACGCGGATCGCCGGGAGGCGTTCGGGGAAGTTGGCATAGCGCCAGGCTGCAAACATTTCGAGCATTGCCTCGCGCCGCCACGTCATCGAGTCGCTCATCAGCGTATCAAGCAAGGCCGGTTCGAGCGGTGTGCTCCACCCCATCCGCCAGATATGCGCCTTACCCTCGGCAGTTTCTGCCGCCGCCCGAAACATCGCAGCAGCTTCATCGGGCATGGGCACGCCAGTTGCAGGCACCGGGCCAGCCAGTATCAAGCCCCTGAGATTGATATCGGGATCGGCAGCAAGCCACTGTGCAATGGCCCCGCCGGTGCTGTGGCCCATCAGCGAGCAGACCTGCCAGCCTTCGTGGTGAATGATGCCAGCAATATCACGTGCAAAGCGTTCCAGGGTGTAGCCTGTCTCTGGCTTATCAGAATGCCCCCCGCCGCGCAGGTCGGGCAGCAGCAGGGTGTAATGGTCTTCCGCCAGAAACGGTATCATCCAGTTGAAGTTGTTGCTGGTGCAGTTGAAGCCATGGATCAGCACAATCTTTTCGGGGCCAGTACCAGCCTTGCGATATGCTATCGTCGTACCATCATCTGCTTTAAAAAAGTCCATCAGCCACCTCTTTCTGAGCGCATATGCCCATCGTGATGTTGTCATATAAACGTGTTTTTGGTATGTCCTACCCAAGCCGCACGCCGTAATCCTTCGCGGCATAGTCGTACAGCACATCTGCGAAGGGTGTGCCACCAGCAAAGCCGCGATACTGAGGCTTGATTTCGGAAAGCTGGATCATAAACCGCACATCGCCAAACACAATGGTGCCATACAGCGAGAGCCGTTCTTCGCGTTCGAGCAGGGTAAACTCGGATACGAAGGCCGGGAATGCCCGCCGTAGATGCCCATAGGCCGCTTCGAGATTATCGACCACAAAGCCAATATGATGAATGCGCGAAGGGGTACCATCCGAGAGAGGCGCGTTCGGGTCGGCATCAAATAGGAAGAGTGCAGTGTTGCCGGTTGTCACCACAGTGAGGTGGCTATCGTCGCGCACAATCTTCATTTGCAGCCCCACACTGAAGAAGTCGCGGGCAGCGACGCGGTCGGTCAGGGCGAGCGCCAGATGATCAAAGCCGTAGTTGGTCCACGTGCCCGCATCTGCACGCAGGGCACGCGCTTCTACCAGCAAGGTCGCATCACCATAATGATCAACAATCTCGCCCAGAAACATATCAGGGTAGATCAGGGTTCCATCGTGGCGCACCACCCGCAGATGATGCGCGTGCAGCACATCGTGCGGTAGCAAGGCATCCATTGCCTGATGCACAATGCTGGTACGCGGCAACTCGCCCCGGTAGTGCTGGCCCGCCACCTCAAAGCTGACGGGAATGGGTTGTTGTGTGTCCATCCGCTCTCCTTGCAGGGTTATCTCCCAAACAACAAGCTATTAGCAAGCCCGATGAGTCTGTCAAACAGGCTGGCATCTTTCAGCATGCTAAGATTATAGTACGTGTGTTGCACAGCATTTGTCAAGGTTTTGAGGAACAATTGCACCGTTTTTCTGGGCAAAAAAATCCCCGATCTGTGCCGCACACCGTCAGCACAGCCGGGTGTACACGTACCAAGGGCCGTGTTTAGCCTTTAATGCGTTCCTTCAGTGTGCTGCTTGCGGTAAAGCCAGGTGTGCGTGTCGCAGGAATGATCATCTTCTGGCCGGTCTGTGGATTGACCCCTTCGCGTTCTTGGCGCTCGCGTACCTCGAAGGTACCAAAGCCGGTAAGCGTTACTTTCTGGCCTGCTGCCAGTGTTTCGGCCACAATTTCAAATGCGGCATCGATAATGTGGCGGGTGTCCTTCTGTGACATGCCCGTGCGCGTGGCGACTTCCTTAATAAACTCGGTCTTTTGCATGGCGTCCGACTTGGCCATACCCTCCTCCTTTACAATAACTATGGACTTTTCTAGTGATTGTTCCCGTTGCAATGCAGTATACAGCATTCGTCAAGGTGCAGGATATTGTCACAAGAAAAAAGCGAGAATTTTGTTGTATGTTCCTCGCACGCACCCAACCACCCACAATATCGCACGCATCCTCTGATTTTTCGCGTATCATAAAAGAGGAACACATTGTAGCCAGTAACCGCCGCCTATGCACCGCAGCGATATGCCCGAAAAAGCCATCTACTGGCGTGATACACGGCTTTTCGACCTGGAACTGCTCCACGCTCGTTATATCACCCATGCCTTTGCACCGCATCGACACGACGGCTATGCTATTGGTATGATTGAGCACGGAGCCGAACAATTCCACTACCGGGGCAGCACCCACGTTGCCGAAGCGGGCCGGGTTGTTGTAATCAACCCCGACGAAGTGCATACCGGCGAGTCGGCCTCCGCGCACGGCTGGATTTACCGTATGTTTTATCCATCAGTGGAACTGCTGCAATGGGCCGCCGCCGACCTGCATGGGCCATATCGGGCGGTGCCGTTCTTTCGTGCGCCCGTGCTACACGACCCCGAACTGGTGCAGCACATCCGCATGCTGCATCGGGTGTTTGCCGAACCTGCCACCCAGCTCGAACGCGAGTCGCGCCTGCGCTGGACACTGGCCCATCTGGTGCTGCGCCACGCCGACCACCACCCGACCACCCACGCAGCAGGCGCAGAGCCTACCAGTATTCAGCGGGTGCGCCAGTTTCTTGAGCAGCACTATGCCGAAAACATCACGCTTGAGCACCTGGCAACGGTTGCCAACCTCAGCCCATTTCATCTGCTGCGGGTGTTTCGCAACAGCGTTGGTATGTCGCCGCACGTTTACCTAACTGATATCCGCATACGACAGGCACGCGCCCTGCTCAAGCAGCATGTTCCGATTGCCGATGTTGCGGCACAGACGGGCTTTGTCGATCAGAGCCATCTGCACCGCCACTTCAAGCGCATCGTAGGGGTAACCCCTGGTAACTACCGCAAGAATATACAAGACGCTACCCAGCCATAGCAATATGCTAGGGCTATGAATACACGACGCAACCAGTTTCTTCGGGGTGTCCGGGCCGAACTGCCCGTTTTGATGGGGGCCATACCGTTCGGGATGGTATATGGCGCAGCAGCTACCAGCGCGGGCATTCCCGTGAGCATTACCCAGGCAATGTCCAGTATTGTGTTTGCTGGCTCGGCGCAGGTTGTTACAGCACAGCTTGTGCAGGCTGCTACCCCTGGCATTGTTGTTGTCCTGACGGCCTGTCTGCTCAATCTGCGCCACATCCTCTACAGTGCATCGATTGCGCCCTACTTGCACCACCTGCCTGCTGTGTGGCGCTATGGTCTGCCCTACCTGCTCACCGATGAGGCCTATGTGGTGGCAATGAGCCACTACACCAACGAGCGGGTTGATCTGCAATACAAGCACTGGTATGTGCTGGGGGCCGGCCTCATCCTGTGGCTGGTGTGGAATCTGAGCACGGCAGCGGGCCTGCTGATCGGTGCTGCTATACCGCCAGCGTGGTCACTCGACTTTGCCATACCGCTCACCTTTATCGCCCTGCTGCTGCCCGCCCTGCGCGACCGGGCCAGCCTGAGTGCGGCCCTCGCAGCGGGCATACTGGCGCTCGTGCTGGCAACCATGCCGCTGAAACTGGGGATCCTCAGCGCAACACTAGCCGGTATGGTGGTTGGTCTGCTGGTTGAGCCACGCCCCACCACACCACTGGCACCCATCCAGCCTCAACCACAGGAGCGTCCCTGAAATGTACACCCCGCTTTCACTCTGGCTGATTATCAGCAGCATTGGTCTGGCAACCTACGCCATGCGGCTGGTATTTGTGGTCGCACCCAGCCTGCAACAGATGCCGCCACCCGTCCGGCGGGCGCTGCGCTATGTGCCTGCCGCCGCCCTCGCCGCCCTGATTGTGCCTGAGCTTGTGGTACTGTCCGAAGGTGTACAGGCGGTGCTGCTCAACGAGCGCCTGCTGGCGGGGACACTGGCGGCGGCGGTGGCGTGGCGCACGCGCAACGTGCCGCTCACCATTGCGGTTGGGATGGGCAGCCTATGGCTGTTGCAGGCGCTCTTCAGCCTGTAACGCCTGGTGTGCAATGCCATTCTATCGGCCACGGGGAGGCGTGCCGGGCAGCCGCGTGCGGTGCCACACCGCACCCCCCCATGCAGAGGGGCCGACCTTACCCGATCAGAATGTTCTCTTCAGGGTATTCTACAAGCTGGTGCGTGCGAAGCTGCGCCAGCGCCACTACCACCGTCAATGCGCCAAGTCGCCCCCAGAACATCACAAAGATGATGACATACTGTCCAAACGGATTCAGTTGTCCGGTAAAGTTCAGGCTCAGACCACACGTCGCAAACGCCGAAATGACCTCGAACACCACCAGATGAATACCGACGTTGTGGGTCAGCAAAATCAGCCAGCTTGCCAGCAGCACCACAAACAGCGAGATGGTAAGCACCGCCGACGCCTTGCGGATCATCAGCGGGGCTATGCTGCGCCCGCCAATCTGCGCACTGGGCAGGCCCTGCGCGTAGCCCCACAGCGTCAGCACCAGTACAGCAAATGTTCCCGTTGTAATACCGCCCCCCATCGAGGCTGGCGCGGCTCCGATAAACATGAGTACTGTGAGCAGCAACTGGCTCGCATAGGTAATCTGGTCGAACGGCTGAATACCTGCAAAGCCCGCTGTACGCGCTGATATCGACTGGAAGAAGGCTAGCACCAGTTGTCGCCACCATGGTTCATCGTACAAGACGCCGTTTTCGCCGTGCTCTGCCACAAACAGACCAAGCCCACCCGCACAGATTAGGGTGATCACCACTATCAGCGTAATACGGGTATGCAGCGTCAGGCGGTGGTTGCCGCGCCATCCCAGCAAATCGGAGAGCACCGGAATACCAAGCCCCCCCAAAAAAATCAGCCCCCCCAGGATGAGCATAGTACCGGTATCGTTGGGCGTGCCCTGCGGATATTCGGGCAGACCGCTAAACAGATCAAACCCGGCATTGCAGAAGGCCGACACCGCGTGAAACACGGCATACAGCACCGCCCGCCCTGGCCCCAGATCATCGTACCAGTGCAGCCACAGCAGCACCGCGCCGACCGCCTCTATTGCCAGTACGGTCAACATCACACGGCGGGTCAGGCTGATAATGGCACCCGGCATCAGCAGACCAAGCGAGTCACTCAGCGCCAGACGCTGTGGCAGCGATACCTTGCGCCCCAGTATCCAGAAGGTGACCACCGCAACCACCATAAACCCGACCCCGCCAATCTGGATCAGCAGCAGCAGCAGCAGTTGTCCATAAATCGTCAGATCCTGCGAGGGCACGATGATCGAAAGCCCCGTTACACTGAGCGCTGAGGTTGCCGTAAAGAGCGCCTCGTTAAAAGTGAGGGGGCGCTCGGCTCCAACGCCTGGCAGCATTAGCAGCACGGTGCCAACCATCACCAGAAAGCCCAACCCGCCAATAATGCGGAGCGGTGGCGGCATCGGACGCCGTGCATCGTTCCAGTCGGTCAGGTAATGATACAGGCGGCTGACCGTACCCAGCACGCCGCCTGCTATGCGTTCGGGTCGTATATTAATCCATCTCATGATACAGATTCGTTCAGGCGTGTAATATCTTCATCGGTGCCAATCACCACCAGCAAATCATCTTCCTGAAAGATGTA
>JAAUSQ010000015.1 GCA_012033195.1 Chloroflexaceae bacterium
TTGGTCAGGCCAGAGAGATAAAACGGAGTAAGTGTATCTCTAATGTAACTACTATACCATAGATCGATACCGCATATGGGAAAGAAATGTGAACTTAGCTACTACAACGTTATCTGTAGTATACGTTCCCAGTGGCGGTCCTCAATCGGCACCACCGAAAGGCGCGCCTGACGCACCAGAGCAAAGTCGGCAAAAAAGGGATCAGTCTTGATGGTGGTCAGTGGGATAGGGCGCGGCAGACGACGAACAAAGCGAACATCTACAACAACCAGTTTGGCATTGGCAGTGGCGTGCTGCGGGTCGGGATAGGGGGCGCTGGCGATTTCGGCAATACCTACAATCTGGCGTTCGGTGCCAGTGTGGTAAATCAGTGCAAGATCGCCGGGGTGCATTGTACGCATGTTTTTGAGTGCAGTGTGGTTTCGCACGCCATTCCAGACAGTAGTCTGTCGCGTTCCAGATCAGACAGACTGTACTCCTGCGGCTCAGTCTTGAGCAGCCAGTAACTCGGCATCGGGGATCCTTAACAAACAGCGATTCGTTAACCATAGACAAGCTGCATGGTATAATAACACGGTTCTTAGCATCGCGCTGCGACATCCTGGTAATGCTGTATGAAAGATTTTGAGCAACTTGATTACTACACGCTGCTCGGGGTAGCGCGTGGAGCGTCCGCCGAAGAGATTAAACGGGCCTATCGTCAACAGATTGCCCGCTATCATCCCGACCGCTACGCCAATGCGTCGCCGGACGAACGAGCGTATGCTGGGAAACGTACCCAACGGATTAACGAAGCCTATCGCACCCTGATCGATTTTCAAGCACGCAATGCCTACAATCGGGGCGCCGCGCCCGTCGCTGCGAGTACCGCGCCGGCTCCCCCGCGTGATCATCAGGCCGAACTATATGAGCAAGGCCGCGATCATCTCAACGCCGGACGTTATATGCAGGCAGTAGCAACCCTGCGTGAACTCCAGCAGATCAACCCGTTCTACCGCGATAGTGCCACGCTGCTGGCCCAGGCCGAAGCTGCGACAAAGCCCGACCCGGCCCGCGTGCTGCGGCTACACCTGTAGCGGCGCGTCCTGAAACCGGGCAGCGTGGCAACAGGCGGCTGTTCTGGATTGCAGGCGGGCTTGGTGCGGGCGTGGTGGTGGTAGCGCTGCTGCTGTTTGCGGGCAACGCCGCGCAACCCGTGGCAGTGGTTGACGCGCCACCGCCAGAGCCGACCGCCACCGCCGAGCCAACCGGCTTGCCAGTGCTGGCCGCTACCGAAATAGCCCCACCTGCCGCGCCACCCAGCATTCCGACAGCAGCGCTGACAGACACCCCGCTGCCAACTGATACCCCGCTGCCTGCACCCACCGATACCCCTACTTCAGAGCCAACCGTTGCCACGACTGCCACGCCTACCCCTGAGCCAACTGCTACGGCGATAGTGGCGGCGACAGCCAGCGAAGCGGGCACCCTGCTTGCAAGTGATGACTTCAGTGGGGCAAGCGGCTGGGCCGACGCTGCGGGCAACGGGTGGAGTGTGGGCTATGCCAACGGGAGCTATCGCATTACGGCGGTGCCCGGTATTGGGCAAATCTGGAGCTACCGCACGGTGGGCACTGGCGCACCCCTGTACAGCGTGGGGGCCGATGTGACGGTGCAGAACGGCAGCGCTGGCTTGATGGTCAATTTTCTGGATGCCCAGAATTACGTCTCGTTTCTGATCGATCCGGCGGCGGGCACCTACGAGCTTGGTGTGTGGCAGGGTGGCGTGTTTGTTGCGCTGCAAAGCGGGCAGAGCACGGCGATAGATGCTGATACAGCCAATCGGCTGGTTGCACGGGTGAATGGCACTGCACTGCGCCTGTTTATAAATGACCAGTTGCTCCTCGATACGACCCTTGAGGCGCTGCCGCCGATTGATCGCTATGGCTTTGTGGCAACGGCAGGCGCGGCGGCAGGCGCGGCGCTGTTTGACAATCTTGAAATCCGAACGTTAGAATAAAACAGAGCAGGGAAACGATGATGCCATACACGCCGATTGTGGCCACGCTGGGTTATGTGCTTTCGCCCGATGCCCAGCACGTGCTGATGATCCATCGCAATAGCCGACCGGACGACCTGCACTATGGCAAGTACAATGGCTTGGGTGGGAAGATCGAGCCGCTGGAGGATGTGGCAACGTGCATGCGCCGCGAAATCCGCGAAGAGGCCGGAATTGAGGCGACACACCTTGTATTGCGTGGTACCATTAATTGGTATGGCTTTGGCAAAAATGGCGAAGATTGGCTTGGTTTTCTTTTTTTTGATACGAGCCTGGAACGGTACACCGCTGACACACAACCACGAGGGCACGCTCGAATGGGTGCCCGTCGAGCGGGTACTTGACCTGAACCTGTGGCCTGGCGACCGCTCCTTTCTGCCGTTGGTCTTTGCCGATGATACCCGTCAGTTTCACGGCGTGATGCCCTACAAGAACGGCCACCCGACCGACTGGCACTATGTTTTGATTTAACACGATGGACATACTTGTTGTATTGATAATCCTGGGTAGTGGTGTTGTGGTGCTGATTGGCACGGTGCTCTTTTTCTTAAACCGAAGCTGGGGCGACTTTCCGAGTACCCCCGACTATAGCGCCCTGACACAGCAGCCACAACGCCTCGCCAAGCGCCTAGCAACCTATCAAGAGCCGGTTGTGGAGCCGGAGCCAGAACCCACCGAAGAACGGGTGTATCCCTGGCTGCAAAACAGCCATCAGGCCAGTCAGCTTCGGGCCGAACCCGTCGAGCAGGATGTGGACTATATGCTGATCCACAGCTCGCTGCTGCTGCAAATCATCGACCGGGCCGAGGCGCGAGGCAACCACCGCATTATGCAGCATATTGTGCGGGATGGTGAACATACCTACCTCTCGCTTGAGTCGATCTCCAACCCGGTACAGCGCCAGCAGATGGCCGATATGCTGGCGGCGTTTCAGTCGGGGCAGCATACCAGTGTGTGGGATATGCTCAAGCTCATGTCGATGGTGGGCCGCAGCAAGTAGGCAGTGTGATAGTGGTAGCGGTGGGTCAGGGCGGACGGTCTGAGAGAAGGAGCATACCATGCTTGATATCAAGCTTTTGCGCGAACAGCCGGAATGGGTCAAGCAGCAACTGGCCCGCACGGGGAGCGATACTGCTCTTGTGGATGCGGTGCTGGCCTTCGATGAGCAGCGCCGCGCCCTGCTGACCGAGGTAGAGGCGCTGAAGGCCGAGCGCAACGCCGTCTCCAAAGCAATTGGCAAGATGAAGGATGCCGCCGAGCGCGACGTGAAGATTGCTGAAATGCGCGTGGTGGGCGACCGCATCAGCGAGCTTGACCGACAGGTTGCCGATGTAGAAACGGACCAGCGTCTGGCGATGCTGGAGATTCGCAACCTGCCCCACGCGAGCACCCCGGATGGCGCGGGCGAAGAAGACAACATTGTTATTTATCAGGAGGGCGAACCGCGTGACATGGGCTTTGAGCCGAAGCCACACTGGGAACTGGGCGAGGCCCTCGGCATTATCGACTTTGAGCGCGGCGTGAAAATCTCCGGTTCACGCTTCTATATTCTCAAAGGGATGGGCGCACGGCTGCAACGTGCCCTGATCCAGTGGTTGCTTGATCTGCACATCGAGCAGGGCTACAGTGAAGTGTATACGCCCTTTGTGGTGAAAGAAGAGGCGATGTGGGGCGCAGGCCAGTTGCCCAAGTTCCGCGACAATCTGTACCGCGACGAGGACGCGGGCCTGTGGTTGGTGCCAACCGCCGAGGTACCGGTCACCAACCTGTACGCCGATGAGATCCTGGATGCCAGCCAGTTGCCGATTTTCCACTGTGCCTACACCCCCTGCTTTCGCCGCGAGCAGATGAGCGCAGGCCGTGATGTGCGCGGCATCAAGCGTGGGCACCAGTTCGATAAAGTAGAGATGTATATGTTTACCTTCCCCGACCGCAGCTACGACGACTTGCAAAAGCTACGGGCCGATGCGGAAGACACCTGTCGGCGGCTTGGTCTGGCCTTTCGCACCAAAGAACTCTGCACGGGCGACCTGGGCGCGGCGGCAACTAGAACATACGACCTTGAACTGTGGGCACCCGGTCAGCAAGAGTGGCTGGAAGTTAGCTCGTGCAGCAATGTCGAGGCGTTCCAGGCGCGGCGGGCCAACCTGCGCTACCGCCCCGAACCGGGCGCTAAGCCGGAGTTTCTGCATACGCTGAATGGCTCTGGTCTGGGGGTGCCACGCACGATGATTGCGATTATGGAGAACTACCAGCAGGCCGACCGTAGCATTATCGTGCCAGATGTGCTGCGGCCCTATATGGGCGGCATCGCGGTGATTACCGCTGCATAGCGTATGCTCGTTCCCGCGCTCCCCTGGCTCCACTCCCACGGCGCAGGGAGAGGGGGAGCACTCCTCCAGGCAGGGCGACCCCTGTTTTTCAAGTTAGTCATAGCCTTCTAACCAACCCTTTACGTTCTAGCCCGTAAAGCCCAGGAGCTTTCGCCCTGGGATAGAAGGGCTTCACCCGCTTGAGCGGCTTCAGCCCAACAACCAACATGCGAACATGCTTGCTTTTTTAAGTCGGCCTGTGGTATGCTTAAATTATGAGAAAAGCGTACAAATACCGCATCTATCTCACCAACGGCCAGCGGCGCATCCTTGCGCAACAGCTTGAGGAATGCCGCTGAGTGTATACCGAGACGCTTGCCGAGCGCAAGCGGGCGTATGAGGAACGCGGTGCGTCGCTGCGCCTGTACGACACCCAGGCGATGCTTCCCGATTGGAAGCTGTCCCGTCCCGCGTTGAAGCAGGTACATAGCCAGGTGCTGCAAAATGTGCAGGTTCGTGTCGATTTGGCGTTTCAAGCCTTCTTTCGCCGGGTGCGTGAGGGAGCCGACGAGCCAGGCTTTCCCCGCTTCAAGGGCAAAGGACGCTACGATTCGATCACCTATCCCCAATACGGCAACGGCGTGCGGCTGGACGACACTCGCCTCATCCTCTCGAAAGTCGGAGCCGTTGAGGTTGTCCTGCATCGGCCCGTCGAGGGAACGCCGAAAACCGTGACGCTTTCCCGTGCTCGGACTGGGAAATGGTTCGTCTCGTTTTCCTGTGCGGTTGTGGCGAACGAACTCCACCCAACCAGCGAGGTTGTGGGGGTGGATGTCGGACTGGAGTCGTTTGCCACGTTCTCGACGGGCGAGCAGATTGACACTCCCCGTTTCTACCGCCGTGATGAAGCCGACCTGAAACGTGTCCAGCGGCGAAAAGATGCAGCCAAGAAAGCCGAGAACTGGCGGGAGAATGCCAAACAAAAGGCAATCCTTGCCAAGATACACGAGCGGATTGCCAACCGGCGCTCGGACTTCGCCCACAAGCGCAGTCGGGAATTGGTCAATCGGTTTCAGGTTATTGTGTTCGAAGATTTGGCCCCACCGGAGATGGGGCGCAGCCGTGGGATGCGCAAAAGCATCATGGACGTGGCGTGGACGCAGTTCATTCAGATGACCGTCGCCAAAGCGGAAGAAGCTGGGCGGCACGTCATTCTGGTGAACCCCCGCAACACCTCTAAGATGTGCTCGTCCTGCGGCGAACTCGTGCCGAAATCGTTGCGCGACCGCACCCATACCTGCCCCCATTGCGGGCTGGTGCTGGATCGTGATGTAAATGCGGCGCTCAATATTCTGCATCGAGGTCTCCAAACCCTTCGGTTGTAATCGTGTGGAGTGGGGCGGCACTCCCTTGAAGCCCACGAGCTTGAGCCGTGGGAGCCGTCACCTCTTGATATTGCGCGTTGCGCTGCAATCGTGTACTATGTAGCCCATAGGAGTTTTAGCCTATACCCCAAGTATATACTATGTGTAGTAGTAAAAAGCATACTGGTCTGTATAGTCAGTAATACACCGTACAGGATCAGGCAAATGATGAGGGTGCAATAATGCCTGTAATGATCAATCTCACCAGTGCCGAGCATGGCGGCACTGCCACCTGCGGCACGGGTACCTGTGGCCCCGATTGTGGCTGCGGTTGCCCTTATACTGGTATGGACGAAAAGGGTAAGGTCGCGTCGATTGCTGCGCTTGAGCAGTGTTACCCCAACGAATGGCTGGCGTTTGTGATTCCGCCCGGTGAGGACGAATACAAGCCCGAACGCGGTATGCTGGTTGTCCACAGCCGCGACGACGAAGAGGTATGGGATGCGGTGGCGCGTGTCACCCGTAATCAGGTAGTACACGTCTATTACAACGGGTCGCTCGATGCCTATCTAGAGTGGGCCGATCATCGCTACGAGCCTGATACGGAAGTCAAAACGGCATGAACAAATATAGTCTACTGGTAGTCATCTGTTTGATCCTGATGGGCTGTAGCGCCCGCCCCGCCGCCTCTGATCAGGCGGCGTCGTTGGCTGTAGCAGATAATGCCGCTGCTCCAACGGTCGCGGCCCCAACCACCCCACCCGCACCGACGGCAACGCCAGAACCGACCGCCCCACCCGCACCGACCGCCACGGCAACACCTGTGCCCACCGACACACCGGTGCCTACCCCCACCGCTACACCAGAGCCATACCCGGAACTGGCACAGTACACCATTGAGGGGCTACGTAGCCGTACCTACGGCGAGGGTACGATTGAGATTGTCGGGGTGATGGAAGAAACAACCAACTTTACGCGCTATCTGTTTGCCTACCCAAGCGATGGCTTGCGTATCACCGGCATGCTGAATGTGCCGCGTGGCGCGGGGCCATTTCCGGTAGCAATCCTCAATCATGGCTATTATCCGCTTGATGTGTATCGCACGGGCAACGGCACACAGCTTGCCGCCGATTATCTTGCCAATCAGGGCTTTCTCACGCTATCGCCCGACTACCGCAGCCACGCTGGGTCGGACGATGCCCCGAATGTGTTCCGGGCCGGCCATGTGATCGACACCCTCAACCTGATACCGCTGGCGCAGCAGTTGCCGCAGGCCCAACCGGGCAAGGTGCTGATGTGGGGTCATAGCAATGGCGGCGCGATTACGGCCAAAGCGATTACAATAAGCGACCAGATCCTGGCGGCACTGGTTTATGCTCCGGCGTCGTCCAACATTGTGCAGGATTATCTCTTCCGGGTGGAGCGGGCCGCCTTCCGGGGCAGCACCATCGACCGGGTGGACTGGCCGGTACTGCCCGAAGAAGCGCCCGACCTGTACGAGCGCCTGTCGCCGCTGAACTATGCCCAGTATGTGACAGCCGATGTCAAGATCATCTGGGGCACCAACGATGAGATTGTACCGCGCCCGTGGGCCGAAGATCTGTATAATGCACTGCTGGCGGCTGGCAAAGATGTTGTTTTTGACGTTTATCAAGGCGAACCGCACTCGTTCACACCAGCGGGCAACGGTGTGTACTTGCCCGATATGGTGGCATTTTATCGGGCGGCTTTGAGCGAACAGGCCAGCACTGAAGCCCCGGCAGGAGGCACACAATGAGCAACGAACCTGTCAACCTGTCGCTCCTGGAAGCGGTAGATACCTACATTGAACAGCGCTATGCCAGCGAGGACGAGGTGCTGACACAGGCGCTTGCCGCAGCGCAGGCGGCAGGGTTGCCCGAAATCAATGTGTCAGCGGTACAGGGCAAGTTGCTGCATCTGCTGGCCCTGCTGGTTGGGGCACGCCATATTCTTGAAATTGGTACCCTCGGCGGATACAGCGCTATCTGGCTGGCGCGTGCCCTGCCTGCCGATGGGCGCATGCTTTCACTGGAATACAATACCCACCATGCAGCGGTGGCGCGTGAAAACATTGCGCGGGCGGGCCTTGCCGAGCAGGTGGACGTACACGAAGGGGCCGCGCTCGATCTGCTGCCGACTATCGCCGAAGCGGTCGCTACCGGGCAACAACCACCCTTTGATATGGTATTTATTGATGCCGACAAGCCGCCCTATGTGGAGTATTTTCAATGGGCACTGCGCCTCACGCGACCGGGTGCGCTGATTGTGGCCGATAATACGCTGCGGCAGGGGCGTATCCTCGATGCCCAGGCGAGTGACCCTGGCGTTGCTGGTATACAGCGTTTCAATGATTGGTTGGCAACCGAGGCCAGTATCACCGCTAGCATTGTGCCGTTGGCAGGGCGGAAGGGCTTCGATGGTCTGACGATTGCACGGGTCCACAACGAGAGAACCTGATACACAGGGATCGCACTTGCCCTGAAGAATATAAGGTACCACGAACCGAGGTAGAAACGCATATGTCTGGAAATTATGCTATGCTCTATCGTAATGCGCGGGCAGTCATTGAGCAGGAAGCCGAGGAGCGCCTTGGACGAGCGCTCACCAGGCACGAACAGAATCTCTTTCGCAATTGTGGGACGCTTTCGAAGTTGGAAGAACTTGGCATGAATGTGTACTATGCCGACAGCCCGGACGACCTCGCGCTGCAACTCGGTAAAATCTCACTTGATGGGCGCTTTCGGTTGGCCGTCGAAGAATTGCTGCCACGCCTGGAGCGGTTGGTGCATCGCACGCTGAACCAGCGTGAGCGCCAGAAAATCTACAGCCTGGAAAATATCGAAATGCTCTGGTCGCTGGAGCAGCGTGTTTTTGATGCGCCCGCGAACTTACGTGATGCAGCGCTGATGAGCTTTCTCCAGACCAAACAACTACAAAACGACCCGGCGGTGCGCTAGCCGCCCGACTGTGCGGCAGAATAGAGACTGAACCTGATATGCGGGAGGGGACAGCTATTCATGATTGCAGGGATTGACCATGTTGTTATCCTCGTAAACGATCTGGCGCAGGCCAGTACGCACTACAAAGCGCTCGGCTTTACGGTGGTGCCGGGTGGTACCCATGCCGATGGAGCGACCCACAACGCGCTGATCATCTTTCAGGATAGCAGTTACCTGGAACTGTTGCAATTTCTCCGCGAGGCACCCGAACATCGCTGGTGGCGGCACGTCGTACACGGCGAGGGGTTGATTGACTGGGCGTTACTCCCGACCACCATTGCCGACGATGTACAGGCGGCGCAGCAGGCGGGCCTCCACCTGGATGGGCCGCTTCCGGGTGGGCGATTGCGCCCGGATGGAAAGCAGGTTGAGTGGCAGATGGCATTTCCGCCCTCGCCCGACCTGCCCTTTTTGTGTGGTGATGTCACACCGCGTACACTGCGTGTTCCCGAAGGTGACCACCGCACCCACCCGAACGGCGTGTTAGGCATCGCTGGGGTTGTTGTGGCGGTTAACCATATTGATACCAGCGTGACCCACTACCGGGCACTGCTCCAGGTAGCCGACGAAACACGCACCGGCAACACTGGCGCAACCGAACTGCCACAGCCGATTATCCCCGAATTGGGGGCGCGGATTGCACTGCTGCCAGCGGGCAACGCGGCGATTATGCTGGCCCAACCGGGCGGGGCACTGTTGTTTAGGGCGTTGACTGACGACGAAGAAACAACCATCAGTATGCCAAGCACTGGCCCGCTGACGACTGCACTGGCCGAGCGTGGCGAAGGGCTGTACAGTCTGGCGCTGCGGGTGAGCACCGGGCGTGATACTGGCTACGATACGCTGCTGCACAACCCCACCAACACACACGGGGTACGGGTTGAACTGATTGCCGAATAACAGAGCAGCGCCTGGCTGCTTTATCATCGACAGATACCCTGCTGACTGGCCCCCTCTGTGCTATGGAGAGGGGGCCGTTGTGTGTATTTACTCCGTGCTATCCGGGTCGATGCCAAGCGCACGCAGGCGGGCCGCGAGTTGTTCGGCGCGGCGGTGAGCCTGCTGCGCTTCCTGTTCGGCGGTGGTGATACGTTGCTCGGCGGTGGTGGCACGCTCCTCGGCGGTGGTGGCACGCTCCTCGGCGCTGCGAGCGCGGCGTTCCATCTCCACAAAGCTGAGGAACGGTTGCCCATCCGGGTAGTAGATGACCAGGTCGGCGAGGCGGTGCTCGAAGCGGATGCCCAACCGGGGGCTGACCCAGGCGTGCATTTCGGCGATGGTGCGGAGCCGCCCGCCCTGGCGCTGCCAACCGTTGAGGTCGTTGCTATCGGGGTCGTAGAGGTAGTACTCCTCCACGCCGTGGGTGTCGTAGAACTCGAACTTCTGCGCCAGTTCCTTGAGGCTGTTGCCAGGGGAGAGGATTTCGAAGACGACCTGTGGGGCGAGACCGTCCTCGCGCCACTGGAGGTAGGCTCCCCGGCGACCCTTGGGCCGCCCGAAGACGACCATCGTATCGGGGGCGCGGCGGATGTCGGGGCGTCCCTCGACGGGATACCACAGCAAGTCGCCCGCCACAAAGACCTGCGGGGCATCGCGGAAGAGCACTTCGAGATTTTCCTTCACTGTCACAATCCAGCGAAACTGCTCGGTATTTTCGGCCATGGGCTGTCCATCGCTTTCGGGATAGCTGATAGGTTCGGTCGGGTGGGCGGCAATGCTCATCACACAATCTCCTCTCTCTACTGGTCGTCGGGTTGGTCGCTCTGGAGTTGTTGCACGCGCAATTCGGCGCTGTCGAGCAGGCGCTGGCAGGCTGCCGCAAGTTGCACGCCCTGCTCATAAAGCGCGAGGGCTTCGGCCAGCGGCAGGTTGCCCACCTCTAGCTGGGCGACCGTTTCTTGCAGGCGTGTGTACAGCGTTTCATATGTTTCGGTTGATGTCTCAGTCATCGGTGTGTTGCTCCTCTATTGGGGCGGGTGGCGCTGCCACTGCCGCAAGCTCTCCAGCGCGTAAGGTAAGCCGTAGCCGCTCGCCACGCTGCACCTGCGCGGGTGCAGTGACAACGCCACCATCGCTGGTGCGCTGTACAACGGCATAGCCTCGATGAAGTGTAGCATATGGGCTGAGCGTGATAAGCTGTTGTCGCAGCCCATCAAGCTGAAGCTGTCGCCGCTCGGTCAGGTAGCGCACCTGACGAGTAGCGCGTTGCACCAGATCATCAACCTGCTGCCGTGAACGTGCAAGCCACAGGGCCGGGTTCTGGCGTTGCAGCGTAGCCGTGGCACTATGCAGGGCGTTCTGGTGCATCCAGAGCTGTGCGCTCATTGCTTCGTCCAGTTGCTGCCGCAGCACTGTCACGGCCTCGGCAAGCACTGCCATATCGGGGACGGCCTGCTCTGCTGCCGCCGAAGGCGTAGCAGCACGGACGTCGGCAACATAATCAACAATGGTGGTATCCGTCTCATGACCAACGCCAGTAATAACAGGCACAGGACTAGCAAAAACGGTGCGAGCCACAATCTCTTCATTGAAGCACCACAGGTCTTCGATGGAGCCACCACCCCGCGCCAGGATGATCAGGTCAACATCTTGCGCGTACAGCCGATACAGCGCCGCGCTGATGCTATCGGGGGCGCGTTCGCCCTGCACCAGACACGGCGACAGCACCACTTCGACCAGTGGGTAGCGCCGCGCCAGTACGGTCAGGATATCACGGAGGGCGGCGGCCTGGGCCGATGTTGCAATTCCAATGCGGTGCGGCAATGGCGGCAGCGGGCGCTTGCGGCTCTCGTCGAACAGCCCCTCGGCGGCGAGGCGCTGCTTCAGTTCTTCGAAGCGGGCATGCAGCAACCCCACGCCAGCGGGCTGAAGCATATCGACATAAAATTGGAGCCGTCCACTCGGTTCGTAGATCGAGACACGCCCATGCGCCAGCACTGCATCACCATTTTGCAGATTGTGCGTCAGGCGGCTGGTGTAGGTGCGCCACATCGCTACATCAAGTGCGGCAGCATCGTCTTTCAGGGTAAAGTAATAGTGTCCCGACGAGGCCCGCTTCAGGTTGGACACTTCGCCGAGTACCCAGATATCGCTCAGCATCACATCGTTTTCGAGCAGTTCGCGGAGGTAGCTGGTTATCTGGCTTATCGAAATGATATTGACAGTCATCTGGTACGTTGCTCCTGTGCTGCGCGTTGTTCGGCAGGTATGGCAGCCTGCTGATACAGGCGCTGGTTGATATTGAGTGATGACAGATGCCACTCGGTGCGGAGGGTTAACGGCCACGCGGTAATATCGTGCTGGATGCGTTCCAGGGTATGCCCATCTCCAATCAGGCCGAGTGCCTGGATTGCGGTACGGCGCAGGTTGAGCGCAGCAGGCGTTGCGCCGCTCCAATCTTGCATACTGCCAGCAAACGAGTTCAGCTTGGTGAGGATTACCCGATTCCAGGTGGCAATATCTTCAATCGCAGTGCGTACTATCTCGTGGGTGCCAAGCCCTGGTGGGTAGGGCAGGTCGATACTCCTGATTACATCGTCCAGCCACGATAAAGATGCTTCGGCAATGCCTATCCAGGCCAGCGATTGCAGCGCGGTGGCTTTGGTGATAAAGCAGCTGTTGTGGTGCAGCAGCAGCAGCAGCCAGCGGTACACATTGGCATGCCGTAGCCGCACTCGCCCTACACTGTAGGCAATCTGGTTCACGGCGTGGTCGGGGATGGCAGGCGCGGCTCCATCATCGAGGAAGAGCGCCCGTAGTTTTTCGGCAATCAGGTCGGCATCAAACAGGGTCAGTGCTTCGGCAGCGGCCATGTGGTTGCCTGCCACTCATCGGTACCCATCGCGGCGGGGGGGGCTGCATCATAAAATGAATCAGCAGCGTTGCATCGTCGCCATCAATCGCCAGATCGCCAAGCGCAAAGGCGGCTACGGCCCGCTCAAGCGGCTGGAGCATAGTGCTTTCCAGGGCTATGCGCAGCGCAGCATGCCCCGATTGCTGGATTGCTCTGTTGCCTTCGGTGCCCTTGCTCCAGAACACAAACAGCGGTATCAGGGTGGCATCCAGTCCATTCAGGCAGGCGGTCTGGTGGGCATGCTGTGCATCGAGGGTGGCATCTTCCTCGATGAGTGGCGCGGTATCAGTCGATTGCATCACCACACGCCCCGCACTGACCAGATCTTCGGGTGCAGGGATGTCCTGCGGTCGATAGGCTGTCCAGTTGATACCGGCCATGGTGGTATGTTTATAAAGGGTGCTTTCCGGGAAGCGGGCCAGTAAGACACGCAAGGCGCGTGCCGCCGCCAACCGCACGCGGGGGTGGTCGTAGCGCAGTTCGCCGCTGGCTTGTTCGGCCTTGTGTGTTAATACTAGGTTCAACTCTTCAAAAACTTTGGGATGCTGTAAACGTCCCATTGCGGTAGCAATCAAGGCGCGGCGTTCTTCGGATGGCTCGCGTTCGATGTGCAGGCGAGCCACACATATATCAATATATGCCAGCCGTGCCGCATCGCTCAGGCGCTGTTCGGCAGTATCGGAAAGTACACGCAGACATCGCGCCACCAGCAGGGTATGGTTGCTGGTCTGGTCGAGGATGGCAGCCCGGATCAGCGGGGCCAGTGGAACCGGATCGTCAAGTGCGCCTGCCAGTGCATACATGGTTTCTTCCCACCACGTCAGGCGTTGCGAGATGCCACACAGTGCAATAATATCGTTGAGCCGCTCGTGAAAGTCGGGGCGGCTGCGGAGTTCGAGCGCGGCGCAGTAGGCTTGCAGCGCCGGATAGACAAACCGCACCTGATGGTACCCTACTTCGACTAGGAGCCGATAGCTGAGGAAAAACTGAAACAGTGTTTCAAGGCTGTAATCACGTTCGCGGCGTACCTCGGCCATAATTGCAAAAACATCATTGAGCAGCATTGCGTCGGTGCCACGCCAGCGAAATTCCCACGCTAGCCGGGTGAGCGTACGGCGGGCCGCATCGCCCTGCAAGTAGCGGTCGGGCAGGCGGCTGAGGGACTGCTCAAGCAGATCTTGCAGCAGTTGGTTGCGTGATACGATGGCGCGGTCTTTGTAGACCAGTTGCTCGAACACAAAGACCAGCATCGCCGGGTCGGTGGTCAGGTCGAGCAGCCGATTTTCGAGCAGGATGCGATAGAGTTGCCCGCTGCGTTCGGCATTGCGCTGCCGGAAGTAGCGCAGTACCAACCGTTCGCTGAGCGGCTGGCTCAACACCACCGTGGCATGGTGGAAGATACGGGCCGGGAAGACATCCTGCGTAGAGCTGACGATAAAGCGCTGGTTGGGCATACGGCGGGCCAGCGCTACAATATCGGTTGCGGCTTCGGCGCGGTCGTCTTCGGGCACACTGTCCAGCCCATCCAGAATGAAGATACAGCGCTGAATGGTGCGTCGGTCGGGGGTGGGTTGGTTGAGCAGCGATTGCTGAAACTGGTTCTGCAATTCGCGGCGCAGGGCCGGCACGCGGCTGCCAACTGTATCAAGGATCATCTGTTCGAGGCGGTTGCTGCCGCGTTGCTGGTCGTAGCCAGACAGCGGCACAAAGACGGCTACCATCGCTTCGTGGGTGGCCTGTTCGCGGGCCAGTAGCGCCTGTTCATAGGTGAAGCGCTGGAGAATGGTGGTTTGCCCGGAGCGTGGCGGGCCAAGCAGGGCGATCAGGTTGGTGGGCGGCGTGGCCTCGCCCAGTCGCAATTCGCGGCGCAGTGTTTCCAGCGCATCGCTGCCGGGTGGGGCGTCGGTCGGGCGCTGCAAAAAGAGGTGCCACGGCTGGCCGGGTGGTATCACAATGGCTTCCACCTGGATAAATTCCGGGGTTTGCCAGCGGGCAAATTCTGGATTGCTTACAATCGATTGGATATATTCCAGGCGGGCATTAGGCGCAAACAGCCGCCCATCGGGGCTGCGCATATACAGGACGGGCGTACTCCATTCGATGCTCGTGGGGCTAAAGACATGCCGCCGCGCTGCATTCACCGCCACATCAACAAAGCCGTGCCGCAGCAGGTATTCGCTTAAATGCGCACTGAAGACCCGCGCCACCGAGATATCGAGCAGGCGTTGCATTGCCAGCACTGCCGGAATGTGGCTGCGCTGGACCAGGCGGGCCGCCAGCGAGGTGGGGGCGTGCAGATCAACCGAGTTGCTGGGGCGCGGGAAGACCTGTTGCGCGGCAGTATTGCAGGCGATCAGGATGACCAGGCGGGCCGCTCGGCGGCATCACGCAGACATTGCACCAGACGATCACTCTCAAAGAGCGTGGCGTTGCCGGTGTCGTGGTCTTCCAGCACAAGCCGGGTACCGCGCTGCCGATGGTGCAGGGCGTGTCCATAGTAGATCAGGGCATCGTAGGGTTGTTGGAGTGCGTTGATCAAGGTTTCGGGCGATACAACCACAAGCGGGTGCAGGTGCAGGTGACCAGCGTTACGTAGCGTGCTGAGGTGTGCTTCGAGTTCGCGCAGTTCGTTCTGTTTGTCGATAGCAACGAGGTCGGGCCACGCCGCCGTGCCGAGGTCGGCGGGAGCCGCAATTGCTAGCAGCACCCGCAGCGGGCGATATTCAAGCGGTTCGACCCATGGCTCGGTGCTGTCGAGGTAGCGTGAAAAGGCAATGCGGCTATCGGTGGCAAGCGGTCGTACTTCGTTACTACTGGCACTATAATGCATGAGTTCCCAAGGGATTTCGTGCAGAGTTGTGTCTACGCTGTTGATCCAGAGTCGCAGCCGCAGGCCGCGTTGTCGAGCATCGGCGGCGGCAAGGGCCTGTTGAAAGGCATCATCAAGGGGCGGCGCAAACAGGCGGTAAAATAGTTCGAGACCATAACTTGCAATCGTGGCGCTACTGCCCGCAGGTGGGGCGGGCATGCCATCTAGATTGAGGCGGCCCCGGTATGCGTTGCCATCGGCGCGTTGCACGTAGACGCGGTACCTGGGGTCGTGCTCGTCGGGGTCGAGCACCTGGACTTCGATATCGTCCATGACAATTGTGGTTTGCAGGCTCATAATTGTTTATGTTACGTTTATCATAGTGGAGAGGCTGAACAGATGATATTGTAGCACACTCGTGTGTCATTCTGAATGGGCACAGGTCTTTGGTGTGCTCTGAACGCAGTGTAGCCAGACGTGTTACACTGCAAGGCATGGACCCTGTCCTTCAGTACAATCCAGCATTGCAGACGGACTATGTGAGGGTTGCCTTTATGAAAGTGTTGATTGTAGATGATGATTTTATTGCACGGTATACGTTAGAAACGAGATTGCTCTTTAATGGCTATGAAGTAATCACTGCGGCGAATGGGCAGATTGCCTGGTCGATCCTGCAAGATGAACTGATCCAGCTTGTCATTACCGACTGGATGATGCCTGAACTGGACGGTATCGGACTGGTGCAGCGGATACGGCGGGCGCATTTTTCGCGTTATATCTATATTATTCTGCTCACCTCGCGCAGTGGCCAGGATGACTTAATCACGGGCTTGCAGGCCGGGTCAGATGATTATCTGAAGAAGCCGTTTCACGAGGGCGAATTGCTGGCGCGACTGGCAATTGGCGAGCGTATTCTGAAGCTCGAAAGCGAACTGCGCGAGGCGCACGACCAGTTGTATCTGCGGGCCACCCACGATGGCCTGACCGGGTTGCTCAACCGACAGGCGATTGTGGAACGGGCCAATATGGAACTGGAGCGCAGCCTGCGCAACGGCCTACCGGTTAGCATTGCCATGCTGGATGTTGACCATTTCAAGCTGGTAAATGATACGTATGGGCATATTGTGGGCGATACGGTGCTGGTGCATATCACGCAGATGGTGATGCGCTCGGTGCGTGGGTACGATGGGGTAGGGCGCTGGGGTGGCGAAGAAATTATGCTGGTGATGCCTGAAACGAGCCTTGAGCAGGCGCGGGTGATTGCCGAACGTATCCGCGAACAGATCGCCAGTATGACGATACCGCTGGAAACTGGGGCGCTGGTCTCGGTCACTGTCAGTATGGGTATCAGCAGCACCGAAGACCTGCACACGTCGCAACTGCGCAGCAACCTCGATACCCTGGTGCGACAGGCCGATGAAGCGCTATACCGGGCCAAACACAGCGGGCGCAATCGGGTTGCGCTGTATACACCCCTCAGTGTGCGGCCTAGTAGCTAGTTCAGGTCTGCCTCAACTGAACGCCGAAACTGCTCAAGCACTTCTATCACCTGCTGATATGCAGTGCGAATGGTTTGGACATAGATAGCGACTGTTGCATCGTTGAATGATTGCTGTGATGCTGCCTCCTCAAGTAGCAAGCAATACGCCGAGAGTGCCTGTGCTCCGATGATAGCACTGGTGCCTTTGAGCGTGTGGGCTTTGTTGCGAACCTCTTCTGTGTCGCCACCTTGTATGGCCCGCTCGATCTGGTCTATCACCGTGGGCACATCTTCGACAAAATGTTTAATCACTTCAAGAACCATGACCCGCCCATAGTTGTTCATCTGCGTGATATAGCGTTGTAACACGGCAGGGTCAAGGATCGGAAGGGTTGTTCGAATGTGGGCAAGTTCTGGTCTGTCCATAACGTTTAGCAGCGATTCTTCTGATAAGGTAGCATAGCGCGGCAGATGCACTTGCTCTGTCAGATGATTCATATATATTGTAACTCGCTCTGTGTCGTTCTTGCACAGCCAATAGTACTGTATCCGGGTAGCCCCTGCCGCTGGTAGGCAATTCCCTGTTATGCCCGATACCAGGACCTGACAGGGGTGCCTGTTGGCATGGGTATGAACAAACGTTATTCTTGCACAAATTCGCGGGTAGATTGTACCGATTTGACAAACTCGGCAATCAGACGAGCGGCGTGCTCAACATCGGAGAACGCTATCATTTCGTTAGGTGAATGCATGTAGCGGTTAGGGATGCTGACAACTCCGGTTGCGACACCGTTGCGCATATAATACATTGCATCGGCATCGGTGCCCGTGGAGCGGGGCGTAATCTGCACACTGAAGGGTATTGCAAGGCGGCGGGCAGTTTCAACCAAGCGGGCATACACAAGCGGATGATTGGCCGAACCTCGCGAGAGCACCGGGCCACCACCAAGCCGGACATCTCCATCCTGGCGTTTATTCGATTCGGGGTGATCGGTTGCGTAGGTGACATCAACCACAATGGCGGCGTGCGGGTGGTAATTGTAGGCGGCAATGCGTGCGCCACCGAGCGAGATTTCTTCGTGGGTCGTGGCAACGGCAGCCACACTGACGGATGGGCGATCCTGGACGAGCAGGCGCAGCGCTTCGAGCACGGTGAAGGCCCCAATGCGGTTATCGAGGCTGCGGCTGACGATGCGGCCATTGGGGAACGCGTGCAGTGGTACATCAAGCACGCCCGAACACCCGATCTGCACACGTTCTTCGGCCTCGCTGCGGTTGGTTGCGCCAATGTCAATCCAGAGGCTCTCGATCTTGGTGGCAGCGTTGCGGTCATCGCCTGTTATTAAGTGGATCGGCTTCTTGCCAATCACCCCTATGACAAAGCCTTGTGTACCAAGCAGTCGCACCCGTTGGCCCACAAGTACCTGTGTGTCCCATCCGCCAATAGGCTGAAAGTAAAGGTAGCCATCTTCATCAATATAGCTTACCATGATACCAATTTCATCGATATGTCCGGCGAGCAGGATGCGGGTAGCGCCGCCGTTGAGCACCGCGTAGCTGTTGCCAGATACATCGCTCGAAACATCATCGGCAAGGTGCGGGCTTCTTCCCGCCAGATGCGGGCGGCGGCTTGTTCATCCCCAGAAGGGCCGGGGCTATCGAGTAGTCGGTTTAAAAAAGCAAGGCGCGCTTCGTCCATTACACAGCCTCCTCATCGAGCGTGAGCCATAGGGCAGATTATACCATACCCGTTTGGCGGGTGTCGGAGAGGTATGGTATGCTGCACATGTGGTCGAATTCACAATGGAATGGCATATGGTATGCGACAGGTTGGCGTTCTGTTCAATCCGTTTTCCGAGCGTTCGCAGCGGCTTTCCGGCGAACTGGCCCGGTGGCTGCGCGAACGTGATTATCGTGTCTGGCATGGCACCTCGGAAGATGGGCGGGAACATCCGGAAGTGTTCCAGGTTATGAACTTGCTTATCGCACTTGGGGGGGATGGCACCGCGCTGCGGGCGGCACGGCTCGCCATTCCATACAATATACCCATTTTGATGGTAGGAGTTGGACGGCTCAACTTTATGGCAGAGTTGACCGAAGAAACAATGCTGACCGGGATGGCGACGTTGCTGGCGGGGCGCGGGTGGTACGAACAGCGTACCCTGATTCGTACCACGCTCATGCGGAACGGGCAGACGATGTATACCGCTGTGGGGCTGAATGAGCTGGTGCTCTCACGCGGCGATGTCAATCGGGTGCTTACCCTGGATGTCCATATTGATGGCATCCCATTAACAACCTATCGTTCCGATGGCGTGCTGGTCGCCACCGCGACGGGTTCGACGGCCTATGCGCTCTCGGCAGGCGGGCCAATCATTGACCCGCGTTCCAAGTCGCTGGTGCTGGTGCCGATTGCGGCCCATCTTACGGCGGTGCCTTCGCTGGTGCTCCACGAGGATACTGTGGTAACCCTGACCAAACGCAGCCACTACGAGGCGGCGTTGTCGGTGGATGGCGGCACCAGTGTTCCGATCCAGCAACACGATGTTGTGCAGGTGCGCCGCAGTCGTCAGGTATGTACGTTGGCGCGGGTGCAGCCACCCGAAGAACTCTATGCGAGTTTTGTGCGACGGTTGCGCCGCGAGTAGGAAGCGTGTTGGAACATGCCACCCGATGGGCCTTGCGCATCAGATGGCCGTACAAAAGGCTTTTTATCAGGATTTTTAAGGAGTATCGCTATTATGTTACAGTATATGGGTGCCAGTGTGAGTGCGTTGATTGCTGCCAAGCCAGAAGCTGTCTGGGCAATTGTGAGCGATCTGCGCCGTCATCCCGAACTGGCTGGCAGTGGGCAGGTGACAAAGATTGAGATGCTCACGCCCGAACCAATCGGCCTCGGTTCGGCAGTTTCAATCCGCACAGAACTTGAATGGCTTCCGCTACCCGACGGTGTCACACGTGGTTGTCTACGAGCCGATGCGCCGCTTTACCTGGCGGATAGCTTGCCGGGAACGCCACCCTTTGCCCAGATCTGGCAGTTTGAACTGCTCCCGCACGGCGGCGGTACCTTGATCGAAAACAGCGTGATCCTGCCGTACACCACGCCTGTCTTTTTCCCGTTCTCGCTGCTTGGCACCGCCGTTGGGCAACTCGAAGCAAACACCATGCTGCCGACCCTTCGCAACTTGGCGCAAATGCTGAATGTGCCCGAACCAGAGCATTTTGATACCTTCCTGTATCCAGCCGATAACTTGATTACCATGATGCCTTCGCTGATGGTGGCAAGCCTGCCGTGGGTGGCGGGTGCGAGTGTCCTTGGTCTGTCGATGCTGGGGCGGCGCGGCGGATAGAGGTATTGCCCGCCTGTGTGGGGAGCATGTCAGCCCGGTGCTCATGCGCCGGGGCGTCTGCTTGTCTAGCCCTGTTTTATTGGGTGCGGCGGGCCAGCGGTACATAGTCACGCGGCGGGCGACCAACATATTGCGCTTCGGGCCGTACCAGTCGCCGCTGTCCAAGCTGTTCGGCAATATGTGCGACCCAACCGGGCATGCGGGCGCAGGCAAACGCAACGGTAAAATATTCAACCGGGAAGCCAAGTTGATACAACAGCGGCGCACTGTAAAACTCGACGTTGGGGTAGAGCTTGCGCTGCCGGAAAAAGGGGTGGATCTCAATCAGTTCGGCGGTGCGTGTGGCGATGGCGTGCGCGACCTTGCGGCTGCGCTCCACCTGCGAATGGTTTGCCAGGGCCGCCGACTGGGTACGGAGGTGGCGTACCCGTGGGTCTTCCACCTCGAAGATACGGTGCCCCACGCCCATCAAGCGGTCTTTGCGGGCCAGCATGGTGCTGAGCACTTCGGCGACCCGGTCGGGCGAACCCATTTCGAGGAAGGTGCGCATGGCGTGCTCGTTGGCTCCACCATGCGACAAACCCTTGAGTGTTGAGATGGCGGCGGTGATAGCGGCATACAGGTCGTTGCGGGTGCTGGCAACAACCGCCGCGACAAAGGTTGAAATATTCAGGCCATTTTCGGCAAGCACCACCAGATAGGTATCGAGCGCCTGCACCGTCACCGGGTCGGGTGCTGCGTTGTGCAGCATCCAGAGAAAGTTGGCGGCGTGGCTCAGGTTGGGGTCGGGTGCAACTGGTTCCTGCCCGTTGTGCAACCGGATGAGCGCCGCTACAATTGTGGGCAGGCGGGCTGTCAGATGCAGCCCCTCTTCGAAAATCGTTTCAGGTTGCATCAGGGCGGGGCGATGGTACTGGGCCAGTGTCGAGAGCGCAGTACGTACGGTATCCATACCATGCCCATACGCGGGAATATGCCGCAGAATATTCAGTTCTTCTGCGCTGAGGGTGCGGGCGCGGGTCATCTGGGCCGTGAGATTGCCAAGCTGATCGGGGGTGGGGAGATCGTCGTGCAAGAGCAGATACACCACCTCTTCCCAACTGGCGCTGGTCGCAAGGTCGTGAAAGTCATACCCACAATAGCGCAACCGACCCGTCGCGCCGTCGATATCGCTCAGGCGGGTCTGTCCGAGAAGAGTTCCATCAATGTCCAGGCCAAGATTGTTTTGCATCGTTGATAGGTGTGCTGGATTGTAAGGGGCCAGCGTTCAGGAACCAGTGCCTGACTGCTGGCCCGTGCTTATGCCTTGCCATAGACCGGAATAGCCACGCCACTGATAACACGGGCGTGCGGCCCAACCAGAAACAGAATAACTTCGGCAATTTCAGCCGGTTTCACCCACCTGTCGAAGTCAGCGTTGGGCATCGCCGAACGGTTGCCGGGTGTGTCGATCACACTTGGCAGAATGGCGTTGACTGTCACGTTGTGCTCAAGCAGTTCTGCCGCCATTGCCTCGGTCAGTTGCAGCACCGCCCGCTTCGAAGCGGCATAGGCTGCCAGGTGCTTGCCCGATTGCACAGCAGTGCGGGTGCTCACATTGACGATAGCGCCGCCGCGATTGAGCATATGCAAGGCACCATAATGGCTCGAAAGCACTGCCGTCTTCAGGTTCAGGTCGAGTTGCTGCTGCCACAGCGACCAGGGCGTTTCGTGAACGGGTTGCCCACCGCCAAAGCCACCAGCAATGTTGATCAGGATATCAAGCCCGCCATGCTGGTCGGCAACCTGACGGTAATAGGCTTCGACCGCACGTTCATCGGTCAGTTCGACCTGTGCGCCACTGATCGGGGCATCAGCATCGAGCTTGAGCCGCTCGCGCAATCGTTCGATCTCGCCAGTATGCTGGTAGGGGAGCGCTACGGCTGCACCTTCCCGCAGCAACGCCGCCACCACCGCACCACCGAGACCACCGGTGCCACCAGTGACCAGCGCAACCTTCTCAGCAAGTATCATTATGATTACCTCTGCCTCATCATATTGCTCTGTGGGCGTACTGCCTACCGAGCAAGTTGTATGCCATCTCACCCGACGGGAAGCACCACCGATTGACCCATTCTGCAACTCTGCTATTGTTGCAAGAGCTCGAAACTCGGGTGATCGCCATCTTTGTTTATCCGGCGGATCGTGCGCTGAAAGGTTTGCAGGATAGCAATACCCCACCAGAAGGTGAACAGCGCACCAATAACAATGCCAATCACCGTGCCGATAGAGAGACCCAGTGTAAACAGAATACCAAGCGAAGGTTGAGCTGTTGGTTTCATACTGTCCTCATACAATTGCAGAATAATTACTGCACAACTACCACGGGTGCAGCCTTGCTCCAGACCCGTTCCAGTTGGTAGTAGGCACGCTGGGTGCCACTGAACACATGAATGACTACATCATTGTAATCAAGTACAATCCAACCGCTAGTGATTGCGCCTTCAATGCGCGGATTTAAACCAAACTCGTGATGAATGACTTCATCGATGTAGTCGACAATTGCCTTAATCTGGCGTTCGTTATCTGCCGAGCAGATGACAAAATAATCGGCAATTGTGCTGAGTTTGCGGATATCCAGCATGACAATGTCGTAGGCCTGCTTGTCTTCGGCGAGTTCCACCACGCGGTGAGCAATGCGTGCGATGTCGATAATCTACCCTCCAGTATTGCAATCAACTATCTCGAAAAACTGATTGCTTCATTGTACTGTGAGAGCTACGGCAACGTCAAGCACTGGTACTTTCACTTTCTGCAACAGTTTGCTTCCTGATCGGTGGGGCGGCCAATGCTGGCCCCTCTCCCCGGCTGTAGGAGAGGGGCGGCAGTCCTATTGCCCTGCGCCGCTTGTCTATGCTCCCCGCACATAGATCGGGTTGGTGTAGAGCCATGGTAGCCCTTCGCGATAGGCTTCCAGGCGGTAGGCTCCGGGGCGGTCAACCGCTCGTTCGAGGCTGCCGTTGCCCTGCGCTACGATCTCGCCATTGCAGAGCAGGCGCAGGTCGGCAGCGCCGCCCACATCTGCAACCATGGCCAGCGGGCCAGCGGCTAGGATGGGGCTGTCGCCGATTGTCCACTCGTTATAGTTCTGGGGGGCGAGCAATGGGATGGCGGGCTGTGTGCCATACATCCGGTTGACAATGTAGCTCCTGCCCGTACGCAGTGCCCGATGAACCAGGGCGCAGGCGGCGCGGCTGTCGTCCTGCGGCAGCGGCTCGTTCAGGATAAGATAATTGGTCACCGTGCCGAACATCTCCACATAGGGGAAGACGGTGTACTCTGTACCACTGTAGGTCAGGCGGAAGGCGTGGGCATCTAGGCCGCCGATAGCAAACACGCGCTTGCCCGCCGCGTTGAGGCTATCCCACCAGCGCATCACGGCATCGGTCGGGCCACGCGAGACAGCCGCAGATCGGTGAGGTGCTGCGGGCGCTGAATGCGGTTGCGGTTGGAGCGCCAGTCGGCCATCATATTCCAGATCTCGATACCGATGCTGGTTTCGGCGGTGGCGTTGCCAGGCCAGTTTACCGCCCAATCGTCCCAGGGATGGACACCTTCGTCTTTGTTCACCAGGTGATCATCGGGGTGGGCGATGATGCCGAAGCCGCCGCGCCCATACACATTGTCGATGAATGCCTGGGTCGGTTGCTGCCGATCAATGACTTCGTCAATTTCGAGGGCCAGAAAATGGTTTTTGAGGGGGGTAATTTCGTGGTTTACCAGCAGTAGCACATCCTCGTGCCAACCTTCGTAGTGTCTGCCGTCCAGGGTGTCGTGGTCGGTAATCATAATCCAGCGCAGACCAGCTTCGTGTGCGGCGGTAATGACTTCTTCCACAGTGCCCGATCCATCCGAGTAGGTCGTGTGGATGTGCAGCGCACCCGGATAGACATACCGTTCTTGTTGTGTCATACAGTTTTGTGCTCCTTACACATAATCATACGAGGATGGTACCCATAATGCCAGTTGCAGTGTATCATGCTCTACGCTGCTCTACAAACCGTATATGCAAGAGGCACGCCGCGATAGGCGCGGGGAAAGCGGAGACCGCGAGGAACCAGCATGCTGACTATTGGGATTGATGCTAGCCGGGTGGCAGTGGCGCAGCGCACAGGCACCGAGCGCTACAGCTACGAACTGCTACAGGCGTTGCTGCACCTCGATCAGCTCAATCGGTATACCCTTTATACCAACGGTATACCGGCCAATCTGCCCGCGCTGCCCGACAACGCCACCCTGCGGAGTATCTCCTTTCCGCGTTTGTGGACGCACCTGCGGCTGGGGTGGGAGGTGCAACGCCACCCGCCCGATGTACTGTTTATTCCGGCGCATGTGGTGCCGCTGCTGCGCCCGCCGCGCAAGGTGCAAACGGTCGTGACGATCCACGATCTGGGCTACCTGGCGTTTCCCGCAGCACACACCGCACGGCGGCGGCTCGAACTGCACATGACCACGCTCTGGAGTGCCCACACTGCCCGCCGCGTGATTGCCATCTCACGCGCCACCAAACTCGATCTGGTGCGGCAGTATGGGGTAGCGCCCGATAAAATCCATGTGGTGTATCACGGGCTTGCACCAGCGTTTCGGCCTGTTGGTGATGCGGCAGCACTGGCAGCGGTGCGGGCACGCTATGGCATCCCCACCGAGCGCTACCTGCTGTATGTCGGCACCATTCAGCCGCGCAAAAACCTGCTGCGTCTGATTGATGCCTTTGCCCAGGTTGCGCCCACGGCAACGCCACCGGTCACGCTAGTACTGGCAGGGCGGCGGGGCTGGCTCACCGACCAGATCGAGCAGCGTGCGGCAGCGCTCGGCGTGCGGCAACGTGTCCACTTTCCTGGCTATATTGAAGATAGCGACCTGCCCGCCCTGCTGAGTGGGGCGCAGGCGTTTGTTTTTCCTTCGCTGTACGAGGGCTTTGGCATGCCCGTGCTAGAGGCGATGGCGTGCGGTACGCCCGTGCTCACCAGTACCATCTCGTCGCTGCCAGAAGTCGCGGGCGAAGCTGCGCTGCTGGTTGACCCGCTCAGTACCGATGTGATTGCAGGCGGGTTGGCACGACTCCTGAACGATGCGGCACTGCGCGACACCTTGCGTGACAAAGGGCTACTGCACGCGGCCCGCTTCACATGGGCGCGGTGTGCCGCCGAAACGCTGCGTGTGTTATCATATTTATAACGTGCTGGTGACAACAGCAACCCGATTAGAAAGCGCCTGTTGCGTCTGCGGTACCCTCGGTGGCTTTTCATTGCTACACTGAAGCACAATCAATACCCTAGTTAGAAAGCAGCATCTATGACAGATCGTTTGCGTGATGAGCTAATAACCCTGACAACCGACCTGATGCGGTTTCGGAGCACTGCCGCGCATCCCGACCAGATTATGGCGGCCATGGATTATGCCGCCGCCTACCTGGGCGATATTCCGGGTATCTTTATCGAGCGCGTTGAGCATAACGGCGTGCCCTCCCTGGTTGCCACCCTGCACAAGACCCGCGCCCCGGCCCTGATGCTGAACGGGCATCTGGATGTGGTGGCGGCCCCCCCGGAACTATTTGAGCCAACCGTGCACGATGGGCGGATTTATGGACGCGGCAGCCAGGATATGAAGGGCAGCGTTGCGGCGATGCTGCGCTTGATGAAGCATCTCGCCACGCTCGACCCGCGCCCCGATGTCGGGCTGCAACTGGCAGGCGACGAAGAACTGGGCGGGCCGAATGGGACGCGCTTCATGATTGAAGATGATGGCTGGCGCTGCGATTTTTGTATTACCGGCGAGCCAACTGATATGCAGATCTGTTACGAGCAGAAGGGGGCGGTGTGGCTGGAGATGGAGCTAAAGGGCACCCCTGCGCATGGGTCGCGGCCCTGGGACGGACACAACCCGATCTTCGACTATGCACGCGGCCTGCTGCGGCTAACAGAACAGTTCCCGCCGCCAACGGAAGAGGCCTGGCAGACCACCATCACGCCGACGATTGTGAGTTCGGGCGGCAACTCGCGCAACCAGATTCCGCCAGCGCTGCGGGTGACGTTTGACATTCGCCACACCAGCGACCACAGCCCCGATGCACTGGTGCAGACGGTGCAGGCGTGTTTCCCGACCGCCGAAATACTGGTGAGCAAAAGCGGCACCGGGCTTGTCACCGACCCGCACCAGGCGGCGGTGCAACGGCTGGCGGCGGTGACTGCCCAGCTACGCGGCACCCCTACCGCCTTCTACCGCGAACACTTTGGCAGCGATGCCCGCTTCTTTACGGCGCAGGGCATGGCGGCGGTATGCTTCGGGCCAACACGGTCAGGGGCTACACTCGGAAGAGGAATGGGTGGAGATTGATAGCCTGGTTGAGTTTTATACCATTTTGCAGGCCTACGTCGCCGGAATGTGAGGAGCGCGATGGGCGATACCGAGACAATAGCAATACCAGTGCAACTGGCACACTTGAGATTGCCAGAAGCAGTGACAGGCACGATTGCACGACCTGCTTGACTGCCAGGATGCTGGCCTTGCCCTGACCCCTGCCGAACGTCGGGAGGCAGAGGAATTGGTAGAACTGGCCGAGTTTTTATCGCTGCTCGTGTTGCGGGTGAAGCGGGCATCAACCTTGTCGTAATGTCTACCACCGTAATATTAACGAGGTGGACACAATAATCTATCTGCAAGAGAGGATTATTATGCGCCAAATTGTTCTGTATCCGGATGAGACGGGCTACTGGATTGTAGAGTGTCCAAGTTTACCCGGCTGTATCAGTCAGGGCGAAACAAAAGAAGAAGCAATCGCTAATATTCGGGAGGCAATACGCGGTTACATCGCAGCCCTTGAAGAGGACGGATTGCCTGTGCCAGAAGAACATTATGGGGCAATGCTGGTTGTTGTATGACAAAAAAACTACCAGCACTATCGGGCAACGAATGCGTTAAGGCGCTTGAGAAAAGTGGCTTTTATTTTAAACGACAGGAAGGCAGCCACAAGATTATGCGCCGTGACTCTCCGTATTGTCAGGTTACGGTACCTGAACATCGAACGTTAGCCCCTGGTACGTTGCGTGCGATTATTCGAGCAGTGGGGCTGACTGTAGAAGAATTTGTTGACCTTCTCGATGATTAGCATATCTGAAAGAGAACGAGGCTTTATGGAACAGTTTACCAGCTATATCGCCACACATCAGGCGCGGTTTATGGATGAGCTTTTTCAACTGCTGCGCGTGCCCTCGGTTGCCGCGCAGGGGCGTGCTATCCCCGAAGCAGCGGCCCTGGTGCGACAGCGGCTCGAACGGCTTGGCGCGGCGGTGCGGGTGTTTGATATCGAAAACGGCTCGCCGGTCATCTATGCCACGCTTGGCAGTGGGCCGCGCCGCCTGCTCATTTATGACCACTACGATGTGCAGCCTGCCGATCCGGAAGAGCTATGGGTAACCCCGGCTTTTGAGCCAACCATCGCGACGGCAAGCTCTATGCACGCGGCGTTGCCGACAACAAAGGCAACCTGATGCTGCGGATACAGGCGATTGAAACATGGCTGGCGACCCAGGGCACGCTCCCGTTTGAAGTGGCGTTTATCATCGAGGGCGAGGAGGAGATTGGTTCGCCGCACCTGCCCGCCTTCTGCCGCGACCATGCCGACCTGTTGCGCGGCGATGGGATGATCTGGGAGACGGGCGAGCGCAACATTGATGATCGGCCCCGGATTGACTGCGGCGCAAAAGGCATGCAGTATGTTGAACTGGTGGTGCGCGGTGCTGCTTACGACCTGCACTCTTCATTTGCAACGGTGGTGCCCAATCCGGCGTGGCGGTTGGTGTGGGCACTTGCTACGCTGAAGGGGCCAGACGAGCGTATTTTGATACCAGGCTTTTACGATGCTATTCGCCCACCAGGTGAGACCGACCTGCGGGCACTGGAAAGCATTCCCGACACCGACGCGGCGATTTTAGCCGATTATCAGATACCCGCTTTTCTGGGGGGCGTGCGCGGCGTGGAGCGGCTGCGGCGGCATCTCTTCGAGCCAACCTGTAACATCTGCGGGGTGGTGTCGGGCTACACGGGCGCAGGCTCCAAGACGGTGCTGCCAAGCGAGGCACGGGTGAAGATCGATTTTCGACTGGTGCCCGATATGCGCCCCGAAACGGTGATGCAGCAGTTGCGGGCGCACCTCGACGCGCAGGGCTTCAGCGATATTGCGATCATCGACCTGGGCGGGGTGTATCCGGCACGTAGCGACCTGAACTCCTCACTGGTACGGGCGATGGTCAATGCGGCCGAGACAGTGTACGGTGTGCATCCAGTGGTGACACCAACAATGGCGGGCACTGGCCCGATGTACGATCTGGCCGAAGCAACCGGCACGCCCACCGCATCGGGCGCAGGCTGCGGCTACCATGGCATGCAAATCCACGCACCCAACGAGCATATCCGGGTCGATGACTACTGGCTGGCGATGCGCTGGATGGGCGTGTTCCTGCGGGCATTTGCGGCCTGATTTGTTGACAGAGTACGGCAGGGGCAACGTGGCTCCGGCCTGTTCAGCAGCATTGTACGCGACACAATGCAATGAGGAGCAGTATGGATCAACAGCGGGACATTTACCGTATTGTAGCCGATTTATTGAACGAACTACCAGCCCCCATCGCCGAGGGAAGCAACGTTGCAGCCGAAGCACGCGCATGGTTGAAGCAGCAGAGTAGTGCCTCGCCCAATGTGCGCCAGCTTGCCCAGACCGCCCGCGATGGGCTAGATGCGTTGTTGCGGGCAGTGAAGGGGGGGCGTGCCCACGAGACGCTGCTGGATGCACGGGTTGCCTTGGGCCGCTATATTGCCCCTGGCCCTGAGGCGGGCAACGATGCGCTGTCGGTGCAGTTTGCGCCGGGTGGCGGCGTGACCCTAGTACGCGATGGTCGCCATTTTACCATTAGCGATGAAGAGCTTGAACTGGTGCGCGAGGCGGTGAATACCCGCAAGCGCGAGGTACGCAAGTTGCAACGGCGCGGCCTGATATAAGGGCGCAAGCGGCAAGGGGCGAGGTGCGGCCCGGCGCTGAAGCACCGGGCTGAAACACGAAGCCCCGTTGGGTCTGCACCCAGCCCGCCTGTGCGGGTTGGCCTATCGCCACGTCCCTCACCCCTGGCCTGCGTTGTACGCGGTGTTACTCGGCCATCATCTCCGCAAACTTCTCGCGGTCGTAGCGCAGAATGGGCTTGCGGGCTGCCCGCACCTCATCGAGCCGCCGGGTGGGGGCGTTGTGGGGCGCGTTGTGCAGTAGTTCGGGTGTTTCAACTGCCTCGCGTGCAATTGTCCGCAGAGCCTCAATAAAGCGGTCCATGTTGCGCTTGCTCTCGGTTTCGGTCGGCTCAATCATCAGTGCTTCGGGCACAATAAGCGGGAAGTAGACTGTTGGCGGGTGGAAGCCAAAATCAATCAGGCGCTTGGCAATATCGAGCGTGCGAACGCCCTGTGCCCCGGCAATCTGCCCACGCAGCACCGACTCGTGCATACAGATGCGGTCAATCGCTGGCGGGTAGAGCGCATCAAGCTGGGTGCGGATATAGTTGGCATTCAGCACGGCGATTTCGGAGACTTCGCGCAGGCCTGCTTCGCCGAGGGTGCGAATGTAGGTCCAGGCCCGCACTAGCATGCCGAAGTTGCCGTGAAACGCCTTGACCCGTCCAATGCTCTGCTCGGGCATAAAGAATCCGTAGGTACCCGGTTGCTGCCCCTCGCGCACCCGTGGGCCAGGCAGGAACGGGGCGAGCGCAGCAGTACAGCCAACGGCACCGCTGCCAGGGCCGCCGCCGCCGTGTGGGGTGGTGAAGGTTTTGTGCAGGTTGTAGTGCATAAAGTCAAAGCCCATTTCACCCGGCTTGACGATGCCCAGAATAGCATTGAAGTTGGCTCCGTCGCCGTACATCAGGCCGCCTGCCGCGTGGACGAGCCGCGCCACCTCCACGATTTGCTCTTCGAACAGGCCAACAGTGTTGGGGTTTGTGAGCATCATTCCGGCGGTGCGTGGTGAGAGCTTGCGCTTCAGGTCGTCCATATCGACGTTGCCGCGTTCGTCGCTCTTCAGTTCTACCACGGTATAGCCTGCCATGGCTGCGGTTGCCGGATTGGTGCCGTGCGCTGCATCGGGTACCAGTATCTCGGTGCGGTCGGTGTCGTCCCGGCTGAGATGGTAGGCCCGGAACACCAGAATGCCCGTGAACTCGCCCTGTGCGCCAGCGGCAGGTTGCAGCGACACCGCATCGAAGCCGCTAATTTCAGCGAGGTAGTTTTGCAACTCAAACATCAGCGCAGCGCCCCTGCGACAGCGTCTCATCCTGCATGGGGTGGGTGGTTGCAAAACCGGGCGCAGGCTGGCCGCTTTCGTTCGTGGAGCTTGGGGTTGTACTTCATTGTGCAAGAGCCAAGCGGGTACATGGTAGTGTCAATAGCCATATTGCGCTGGCTGATGCGCGTGAAGTGGCGAATAACTTCCGTCTCGCTCAGTTCGGGAAAGCCTGCCAGGTCATCGCCGCGCAGCAGGTCGGCGGGCAGGTCGGCGGCAGGCACATCAAGCGCGGGCAGGTTGGCGCCGTGCTTGCCAGGAACAGACAGTTCATAAATTGGTGGTTCAGTAGTATATACAGACATAGTATGGCTTTCTAGGAATGAATGACCAGTATCACATGCTTTGCCAGTCGGCCCCGCGAGCAGGTTGGCTAGCGCCTATAGCCCGCGCAGCACCTCCACGAGTTGATCGATATCAGCCTTGGTGTTCATTTCGGTGACACACAGCAGCATCGCCCGGTCGCCCATCGCAGCTCGTTCTGCACCAGATCGTAGCCGCCGATAATGCCGTGTTCCAGCAGGGCCGCGTTTACTTCGTGTGCGGGGCGCGGGCAGTGGATCACAAACTCCTTGAAGAATGGCTGCTCGTCTTCGACGCGGTAGCCGGAAAGTTGCTGGATCTGGGCGGCGGCGTAGTGGGCGCGGTGGTAACACAGTTCGGCCACCTGGCGCAACCCCTGCCGTCCCATCAGGCTCATATAGACGGTTGCCGCTAATGCCATCAAGCCCTGATTGGTGCAGATATTGCTGGTGGCACGCTCGCGGCGAATATCCTGCTCACGGGCGCGTAGCGTCAGCACGTAGGCCAGTTGTCCTTCGATGTCGCGGGTAGCGCCAACAATGCGCCCTGCGATCTTGTGCACGTTCTTCTGGCGGGCCGCAAAGATGCCCAGGTAGGGGCCGCCGTAGTTCAGGCCAATGCCGAGCGGTTGCCCTTCGCCCGTGGCAATGTCGGCATCTACCGCACCCGGAGTCTGGAACAGGGCCAGCGCTATCGGGTCGAAGTGCACAGCCAGCAGCGCCCCTTTTGCATGCACCCGGTCGGCCAGTCCGCGCAGGTCGTGCAGCCGTCCCAGGAAGTCGGGCGACTGGATGAACAGGGCGGCTGTATTGTCATCAATCTGCGCCACCAGTTCATCGAGCGTGCTGTACTGCTCATCGCCCACAATCGCCAGATCGAGGCTCTGCATATAGGTACGCAGCACCTCGCGGTAGTGTGGGTGCAGACCCCGCGATACAACCAGCTTGTTGCGCTTACGGGTGACATTCAACGCCATAATTGCGGCTTCGGCAATGGCGGTAGCGCCATCGTAGTGCGAGGCGTTGACGACGTCCATTTGTGTTAGGTCGGCCATCATGCTCTGATACTCGAAGATGGCCTGCAAGGTGCCCTGGCTCACTTCGGGCTGGTAGGGCGTGTAGGCGGTGTAGAACTCACCACGCCGCAGGATCTGGTCAACGGCACTCGGTACAAAGTGGTTGTAGGCTCCGGCTCCCAGGAACATGCTATGGCTCTGTGCATTGGCATTCTGGGTACTCAGGCGGCGCAGTTCGCGCTGCAATACTGGTTCCGACAGAGGCGCGGGCAGGTCGAGGCGCGGGAAGCGCAGGTCGGCGGGCACATCAACAAACAGGTCGGCGATGGACTCAACGCCGATGGCCCGCAGCATCTCGGCGCGTTCCGCATCAGTAATAGAAGTATAATGCGACATACAGGTGCTTTCTAGGTATCTGGCTTATTGTCTCTGTGATGAGACATAATGCTCAATCAAATTATAAAACGACGCCGTTCTGAGGGCAACGTGCGCTACCTGCTCTCGAAACGGCGTCGGGTGGGGCGGTTTAATCGTCGGATGCGTCTTCGACAATTTGTTCGTAGGCGGCAGCATCCAGCAGATGTTCGGCTGATCCGGTAGGTTTGATACGCAGCATCCAGCCGTTGCCGTAGGGGTCGGCATTGATCGGCTCCTGATCGTCGATCAGCGCATCGTGAATACCGACAATTTCCATATCCACTGGCGCGTACAGGTCGGACGACGCCTTGACCGACTCGATCACACCGAAGACTGCGCCCGCCGCAAAGGTAGCGCCGACTTCGGGCAGTTCCAGATACACCACATCACCAAGTGCATGCTGGGCATAATCGGTGATGCCAACAACGGCCTCATCGCCCTCTACGCGCAGCCATTCATGCGTCTTGGCATACTTGAGTTCCGCCGGGGTGTTGAAGCTCATAGTCCTGTTGCTCCTCTCATAGCTCTCCACAGGTTAGCGTTTGTAGCGTGGCTGATAGAAAGGTGTCTTGATGACCTTGGCGCGGGTCGCCTTGCCTCGTATCATAACATCGAATTCGGTGCCGATTGCACTGAGGTCGGCGGGCACATAGCCCAGGCCCAGTGGCTTATCGAGCGTTGGTGCAGGCAGCCCCGTTGTGACATGCCCGATCAGGTTACCTGCGAGGTCGTGAATAGGATAGTCGGCACGTGCAACACCGCGTCCAACCATCTCGAAGCCAACTAGCTTCCGGGTTGGCCCGGTTGCCTTGATCTGTTGCAGGGCATTTTTGCCGATAAAGTCGGGCTTGTTCAGTTTGATCGTCCAGCCCAGGCGGGCTTCGTAAGGGTTGGTATCCTCGGTAATCTCGTGCCCATACAAGGCCAGACCCGCCTCGAAGCGCAGGCTGTCGCGGGCACCCAGGCCACACGGTAGCACGCTGCCCGGTGTGCCCAGCTTGAGCAGTTCGTCCCAGACTTGCGGGGCATAGGCGGCATCACAAAAGATTTCGAAGCCATCCTCGCCCGTGTAGCCAGTGCGGGCAATCATACCGTTGAAGCCAAAGAAGCTGAACAGGGCGATTTCGTGGAAGGGCAGGCTTTCCAGGCCAACGCCGCGCATGCTCTCGGCGTCGCAGAAGAGCTGTTCGGCCTGCGGGCCTTGCAGCGCAAACATCGCCCAGCGCTGCGAGAGGTCTTCCAGATCAACATCGAAGCCGGTTGACCGCGAACGCAGCCAGTTCCAGTCTTTTTCGAGATTGGATGCATTGACCACAATCAGGTATTCGCTCGGCAGGCGGTAGATAAAAATGTCATCGATAATGCCGCCATCCATCGTACACAGCAGGCTATAGCCCGACTGCCCAACGCCGAGGGTGGATACATCGCTGGTGGTGACAAACTGCAAGAACGACTCGCTGTCGCGTCCGCTGACGCTAAAGCGCCCCATGTGGCTGATATCGAACAGTCCCGCCGATGTACGCACCGCATGGTGTTCTGGCATCACACCGCTGTATTGCACGGGCATGTGCCATCCTCCAAATTCGACCATTCGCGCACCCATGGCAACGTGTCGGTCGTAGAGTGGCGTGCGTTTAAGCATACTGCCTCCTTCCAAGCAAGCTATACCGGAGAGGTCCGGTTCCGTTTTGCTCCCGTCTGAACCGCTCCCTCATAACCGGTTCAGGTGTTCAGTCCTTCGCGCACGGTGCGGAGCATCGCCCGACATTCTGTCGCATAGGTTGCTAGCTCTGCATCGTCCTGGGCGCGTGCTTCGTCGGCAAGTTGCGCCAATGCCGCATCTGCGGCATCGGTCAGCAGGTCGGGGTAGTCCATCAAAACCTGGGCAATCTCATCTTCATCTGCCGCAATAATCAAGGCCTCGATTGCTTCTTCGAGCGGGTCGGGTGGTTGCTCGCCAACCAGGGGCGCGGCGGGCATCGTCAGGGCGGTGGGTGGTTGCTGGCGGATGACTTCAAGCTGTTCGCGCCGCTCTTCCACAAGCTGGGCCAGCCGTTCGTTGCCATCGTCCAGTGCCTCGTTGACGGTGTGGGTCAGGGCGGCATCCACCCACGGCTCAAGCAGCAGCGGGTGGATCTGGATCAGTTCGAGCTCGCTTATCGACAGAGTGACCTATTGGCAGATCGTCTGCGGGAAGAGGCGGATCAGGTGGCTCGACTGGCGAGATGGGATGCCGAGCGAAGCTCCTTGGGAGGCCCAGATTCGAAAGG
>JAAUSQ010000227.1 GCA_012033195.1 Chloroflexaceae bacterium
CCCACGAGAACGTCGCGAGAACGAGGTAGCCGCCCCCCTGCCGCGTAGTCGGCCAGCACATCGCCGTTGTTGACCATATCGGCTTCTTCTACCAGCACCTCCGCAACTGTACCGCTGCTCTCGAAGCGCAACTCCACATCCTGAATGGGCACCACTTCGGCCTCGGCAATCACCCGTTCGCTTGCAGTAATCGGCGGCAGTTCTGTAGTCAATGCAATGTCTTCCGGCGCTTCTTCCGATTGCCCCGGCAGGGCACAGGCCCCCAGCGTTGCCAGTATCAGGAGCGCTAGCAGCCCGATCATCCAGTTTCGCATACGTTCTTCCTCACCTTGCTCCAGATATATATCAGAGTGTACATCGTTGCCTCGTCTTATCCATCGTACGCAATCACATCGCGCACCGTCAGCCGCGATGCATTCCAGGCCGGGATGAAGCTAGCAAACGCCGCCAGTATCACCGCAATGCCCAGCCACAGCAGCGCCCCATCTATCGAGAAGACATAACTGAAGGGTGCGCCCAGAAAGAGGATCCCTACCTGGTCACTCAGCACCCGGCTGATGGGGAAGGCCAGCGCCGCCCCGATTGCCCAACTTATCAATCCAATCAACACCCCTTCCGAAATCACAATGTTCAGAATAGATAGATTGGACGCACCAATGGCCCGCATCACACCGATTTCGCGGGTGCGTTCGAGCACATTCATACTCATTGTGCCCATCAAGCCCAGACCACCCACCACGGCGATCAGGCCGGCCATAATCATCAACAGGCTCGTAATAATGCCAAATTGATTCAGACTCTGCTGCTTTTCGTCGACAGCGGTGCTGCTTTCTCCAACCGCCAGCCCCACGCTGCGGAAGTGTTCTTCGAGGGCCTGGGCCACCTGTGCCTGATAATCAAGCGTCGTACGCGCTATGGTGACATTCAGCGTATCTGACACGCCCGGTTCCCGGACTTCACGCGCAAAATAGTCGTAGTTGGCATAGGCAATCAATTCGCTCCCAATCCCCCGGAAGAAGCCCACAACGACCCAGTCTGTTTCGCGTCCTTTAAACTTCAATGTAATGGTATCACCAATTGCAACATCTGGCTCATCTTTGCGCCATGCCGAACTGAGGACCACGGCGTTCTCATCGTTGGGTAACAGCCAGCGCCCCTCTATGATCACCGGTGCAAGCATGTCGCTGCCCGGTGGCGGCGCTTCAAAGAAGATTGTATCACTGTCGGTATCATCCGGGCGCAAGCGCCGCGCCAGAATGCCGCCCCATGCCTCGGCTTCCACCACATCGGGTACCTTGAGCGCTTCTTCCACCAGCCGATCAACACGGTAGTCACCATCAAACGTAATCTGCACATCGTAGCGGATCAGCGAGGCAAACAGTTCATCAAGCGTCTGCACAATCGAGGCCTGCACCGTAAACACACTGATAAAGATTGCCCCGCCGAGGGTCAGCGTAGTCAGCGTCAGGATGAGCCGCCCCTTGCGCCGGAACGTATTGCGCAGCGAGAGCAGCAGCGGACGCGGCAGGCCACGCAGCCGTTCGAGCAGCCGATCGAGCAAACCCGTGCCATAGGTGCTTGGCCCGCCATCGCTCGAAATGGCCTCGCGGATGGTGATGCTGGTGCCACGCAGCACCGGGAAGATAGCCGCCAGCACGGGCACCACCAGCCCGACAAACAGGATTATACCGGCGACACCGGGAAGAATGCCATAGGTCCGCTGATTAAAATTGAACAGTACAGCAAAAAAATCGGTAAAGGCGGTCGCCGCCAGGTATGCCAGCGGCACGGCGATGATCATCCCAATCACACCGAAGGCCAGCACCAGTGCAAAGTACATCCGCATGACATCGCTGGTCCGCGCCCCAATCGACTTCATAATGCCGATCTGCCGCGTCTGTTGCGCCATCATTGCCGAGATGGTATTGGTCACCAGGAAGCCGCTCAGGAACACCGCCAGCACTCCCCAGCGCACTCATTAGGAAGATGATTGGCTGCACCGCAAACGTTACCACCGGACTCTCGCCGGGTTGCGGCGGAATAAAAATATCTTCTATCTCGCGCCCGCTGCGCTCCACCCGGTCGCGCACTTCGCGGGAAACGGCTACCACGTGCTCGCGGTCGAAGAGCCGATCTGGTTCGACCATCACCCGCAACGCCGTAAAGTCGCGGTTGCTGCCAAACCATTCCAGCGTATCTTCGGTAATGTAGCCGTAGTACGTACCAAAAATAAAGGTAGGTGCAACGTGCAGATCATGCACTACGCCGACAATCGGTACTTCGCGGCGTGTCTCCTGGTCGAGCGTTTCTACCAGCAACGTATCGCCCACCTGCAAGCCCACGCCGAGTTGCTCACTGAGGGCCGAGCGCTCAATGAGCAACGTTTTGTTGGGGGGCGGCCACGGGCCTTGCTCCAGGTTCATTCGTGCAATACGAATATCATCGAAGTCGGGAATTGCCGCCAGCGAGAGCGTTTCCCACTGGTTGGGGCCAACATTCATCCGCAGCGTGATACCGCTGCGCCCCTCGGCCTCGTACACCCCCGGTATGTTGCGGACTGTCTCTACCAGTTCTTCATCGAAGGGTTCATCGGTGCCAAGCACAAAGCTGAAAGGGTTGCCCGCGAGATACTCTTCTGACATGCCGCGTATCATACGCTCACGGCCTTCGGCAATCATCCCGACCGTAAACACACCCACCCCAATCGAAAGGGCGACGAGCAGGGTACGTGTTTTGTTACTCCACACATCAGCCAGCACCTTTTTCCAGCGGGGGTTAAGCATTGGACATATTCTCCGTTGGGCGTCCCAGGTTGCTTTCATCGCGCTCGATACGTTCGCGCCGGGTGCGATCCAGCACATCACGGGTCAGGTCGGAGTCTTGCAGCAGGGTGGTAAAGGCTTCGCGGTCGAGCGTTGCCACTTCCACATCACTATCGCTGTAGGCGCGTACGGTTGCGGTGCGGGTGCCACGTTCGAGCAAACCAATCTCACCGAAGTACTGCCCTGCCTCCAATCGGTCGACGTGGATTTCTTGCCCGTCGGGGTGCGGTAGGAAGATATCCACTGCGCCACGGGTGATGATATAAAAGCGGTCGGCCATATCGCCCTGATTGACAATCGTTGCTCCCGCCTCATACGTCTCGCGGTTCATCTGGCGTGCTATACGGGTCATCTCATCCACACCCAGGTGCGGCAGCGCACGGGTAACATACTGGTTGGTCACCACACCATCGACCACGATAATAGCGCGGGTGGCGCGGCGGGCCAGGTCGTTGTCGTGCGTCACCATCACAATCGTTTTGCCCTCTTGAATCATCTTCTCAAACACGGCAAACACCGCATTCGCCGTCTTCGAGTCGAGGCTACCGGTTGGCTCGTCGGCCACCAGAATGGGCGGATCGTTGGCGAGCGCACGCGCAATCGCCACACGCTGCGCCTGACCGCCCGACACCGCCGAGGGGAGCTTGTGGGCGTTCTCGGTCATCTCCACCTGCTCCAATAGCATCATCGCGCGTTTGCGGCGCTCGGAAGGGGTATACATATTACAGAAGTCCATCGGCAGCATCACATTCTCAATGATAGTCAGCGTGGGGAGCAACTGGAAGAACTGGAAAATAATGCCCAGGTTCTTGCCGCGCCAGACGGCCATCTGGCCCTCAGACAGCTTATGCACGGCAGTATCGCCCACCAGCACTTCGCCAGAGGAGGGGCGGTCGATGCCTGTAATCATATTGACCAGGGTTGATTTACCGCTGCCCGACTTGCCGATGACGGCGACAAACTCGCCCCGGTCAATCTGGACATCGACACCTTTTAGCACCGTAAAAGACCCTGCTGCCGTTTCGTACGTTTTGACAATCCGGCGCAGTTCAATCAAGTGCTCGTTCCCGTAGCGGTATGCTCCGTTTCCACCAGTTTTATCGCCACCACCGAACAAGCGCTTCCACATACAAGCTCTCCCTTTCAGGATGTATTCCCGATACTGTAAACTCTTTTTGGTGTCAATACAGCCTGCTATATACCTTGAAGCTGCCCCCGAAGGGCTGCAACATAAACAATGGCTGCTCTTGGTATGCGACACTATGATCTATTATATGGAATGTAGCAAAGACCTTCAACCTGTGACATCAGAACGGTATTGCATTGTTTATATGTATCGTCGGGTCTCCTACCGGGTAGACGACCAGAACGCAGCAACTGTTGCAGGAAATGTTCAGTTGTTCCTTGCCTATCAGTGTAAAGTGCTGTGTAACAATTGACATACCCCAAAAGGATGATCTCTGTCTCGGCTGAATTGCGAGCAGGGCCAGTATCGGTATGGCGCACAATGGCCTACCGAAACTGGTATAATCAACTTGAATAGTCGTCCCACCGTGCTGGCGTTGCGCCTGTTTGTAGGGCGCGTGGAGTATACCACATTTCGGTAGAATGTGCTTATGTCGAATCAACCGTCCGGGCTTGCCCTATCGAACTGCTGGCTGCTGGCAATCGGCTGCTCAGTGGGCCGCGCCTGCTGCCAGAACTGGTCGGGCTGATACAGCAGACCACCGGCACCCCATTGGTCTGGCCGGGACGTGCGCCCCGCCGCACGGCGATCTGCGCTTCAGTGGCGGCACTGGCTGTATTGCTGCCGCCGAATATAGCGCACTGCTACAGCTTGCGTTGCAACAGGGGCCACTGTTTGTAGTGCCCGCTGCACAGCTTGCCTGCCTTGCACCAGCGCTGGCCGTGGTACTGGCGCTACCGGCTGAACAGCAGCTACTGATTGTGCCGCTGCAAGTGGCGGGTGCTGCCGCGCTCGAAGGGTTGCTGCTGCTTGCTGTGCCACCGACTGTGCCCGACTATATACCGCGTTATGCCCCGGTGCTCGAAGCACTGGCGCAACGGGTCGCGCTGCTGCTTGAACAGCAACGCCTGCTTGCGAGCAGCCGCCAGCAGACCGAACAGGTTGCAATGCTCACCGACCTGGCGCGGATTGCGACGGGTATGCTGAACGAGCACCAGATGCTTGGCGAGGCGACCGAACGACTGCGGCGGGTGCGCGACTACAACCATGTTGAGGTGTATCTGCTCAACAGCGAAGGCAACGAGCTTGTTTTGCTGGCCCAGGCGGGCACCCATCATGGTACCCCACCCGGTCTGCGCCAGCCAATCAGTATGGGTATTATCGGGCGGACCGTGCGCCATGCGCGGGTGCAACGCATCGACAATGTGCGCGGCGACACCGACTATATTAGCGGCAGCGCCGAAACACATTCTGAGCTATGTGTCCCCATTCTGGCGGGGGGGCGGGTGCTTGGCGTGCTCAATCTGGAATCGCCGCAGGTGGCGGGCTTTTCGGGCGACGACGAAGCGCTGCTGGTGACGGCTGCCGATATTCTGGGCGGGCATGATTGAGCATAGCCGCCTGGCCCGCCGCGCCCACGAAGCCGCCGTGCTCGAAGAGCGCAACCGCCTGGCCCGCGAACTGCACGACAGCGTATCACAGCAACTCTTCAGTATGATGCTCACAGCACAGGCGGCGCGTGCCCACATCGAAAAGAACCCGCAGCGCACGCTGACACAGCTTGAGCGCTTGCAGGAGACTGCCGCCGCCGCGCTTGCCGAAATGCGTGCCCTGATTGCCCAGCTCCGCCCGCCCGCCGTCAGCGATCAGGGACTGGGCACAGCACTGCAACGCCACGTTGCCCAGGTCAGCCGCCGCGAGGGGTTGCGGATTGACTTTAGCATTACCGGTGATGAGCGGGTGGCGCACGGGCTGGAGCAGGCATTGTACCGCATTGTGCAGGAAGCCTTGAACAATATTGTCAAACATGCCCAGGCAAGCCGCGCTTTTGTGGCGCTCGATTGCCAGCCGCATCTGGTACAGCTTCGGGTTGCCGATAACGGGCAAGGCTTCGATGTGGCGCTGCTGCACGATGTAGCGGCCCGCGATGGTGATCGGCGGCACTTTGGCCTGCTGACGATGGAAGAACGCGCCACCGAGATGGGCGGGGCGCTGTCGGTGCTGTCGGTGCCCGGAGCCGGTACCGAGATAGTGGTGCAGGTGCCGCGCCCCACCCGTTGACAGCGGCGAGCGAACTTGTCATAATAAGTCAGACACTGGGCAAGGGAACAGCCCGCGCAGGTGACCTCGACGGGTAACCCAGCGCCCATCGCCTGATATGTACACCAGTTACCGGGAAAGCTCTATGATGAACATCGCAACAACCAGCCAGCGCGTCGTCTACCTTGACCACGCCGCCACCACCGCCCTCGATCCGGCGGTGTTTGCGGCAATGCAGCCCTATTTTTTAGAAGTACCGGGCAATCCATCAAGCATCCATCAGATAGGGCGCAGTGCATTGCAAGCCATCGACGATGCCCGCGAGGAGGTGTGCACCATCCTGGGGTGCAGTCGCCGCGAAATTATCTTTACTGGCGGCGGCTCCGAGGCCGACAACCTCGCGATCAAGGGGGTGGCACTGGCCCAGCAACAACGCGGCAAAGGCAGCCATATCATCACCAGTGCTATCGAGCATCACGCCGTGCTCGATACCGCCGAGTATCTGCAACACGTTGGCTTCGAGGTCACGCTGCTACCCGTTGACCAGCACGGCCTAGTGCAACCCGACGATCTACGCGCCGCCATTCGGCCCGATACCGTGCTGGTATCGCTGATGTATGCCAATAACGAAACTGGTGTTATTCAGCCTATCGCCGAACTCGGTGCAATCTGCCGCGTGCACGGCGTGCTGTTCCACACCGATGCAGTCCAGGCGGCGGGGTCGTTGTCGCTCACTGTGGACGATCTGAATGTTGACCTGCTCTCGTTGGCGGCGCACAAGTTTTATGGGCCAAAAGGTATGGGTCTGCTCTACATTCGACGCGGCACGCCCCTGCTGCCCCAGATCAACGGTGGCGGGCAAGAACGGCGGCGGCGGGCCGGCACCGAAAACACCCCCGGTATTATCGGGTTGGCAACGGCGCTGCGGTTGGCAGCAGCGCGGCGGGCGTGGTATGTGCAGCACTGCGCCACCCTGCGCGACCAGCTTCTCGAAGGGGTGCTGACCCGTGTGCCGCAGACGTGGCTGAACGGCGACCGCGAGCGCCGCCTGCCCAACAATGCCAATATCGGCTTTGCGGGCATCGATGCCGAGAGTATTCTGCTGCTGCTCGACCAGCACGGGATTTGCGCCAGCAGCGGCAGTGCCTGTACCAGCGGCTCGCTCGACCCATCGCATGTACTGCTGGCAATGGGCCGCTCGCCCGAAGATGCAGGCGGCTCGTTGCGCTTTACCGTTGGCAAAGACACCACCGCCGACGATATCGCCTATGTGCTGGAAACGCTCCCGCCGATCATCGCAATGCTGCGCGGAGCATAGGCGCAGGGTGAAAAACCTATTCTTCAAAAGGTAAAATAGTGTTTTCACGAATAAGTTTAGAAAGAAGCTGTCGGTTACGTTCATCTGGAAAGTCCACAGTCGATCTGCCATTTTTAGCCGAACGGTGCCTAAATTGTACAGCAAAAGCTATAAAATCTGAAAGAGGCCATGGATGATTATCACCGGGATTTTGGATTTCTCCGCTGATTGTTTTATACAGTTTAGTAGAACCTTGCACGAAACCAATAAATTCTTCTGGTCCCATCTGGAAGTAGATTGCTATAATAAACAATGACCAGAAAGGGTATGAAGAAACTAATCTATTCTTTACGATTTGATGCTCTGGACTTTGAAGAGTGTCCATTGCACGTTTAAACTTGTTGATGATTTTTAATGTTGTTCGTGGAGTACCTAAGCACCGCAATTGCATTAGATCTTCAACAAATGCAATACCACTAAAGTCACCGCCCGCTATTTCACGGGCTATATCCTGCAGTTTTTTTTCGCTCTTCTCCTCCAT
>JAAUSQ010000228.1 GCA_012033195.1 Chloroflexaceae bacterium
CACGGTGGCCAAGGCCGGCCGCGCCAAGGGCAGAATGATCTGGGAGAAGATGCGGAATTCCGAGGCCCCATGACGCGAGCCGCGTCGGATAACTCTTCGGGCAGCGACATAAAAAACTGGCGCAGCAGGAAGACAAAAAAAGGGTTGGCCAAAAAGGTCGGCACCACCAGCGGCAGATAGGTGCCAAATACCGGAATAGCGCGGTTTAAGGCATTAAAGAGCTCGTCGGTCATCAGCACCCCCTTCTTCTGCTCCGCGTAGGCTTCCGTAACAATCCCAAAGCTGCGCTAATCAACTATGGTTCCGCCACTCAATTGCCTTGTATACACGGGACTACCGCTGTTACACCCCACAGCATCAGCATTAAAGGTAACAATCCGCTCTGGTTCCAGCAGGTAGTTTTCAAATCCAAGCACGGCTCCTTCACTGGTAAACTGTTTTCCTATATCATCATCAGGAATACCGACACAAGGATATCCGGTAACAATTGCCAATGAACCCACTGGTGGCTTCCACACCTGGTACCCCAGAAAGCCAGCTGCACTGAAGGAACAATCGACCGTTATTGCACCCCAATCATAAAACCGCCGTTGTGCCGGAACACCAGCATCGCCGAGTCAGATGTTATTGGTCATCACCCTGACCGCATGACAGGTTGGGAATGGTTCGGTATAAGGCGGGGGGGCTTTAGTATTTCGGCCTGGATTGACCGAGAGGATATCTGCCCACCCGCCGAGATCACGGTTGTAAATACAATGTCCAGCGGTAGCCACTGAGTAGGGGGCATAGAACCAGCCTGAACAAAACCCTTCCGCACCACCAGGAAACCTTATCTCAATATTGACCACCCATCGATAAGGGACAATCGTGGTATCAAGAACCTGCCGTCGATTGTTAATAATGACATCGCTCAATTGGGGTGTCAAGTCGGTAGTCAGCGTAGGCGGCAACGCTGACGGGACAAACCGGATAATTTCCCCCGTATCGTTTACCATGGTCTGCTCATTGGGGTGGCGCACATGCCCAATTGCCAGCACCTGGTTATCTGGGTAGGTTATAAGTTGTAGCGGTGTATCCGTGTGCTGGGTCGGCAGCCAGGTGCGGGCGGCAGCGGCGGTGAGCGGGGTAGTCGCGGACATGGGCAGCGTCGCGGTGGGTGTGGCCGCTGCCGTGGTGGTGAAGGAGGCCGCTTCGTCCACCGCAGAGATGCCAGAGGGCGGTGCCGGGCGCGAGGCTGCCGGGACAACGGGCAGCACCGGGCGGGCCGGGTCTGCCGGTGCCTGGGCCTGGGTTGAACGGAGGTGGCCAAAGGGGGTACTCAAGAACGACCAGAGCATGAACACAACGCCAACGGTATACCAACGCGATGAACGACGCATAACAACCCCCATGGTGCTGCACCACAGCCCCTGAACGACCAGCCGCCACGCACACGGAATCAGCCCGGTAGCCCTGCTGCCACGACCGGGGCAGCGGTCACAGCACAAGCACACCCGCCTGGAGCGGGAGGCACGCCCAGAGCATCGATGAAGTTAGTATTGAAAAGTATTGAGAGCCATGACAAGCATACACTATTTACAACGAAACATTTGCCACCAAAGCACATTTGCCAGACTTTGCCGTTTCTCTGGCAAAGCACGCCGCCGTAGCCCAGTTTTACCGCATTCCCATCTGAGCACCACAAAAGTTAAAATCGGAAGTTTTCTGGCAAAATGTCACGCCTGTAGTTTCGCTTGCTTGACATGATGATCAACCACGTGTAGTATACAGGCACGTTTACGAACACCCATGCGAGGACACGATGCCCAACGCCGATCCCCCTGATGAGCTTGTCACGACCGCCCAGGCCGCCGCCCTGCTGGGCAAGTCCCGCGCTCGTGTGCACCAACTCGTGCAGCGGGGCGAACTGACGCCGGTCCCCCACGCGGGCGGCACTGGCTACCGCTTCCGCCGCGCCGAAGTCATTGCGGTGGGCAACGTCCCACGTCGCCACGGCAACCCGCCCAGGCCGCTTGACCAGGTGAGCGAACGCCAGCGCTACCGCCGCCGCAAGCAGGAGCAGGAGCCGCAATGACCGCGACGATGCCCCGGATCATCGCCAGCAACCGTGACCTGCACCGCGTCGAGCAGGCCATCCGTGAAGCGCCCCAACCCTACCGCCTGATGTTCACCATCCTGCGCGAGACGGGTATGCGCGCCAGTGAAGTCTGCACGCTCCAGGTGCGCGACGTGGTGCTGGAACCGGGCCGCGAACAGCTCTGGGTGCGCGGTGGCAAAACCGGCGACCGGGTAGTGACGTTGACGACCAACACCCACGGACGTACCCTGCGTGGCTTGCGGGCCTACCTCAAGCAGATCGGTGACCGTCCTCTCGCCGCCGCGCTGTTTCTGTCCAATCGCCAGACCCAGGTCAGCTATGATGCGTTGGAATATCAATGGCAGCAGGCCCTCACGCAGGCCGCGCTGACCGACGCGCACGGCAAGGCGCGTTACACCCTGCACCAGTTGCGCCACACCCGCGCCACGGAGCTGTTAGAAGCGGGGTTGCGGCTTGAGGACGTCCAGCGCGTGCTCGGCCACAAGTCAATCAAGAGTACGCAGGTGTATGCCGCAATCAGCGACACGGTGCTGCGCGAGCGCCTGATGGATGTGCGGCTGCCGAAACGGCAAAGGAGCGACGGATGACCCGAATCATTGCCCTGGCAAACCAGAAAGGCGGTGTCGGCAAGACCACCACCACCCTCAACCTCGGCGCAGCGCTGGCCGAGCGTGGGCGGCGGGTGCTGCTGATCGACCTCGACCCACAGAGTAATCTGACGATGGGCCTAGGGCTGAACCCGTATGAACAGGATGCCACAGCCTACCAAGTGCTACTGAACGCAGATCGCGGTGCTGGCTTTGCTGTCCAACCCGTCCGCGAGCAGCTTGACCTCATCCCAGCAACCCTCGATATGGCAGCGGCAGAAGTCGAGCTGATGATGAGCCTTGCCCGCGAGTCGATGCTTCGTAAGGCACTGCACCCGCTACGAAACAACTATGACTATATCCTGATCGACCCGCCGCCCAGCTTGGGCTTGTTCACGCTCAATGCACTTGTCGCCGCGACAGAGGTGCTGATCCCGCTGCAACCGCACCCCTACGCCCTGAAGGGACTGACTCAACTACGGCAGACCATCACGCTCATCCAGAAAGATGTCAACCCCGGCCTACAGATCGGCGGCATTCTCTTCACACAGGTGCAGCGCAACAACCTAGCAGTAACACTGGAAGAACGACTGCGCGGGTCGGCATTGGGCACACTTGTGTATCGCACGACCATCCCGCAAAATGTACGCATCACGGAGTCAAGCGCAAGTGGACTGCCAGTCATCGAATATGACCGCTCGTGCGCCGGCGCGACGGCATACTTGGAACTCGCAGAGGAGGTAGACAGTGGCACGGCGGAATCTTGACAAGCTGGCGGGCTTCAATGCCGACCTAGACGACCTAGAGCAGGGCGGCGGCCTGCCTGCGCTGTTCACGCGGCGCCCTGCGGATCAGATCGTAGTCGGCACAGAAACAGAACTGAGCACCGATGAGGTGATGGAACTGGAGCGCTGCGAACAGATCATCGAACGCGGCCTCAAGACGTTTTTCGAGGTCGGTGCGGCACTGGTGCGTGTGCGCGATCTCAAGCTCTACCGTGTCGAGCACCGCACCTTCGAAGCCTACTGCCAAGAGCGTTGGGGCATCGAGCGGCGGCAGGCCTACCGCCTGATGGACGCTACGGAGGTTGTTGAAAATGTGTCCAATTGGACACAAACATTACCCACAAACGAGGCGCAGGCCCGCCCCCTCACCCGCCTGAAAGAGCCGGAGCAGCAGCGCGAAGCTTGGCGGCGTGCCGTGGAGACAGCCCCCGACGAGCGCATTACGGCCGCACACGTCGAGCGGGTGGTGAAGGAACTCCTGCGCGAACTGGAGTCCGCCCAAGACAGTGCGCCGCACATCATCGGGCACGAGCCAGTCATCGGCGAGCCAGCCCCGCCAGCGGAGGAGCCAGCCGCACGGGAAGACTTCGCCGCGCTGCGGGCCGAAAACGCCGAGCTGCGCCAGCGGCTCGCCAGCGTGCAGACCATCCTTGAAGAGTACCGGGGGCAGATCACGCAGGCGCAGGGCTACAAGCCGCACTCTGACCGGGGGGAGGCAGTGTCGCCGCTGCTGCGGGCACTCGAGCGTATCCTGGTTGAAGTTCAGGAAACGAGGCGGGCACACCAATGAGCGACACGCCACAGGTCGAAATCATAGAAGAACGCTGGGTTGATTTCTACGATGACACGGTGCTGGCAGTGCTGGCCCGGATCGATGGCGCATTAACAATCCTCGTGCCGGTGCGCCCGGTCTGCGACGTGTTGGGTGTGGATTGGAATGGACAATATCAGCGAATCCGCCGCGACGATGTGCTGCGATCAACTATGTGTGAAATACACACGGTTGCCCGTGACGGCAAACGCCGCAAGATGGCAGCGTTGCCGCTCGAATACCTGCACGGCTGGCTCTTTGGGATGAGCGAATCGCAGGTCAAAGAGGAGTACCGCGAGAAGATTACACTCTACCGCCGTGAGTGTTTCCGCGCCCTGTCTGCGGCGTTCCAAGCAGATCGGGCACTGCCTGCGCCTACATCCCCCACTGCCGAATCGGGCATGACCCTGGCGCAGATCGCAGATCTGGGCCGGGCTGTGACGCAGATGGCAGAGCAGCAGATGGCACTCGAAGGCCGCGTCGAGGAGACGCACGACCTGGCCGCTCACGCGCACCAGCGCCTTGACCGAGCCGCCGATGTGATTAAGGCGTTGCAGCGGCGTGTCGGCACGGTCGAAGACAAGCTCCACCCGCACGCCTATATTACCGATCAGCAAGCCGCCAATGTTGCCAACGTGGTCAAGGCGCTGGCGGAGATGCTCACTCGGCAGCAGGGCAAAAACCAGTATCAGGGGGTGTTTGCCGAGTTGCACCGGCGCTTCGGCGTGGCGAGCTACAAGCACATTCGGCAGGAGCAGTACAGCGCGGTGCTGAAGTTCCTCGACGATTGGTACGACGCTGCCAAAGCAGGCCACCAGCAGCAGCAGGGAACCAATGTGTAGTATCACCGATACGCCAGCAGTGCAGCGGCAGCCGATCCACTATCCAGAAAGTGATGGGCAACCGATGGCTGACAATACGCTCCAGTTTCGTTGGATCGTCCTGTTCAAGGAGAACCTGGAAGTTCTGTTCCGCGAGCGGGCGGATGGGCTGCTCTTCGGGCTGAAACAGATAATGGTGGAACCATCGGACAAGCCCAATCGGGGCATGCAGCAAACAATCGCGGCACCTCGCTCCATCCGTTTCGCGCCATAGCCGTGAGCTTCAGGGCGTTGGTGTGGTTTCTGGCAGCCAGGGTTGACCTTCTAGTGTCCATTCCTCAGTGCCAAGATCGAAGGTAATGGTGCGGCTGAGCTCGTCTGTGGCCGTGATAACACCTGTCGGGCCAGTAGCGCCAGTAATGACGATTTTTCCTATATCCTCAGGACACGGTAGAGCCTTATCAGTATGAGGCAGACCATTTTCGAGGTTTGTCATACCCGTAGCAGTTGTTATTACTACACAGATATCTTTGTGTGTACTAACGTAGAAACGGTGAAATACGCCATTATTGTCTTCGATTGCTCCTACACGCCATACACTTGTCATATAGCGGTAGTCAATACCACCTGGCACACCCCCTCCGACCGTTTCTTGTGGCTCGATGCGTCGTATGACTTCTGTCCACTCCGACGAAAGAGCTACCGTCGTTCCTATAGTATCGGGTGTAGGGGAACCCCTCTCTGCATAATACGCGGTTACTGTAGCCAGTCCTGACATAGGCGGTGCCGAAGGTAGCGCTTCTACTGTTTGGTTGTGTAATGCATCACGTGTGGCAAGAATTGGACCACGACCGCCTATCTGTTTGTCACAGGCTGCTTTTTCATCTACAGTGAGCGTCTCCCAATGTTCAACACAAGGAGTGAGCTGCTGTGACTGGGCAAATGAAAAAGTAAGCACAATAGCAATGCTGCATATCATGATAATCGCTATCCAGGTAATCGATTTAGTCATTATTGCACCTCCCGGCACTATTGGCCTTTGCATCACACTCAATGGTCATCGTGAAATTTCATACAACATAGGTCACTACCCCGGGGCATAGCTCGGTTTATCTATGGCATATCTTCATCGCGAGGAGGTAAATAAAAGCTAGATACCGATGACTTAAGGAAAGAAGCATTCAGTCCATTTATGGTATTCAAGGCTTGGTAGAAGTCCTCCCATGATTGCTGCCATGTTAGTGATCGCAAGATACCACAGACAAAACTACCTGCATTTTCGGACGTTACGCCATCAAATCGGACAGATGGTCCCGCAAATCTCTCTACTATGGTCACCCAATCTCGTTCATCATCATTCTCAATATTGCCAGGGCAGTAAATTTGAGGATGACCACGGATAATATCCTCGCCCATGAATACGCGGAAGACCTGGAACTGAGTCCATTGAGGATCGCCATACACAGCCCATCCATTATTCCCAAAATTGAGCATGTTGTCACTGAGATAATCTCTATCCGAACTATTAACAGGTAATGCAAGCTCATACCCATCAATCCAAAAGACGGCACCCAGTCCACAGGCTACCCATCCACCAGGCCCATCAACTTCATCCCAGGGTTCGATATCGTTAGCCCCGGCGAGCGAAACTTTGTTGCCAGAAACACGAATTTCTTCTATCATATTGCGCCATTCTTGACCCGCTAGGTTCCATAGCTGATCAACAAATCCTTCGTTGTTGCACTCCCAGGCATAGTTTGCATTAGCTGTACCTATGGCTATAGTTGTACGACTATGGTTAGGGTTATCTACATACCCATTAATAAAGAACTCGGAAATCCTAATAACCCAATCTCTGTCCTTGATCTGAAGCTGCTCATAATCAATTCTATTTTCAATACTGTCATTGGGAGGCAGGAGCACACTCCATTCGTCAATGAGCTGACCTCCTTCAGTGACTCGACCTGGCTCGAGCTGGCTTCCAAAGCCCAGTATAATAGTACTTTCTGGAGAACCTTGAACTGCATCATATCCTCTCTTGTAGGCAAGCGGAACAAATCTTTGCGTCCCGCCAATGTCATACATTCCAAACTCATCCCAATTCCATCGTGCGTAGCGTGCAGTAGCAGCGCTGTCTGGTAAAGGAACTGACTCCAGTGTCGGTGCCGTTCCCTGTCCTCGCTGTATCAAGGGCAGATACACCACAGGGCGAGCCAGTTGCTCTGGTACTACTTCAGCCGTCGCCGCTGCTGTTGGTGTCATCGTCGGTGCTGCTTGCGCGTCCACCCGCTGTCGTGGCGGCATCGGGTGAGTCATCAGAACGACGGTACACACAACCCAGACCAGCACACCCCCACCAATCAATCGTCGCAGCGCGACCTGGTTCATCCCTTCCTCCTCTGTCCTGTGGCATGATGCCGCCGCCGGGCGTGCAGTGCCGCATCAGACTTGCAGGCTGGTAGTGCGTCGTAGCGTGGGGTGCCTAGCTCGGCACAGAACCGCGCATGCAGCAGCCCATAGAGTTCTTTGCCGTTGCGTTGCTGGTAGCGTGAGCCGAGGCGCTCGATGGCGCGGCGGCTCATCGCCTGCTGCGCGGCGGTGATTTTCACCTGGTCGAGCAGGCGCTGCTGCGTCTCGTCAAGCTGGCCCTGCACAGTGGTGAGCCGTTCGTGCAGCAGGTGTTCCACATTGGTCAGGCGGACGATCCTGCTCATGGAGCGTCGCATCCGTGCGCCGCTGGGCGGCCAGCAACGCGGAGGAGTGGCGCGGAGTTCGGCCAGCGC
>JAAUSQ010000229.1 GCA_012033195.1 Chloroflexaceae bacterium
GAATCTTTTTTCTTTGCTTACATTAAAAAGCGCTTCTTCACGGGCTTTTCCAAACCCATATCGTGTTCGCATAGCAGATTTTTTAATTCTCTCAAGTATTTCTTCTTTATCTCGAAGGAAATCAAAGTGTATAGTAAAGTCTTTAATGTGTTGGGGGCTAACACCGATAAAAGCAGTTATCCATCCTTTTGCTACAGAAGCCACATGGTTAACATATGTTTCGAGACACTCATCAGTAAACTGTACAATATCCAGAGCAGCACGTCCTTTTTCGAGGATTTCTTGCTGGATCGAAGCTAATACATTGTGATAATCAGCATTAACTTGAGAGTTGATATATGCATCAATATATTTACCCCATCCATACAGGCCTAATATACCGCCTAAGGCATAGGCTACCCATGTTTTACCAGTATTATTAGGACCTATAAAAACTGTTAGTGGTTTTAAATCAATGTCAGCCTCACGCACAATTCCTAGATTTCTAATCTGTACTTTCATAGGGCATCCCCAAAAACCAACATTTATCGAAACTCACGCAGGTGTTCAAGGTTTTGCCTGGCACCTGCGTGAATATGTCCCTGTTAATCTATCACTACCGCGCTGTGGTGCGGCGGCCCCAGCCCATCCCACGCGGCAGCGGGAAGCCCTTCGGCAGTTTTGCCGACTCGCCCGCCAGCTTTGCGCGGCTTTCCAGCGTACGGCGAATGAAGGCAATCACCCCGCCAATCGCTCCGATAATCATGCCCAGCCACACCAGAATAACCAGCGGCTTAACACTGGCCGTAATCACCGCTTTGGCAGGCTGTACCGGCAGGTTGTCGATGCCCTCACCCTCGCCCTGCAACATAACCAGGCGCTGTCCGGGGTGGAAGGTGACCAGCGACAATACCTGACCACCCGGCAGCGTGACCGGCATATTCTCGAAACTGGCCTCGCCCGTGTTCGGGTCGGTCATCAGGCGCATACGCGGTGATACGTCAAGCGTCTGCTCGTCGTACTGCACCGTCAGTGATGCGCCAACATCGGCAGACTCACCGCGCATCATCGCCTCGCTATCAATGTCAAAGCCATTGAAGGTAATCAGATACGGCCCCATCTCCACCGTGTCCTCAACGCCCAGCACCGGACGCGCCGGGTCGATGGCGGGTACATAGTCGGCAGGCGCAATGTAGAAGTCCTGCCAGATATAGCTCTTGATCGCCGGGTTCTGAATGGTCGTGCCCATCTGCTCATTGAAGTACAGTTCGGGCTGTGCCGAGAAGACCTCGTCACCCCGTCGTACCGTCAGGTCGAGCACGCCGCCGCCTTCGGGCGTTTCTTGCCACTTGTTAAAAGTTATCTCATAGTCGCGGTAGGTAATGGTATCACCCTCGGCAAACGAGAGCCGCTCTTCGGGGCTTGAGTAGGCCGACGAACCGACCACACCAATAACCAGCACACAGAAGCCGACGTGCGCCAGATAGCCGCCGATCCGCAGCCAGCCACCGCGTATAGTACGCTCGATCATCAAGATATTGGTGCCCAAGGCAAAGATACCCAGCGTGACCAAGAGCAGCGGGATGATCTCACGCACGCCCACGACCAGCGCAATAATCGTGGCGACCACCGCCGCCAGACCGGGCCAGCGTAGCGCCCGCCAGACGTTGCCCATATTGGCGCTACGCCAGCCGAGCAGCGGGCCAACCGTCATCAGGATCAGTGCCACCACCACCAACGGCGGGGTGGTTACCCAGTAGAAGCTCTGCGCCATATTGAAGCGCCCATCTTCGAGCGGTTCGCCAAACATCGCCGAGCCGTCGTCAATCTCAAAGACGCTGCCGATAATATTTTGCATGCTGTGGCCCACGCCCGGAATAGCCGAGATGACCGGCATTGAGGTGCCCAGCGCCACCACGACCGCCACCACAAACACGGTCAGCATTGCCAGTGCAAAAAAGTTATCGCGCGAGAAGAAGTTATCACTCAGGCTGCGCGAGGGGATGTCGCGCCAGCGCCACGCCACAATGCCGAAGCTCACCACAATCAGGCTTAGCAGGAAGGTGAGCATAAAGCCATAGATGCCTTCTTCCACAAACGAGTGGACCGAGAAGTTGGCAAGCACGCCGCTGCGGGTCAGGAAGGTGGAATAAAACACGGTGATGAACGAGAGCACCGCCAGCACCAGATTGGTACGCCGCAGTGCCCCGCTCTGGCGCTGCACCAGCACGCCGTGCAGCAATGCGGTCAGGATCAGCCACGGCACCAGCGACGAGTTCTCGACCGGGTCCCAGGCCCAGTAGCCGCCCCAGCCGAGGGTTTCGTAGGCCCAGTAGCCACCCAGCAGCAGCGCCACGCCCAGAAAGGCCCACGCCGACAGTATCCAGGGGGTCGCACGCACGGCCCAGGTATCGTAGTCGCGGCGGATAAGCGCAGCGATGGCAAAGGCAAACGGGAAGATGGCCAGCGCAAAGCCCCAGAACAGGATCGGCGGGTGAATGATCATCCAGAAGTTGTGCAGCAGCGGATTGAGGCCCTGTCCATCCGGAGGGGTCAACACCAGTCCGGTTTCCGGGTCGGTCAGCGGTGTGAAGGGGTTGAGCACCAGCGTAAAGACAATCAGGGCCGCAATGATGATGTTCGATACAACCTGTACATATGGCTCGAAGTGGCGGGTCTGCCGTAGCAGCAGCACGGCAGCAATGGCCGACCAAAGCACCCAGACCGCAAAGCTGCCCGGCTGTCCGGCCCAGATTGCCGCAACCGTAAAGAAGGTGTCGAGGTCGGAAGAGCTGTAGTTGTTAACATATTCAAAGTCGAAGCGGCGGCTCAGGAACAGGGTCATCAGGGTGAGCCACACAATGACCATCGTGATGAGCATGCCATACACACCCGCCCGACCATACGGCAGTGCGGCCCAATTGCCCCGGATGACCAAGGTGTAGCTACCCACCGCCAGCAGCGCCATCACCAGCCCTGCTACCAGCATTGTTGTTCCGAATAAATACATGGGCGTAACCCCTTCTAGTCTCTCATCTCATCGATAACCTGTCGGCAACCGACAGGGCCGGTGGACTATGATGCGGTTTCCTGGTACTTCGATGGGCACTTTACCAGCAGGTCATCTGCAACAAATGCGCCTTCAATTTCGTCGTAGCGCCCGATAGCGACAATACTGATCGCCTGCTCGAAGTTGGCGGGGCGCGGGTCGTCCGAAATAACCTTGACCATCTTGCCGTTTTCGTCTTGCAGCATAAATGTCCAGCGACCCTGCTCGTCGTATTCGCCCAGGCTACCGAGGAAGCCAGCAAGCTGCACGTGCCGCCCGCTTTCCGAGGCTTCAACAACGCTCGTAGTGTACGAGCGGAAGCCATCCTGCACACCGAACGCACCAAACACCACCGCCAGCATAATAATGCCCATACCGACAATATGCAGCGGCTTGAGTGCAAAGCCGCCCGTCACGGTTTCATTTGCAGTACTCATAGCAGTATCACTCCACAGATCCATGTTTTAGGTGCAGGCATTCCCTGCACGCGTGTGCCGTCCGCGTATGGTATTAGCCCTTGAGCGGTTGCCCATCCCCGATACCACGGGTGTATCGTCGGGGCGTTGTGCTCGCAACGATGCCGTCGGGGTGGGGCGCTGCTCTGGCTCCGGTTGCTGCCGAAGCTGCTGTTGCAGGGCGCGGGCCTGTGCATCCAGCTTCCACAGATACATAAAAACACCAATCCAGACCGTCAATGCGACTGCCAGCGCCACGTAAATGGCAACGCCAGCTTCCAGTGCTATATTCATACAACTGCTCCCTTACGCTGATCAAGCTGCCACTGCACCCCCAGCAATGTAGACCGGATGCGGAACATCCATACAAATAGCGCTGTAAAGCCAAGCGTCGAGGCCAGCAGCGTCAGGCGGGTACGGGCATCGGATGTTTCGGTGACAGGGGCTTCGATATTTAAGCGCACACTACGTGCGTTCATATCGACGTCTTCGATCTTGAGGCGATAGGTAATACCAGGGAAGGTGGGCATCTCGACGGCGGCGGCTTCGCTCAGGTTGTAGCTAGGCATCAGGATTGTCTCACCCTGCATACCCGGTTCGCGCACCAATACCTGTGTTGTGACTGTATCGCCCTGCTGTTCTACGCTCACAAGCTGTACCACACGGTCGCCTAGCAGGTTGAGTTTGCCTTCTTCAATCAGCACGCCCGCACAATCGCTGCCGGGCAAAAAGGCGCAGTTCGGGTGCAGCGTGCTTTCGGCCATACGCGGTGCAATGAAGATCAGGAACGGCACGGTGACAAAGGCAAAGAGCGAAAAGACGGCGCTGAGTTGGCGGCGCTGATTGATATCTTCTAGGGCGGCCCGTAGCGCAAACAGTCCGGCGTAAATCAGTAGCAGCACAAAAATCGAGGTCTGGCGCGGGTCCCAGTTCCAGTAAATGCCCCACACCACCTGCGAGAAAATTGCTCCGGTAACAGTTGCCAGTACTGTAAAGAGGAAGCCACACTCGGCGGCGGCTACGGCGCGGTCGTCGTCTGCGGGACGGTGCCGCCACAGATAGAGGCCGCTAAATACGGCAGAGGCTCCGAAGGCCAGCACACTGACCCAAGCCGTCGGCACGTGCATAATAATAATGCGTCCAGCGTTGCCCAGGCCCTCGTACTGCGGGATGATGGCAAACATGGCTACAAGGACACCTGCCATCCAGAGGCCCAGCAGCAACTTTGCTATCTGGCTTACACGCAATGCCACGGGTTGTTCCTTTCTAACATGCAATATAGAACTCGTAGCGTTGACTTATTATAGCACAAACTATATTTATACCGATGATAGTTCGGTGAGTATTTGGGCGCATCTGGTTCAGCTACAATGGACTTAGCACACTGAAGAAAGATATATAATTTCTGGGTATAGGTTTCGTAACGCACACACGCTGTATTGTATGGAATGCAAAAGAGCCTGCGGTTGAGACAGATCTGGAACTATCAAGAACAGCCCGTACTACCAGTATATTTGTTGGATTTTCATGTTTTTAATGCCGTTTTTTGTGTAGCGTCATTGTACCACAGTGCAGCGCCTGTACCGCCGAGGATGGTGGGTGGGGCAACGCTACCGCCCCACGTAGCGCATACGGAAGATGCGCCCGCCGTAGTCGTCGCTCACCAGTACGCTGCCATCGAGCACCACCAGCACGCCCGCCGGACGTGCCCACGATTGGCCCTATACCTCGAAACCACGCAGGAAATCTTCGTACCCAACAGGCATGCCATTCTCGAAGCACACTCGCTCCCGCTCGCTGTCCGCTGGTCTGGCTCGAACCGTGGAATGCAACCAGGGCATCGCCCCGATATGCTTCGGGAAAGGCGGCCCGATCATAAAAATCGATGCCCAGCGGTGCCAAGTGTGCGGGGAAGCCAAATGCAGGCGGCACCGTTTCGATGCAGCGGGCTAGGTCGTTGTATTCGGGGTTGGGTTGCCGCCCGGTTGCAGCAGGTTATCTCTTCCGGGGGTATGTCGGGGCCGAGGTTGTCGCGGCCCATATCCATCCCCACAAGTTGCCGATATCGGGCTGAAAGGCCATACCAACCGTATTCCGCAGGCCGCTGGCAAATAGTTCCATCTGGTCAACCGTGATCGGCGTGGCAAGCGCGGCGGCATCCTCCCGCAGCACGGCGGCACATACGCGGCGGTATAGGGCAAGCCCCTGATCACCGTCTGCACAGTGCGGGCGCGTCCAGCGGGGGCAAAGTCGCTCAGGCGCACCACCCGATCTTGTGCGGCGGCATAGAGTTGCCCATTGGAGAAGGCAACACTGTGCACAATCGAAAGGCCATTGGCAACAGTCTGCTTGCTGTCGTAGCTGCCGTTGCCATCGTGATCGAGCAGGCGTACCACACGCCTGGTGGCATACGAGCCAATCACCAGCGTCCCATCGGGAGCCAGTGCCATAAAGCGCGGTGTATGCAGGCCGCTAGCTACTTCGTTGACAGTAAAGCCTTGCGGTACTTGCAGCGCTGTCGGCCAGTTGGGGTGGTCAACCTGGCGATAGCCTGGTATGGCAGGTTGGTGCTGTGGCGTTGTATAGGCGGCGGCACTGGCAACCCGCCGAGGATGAGCAGCACGGTGAGTAGCGAACGGACAAGTACGAATGGTATGGTCTTCCCCCGTGCACCAGAAATCTGAGCAACAAAGCAGCTATGATTTGCAGTATGAAGTGTTGAAACTGTACCTATGCACCTGCAAGAAACATACCAGCAAGGAGGGGAAAACGGCTATACCGTGCCCGTCGCCTCGTGATCGGGCAGCAGTGTGTCAACATCGCGGATAGCAACAAACAGATAACCCGCCAGCGAAACAAACCCACCAGATAGACCCATCAGCACCAGCAGCAGACCGATGCCCGCCCCTGGCCCACTGCCAACCAACCCACCAAACATACCGACCAGTGCGCCACCCGGTTGCATGGCTGGCTCGAAGACAAAGTCTGCCAGCGGCCCCGCCGAAAGCGTGGCAATCGGGAAGGTGGCCTGCCCGATGAAGCGCCGCGCTGCAAAGACCCGCCCCTGCACATCGGGTGCAACTTTGGCCTGCCAGATGGCTTGATTGCAGCCGTTGAGAATCGGAATAAAAAAGATTTGCAGAAACGCTGCCACGATCCACATCGGCAGGCTGCGCCCTATACCCAGCAGCATCTCACCGAGCAACCCTGTTGCCGCAAGGCCCAGCAGCACGCCATGCACGCGCTGCCGTGGGCCACCCCATGTGCTCATCAGCAGACCACCAACCACGCCGCCGATACTACCCGCCGCCAGCACCGTACCCAGTGCTTCGGCACTATTGCCACTACGCAGCAGAATGTAGGGTGTCAGCAGCGCATGAGAAAACCCACCGGGTAGATTGCCCCCTAACAAAAAAATCAGTTGCAGACCAAGCAGGCTTGGGCGTTGGAAGATGTATCGAAACCCATACAGCGACTCGCGCCACAATGCCCCGCTGCCTTCGCTGCCGGCCTCGGTGCGCGGCGGTGCAGGCACCACAATCCAACTCAGCGTTGCAACAGCAATTACCACCGTCACGACATCGACAATCAGAATGCCGCCGATGCCAATCAGCGAGAGGAAAAAGCCCGCCAACAACGGGGCAGCAATGCCCGACGCAGACTCGGCCAGAGCCAGCATACCATTGGCGCGTGCATACTGTTCTCTAGTGAGCATGGTGGAGATCGCCGCCGAAAACGCAGGCCACTGAAACGCCTCAAACACACCCGCCAGCATACCCGCCACATACAGGTGCCATATTTCCAGATTGCCCACCAGAAAGAGGATAAGGAGAACCAGCGAAGCAACACCCGCCGCCGCGTCGGTCAGCGCCATGGTTAGCTTCCGGTTCCAGCGGTCAACCAGTGCGCCCGCGACCGGCGTAATAAGCAGGGTGGGCAGGTACGAAAAAAAGACCACCAGCGCCAGCGCCGTTGCGGAGCCAGTCGCCTGCCACGCCCAGATCGAGAGCGCAAAGCGGCTCATCGCGGTGCCCGTAAGGGACACAAGCTGACCGAACCAGGCCAGTGTGAAGGCGGGCATACCCCGTCGGAGCAGGGTTGTCATGGTTGCCCTACACTTCCCACACAAACGGAAATAACATAATCGAAGCGACCAGTGTCGCCGTAGCATAGGCCAGCAGCAGTTGCAGCGAGGGCAGCACCTGGCTCCACGCCCCGCCGCCCAGCGCCAGCGTGGTTGCCTGGATCGACACCACCAGCAGCGGTACCAGCAGCGGGAAGGCCAGCACCGCAAACAGGCCGCTCTTGAAGCTGGCCCGCGCAATAATCGCAGCAACCAGCGTGGTCGCGGTGGTCAGG
>JAAUSQ010000230.1 GCA_012033195.1 Chloroflexaceae bacterium
CAGTCGCGCAGACGCTCGGTCTTGCTGCAGGTGCGGCATGCACCACCAGCACCGTCTCGGCCAGAGCCGCCACCACCAGATTGCGCGTCAGAGCGGTTTCTTCGGTCATGCGGCGCTGCATGGCGCTGAAGGGCGAGCGCAGCAGCATTCGCCCCTCCTGCAACGGCTGGCGATATGCCAGCGGGATGCGCCAGCGCTCGATGCTGCGGGCCGGGCAGAGAATGATCGGCTGGGTGCCGCGCAGCAGGGTGGTCAAACATGCGCGTTCGACGGGCGAGTGAAAGCCGCTGACGACGGTGCGGCCCTGCTGCCGAAGCTGCTCGGCCAGGTCGTGCGCCCGCAGGATGAGCGCCGCTGGACACTGGCTGGAACTGAAGAGCGCCAGCGCTGGCTGCTCCAGAATGGCGAGGTTGCCGCGTGTGGTGAGCGTGGGCGGGGCACGGGTGCGCCTCGAAGCCAGCGGGCAGGTGCGGGTGGCCCGTGCCCCCACCGGGCACCTGTTGTTTCTGCGCCGGGTCTAAGTGTTCGGTTGTCACCAAATTTGGGTAACAACCCAACCCTTACCGGTGGATCGACCGGCCCGCATGGGCCGCCTTGCCACGCTGTCGACTTACATTTATGATCATACTGGTTTCGTAGCGGCAGGCCCAATGGTTGATACGCTTGAGCAATTTATTCATCCTGCTCAACACGAAGCGATTATTGCTGCACGCCGAGCACGACCAGGGTGGAATGGCTATCGCGGACCATAACACCATCAGAGCAACAGGCAATGAATGAAAGGTTGACCCATGGAACACACCTATACCCATCCCGCACTCTCGCATCTCCAAATCACCTTTACCCCAGACGAGTATCGGGCAATCCGCCAGAAGTATGCACGAGGCCCCTTGTTTCTCCCCCGTGCCGCTGGCCCGGACTACTGGGACAGGCTCCCGCTCTACACCGTTGCCCGTTGTCCATTTACGGCACACCCCTTTACGGCGGCGCTCGATACACACGAATTGACCGTAAATTGGCAGACGTATGCTAATAAATGGCAACATATCTTTCATGAGCGCTATCAACAGATGAACAGCCCCTACTTTGTGGCCGTCCATAGCTTTATCAATCTGCACGGGACGCTCCCGGTTGAGTCTTCCTTCGCCCGCAACAGCTTCGATGTCCCGTTTGTGTTGCCCTACTTCCTGCCAGATGATATGCCGGCCTCTGCGGTGATGCACAGCCTGCCAATCTGCTCGCTCATCGGTGACCAATTTATACCACGCTACACGGTCTATACCATCACCTACTATGCTGAAGAACCGCACGTGCTCCTTGATCGTCGGCGTGCGGCTGAGAAAAAGTGGGGCGAAGGCGATCCGGAATACCGCTACGTTATGCTCGCGACACCCGGAGCCTATCGCAAACGCCAGCCAGAAGTATGGGACTTACCGCTCTGGGTGCAACGGCAGCGCTTGCGCTGGCTTGACCCGTCCACGGAAGGATTGCCACTCCGGGCAGGGCCAGTCGAGGCGTTTCCCTACGCCAACATTGCAGGCGAGCGGCGTTCATACACCGTTCATAAGGGGAAGATTGACTATCAGAACTATAGCTGGTAAGCTCAAACACGAGGGGGTGCATTTTGTTCTCCGCACCCCCACCGCCCGTGCCGCGCCCGACCGCAGGGTGTTTATGCTAAGTTAGCAATCCCCACCGCCCGCTCATCGTCCAGCAAGTCATCCACCGCGCCCCAAAATAGGTGGCAGTTTTCTCCGCCCCTGCCGTTGATCTTTATTTCAATCGCTTCCGATCTGCTTTCCCGCCATTTCCGCCATACTATGGCGGGTTATCCACATGGATTGGCGGGAATGGCGGCGCACATTGGCGCGTGTTCCTCTTGTCGCTGGCGTGAATACACGCTATGATCGAAAGTGAAGAATATGCAGAAACACCATGATCAAACCATCTGCATATGTACGCTCGTTTGGCCCATCCCAATGGCCGAAACGGGACTTATGTTCAAAAGAACACAATTGCTATAATAGAAGCAAACAGATTTGTTCCTGGAGGAAGTTTGTATGTAATAGGATAAGTGCTCAGCGCGTTCTGATCGGCATTCGTCAGACTGTCGCCCACAGCGCAGCAGCATCTGGTTTTGCCCTGGTACGTTGACCGGACACACACCGGGGCTTGTTCTGGCAGAACACCACCGCCGCTGCGCCGCCATTCCCGCCGCTGACCGTGCCCCAATACCTGCCATTTGCCGCCGTTTCCCGCCATAAAAACGGCAGGAAAGCCATTGTTATTGGCAGGCGTTGCTGTGCCTTTCGCAAGGAGTAAGCCCGATGTATTCTGCTGGACAGCCCGCCCCGGCGCTGCGGGGCAATGCCGACAATCGCCACGCCCGAATGTGGCCCGAATATCGCACCCTGAAGCCAACCGCCTACAAAGTACTTGGCACCCTGAAGGAGTTTATTTTTGATGGCGAGACACGTCAGCTTGATTTTAGTATGCTTGCAAGCGAGGCGGGCGTATCGTATAGCGCCGTAAGCAAGGCGATGCAGGAGATTGCCGCCGCTGGCTTTGTCACGCTTTCGCGCCAGAAGAGCGGACGCGGCAATATGTATACTATCGCCGTGCCAACCCGTGCCGAGTTCCTTGCGCCGTCGCTGTGTGCCTCGCAAACGATCAACAAACGATCAGCAAACGATCACAATACTGATCATTTCGAAGCGGCGACCGAACCGATTGCAACGCTACAAACTGCCGCCTGTGCCGCGCCCTCAGAAAAACAAGAAATACAAAAGCAGCAGCAGCACACGCCGACGCAGGAACTCACCAACCCCGCCGCGCCCGCGCCGCTGTATGCTGCGCTGTGTGCCGATGGTGCCGACCCGCTGCTGGCGCGGGCGCTGGTGGCGCAATACCCCGACCGCACCGTCGCCGATTATGCCGCCGACAAACAACACGCCGCTGCCCGTGGCGGTGTTCGTGCCCCGCACGCGCTGGTATTGCACGTCTGGAAGCAGGGCGGACGACTGACCACGCCCGCCCCGACCACGCCCGCCGCGCCGCTCGATGCCAATTGTAACGACCTGCCGATTATGCTGCACCCCGATGCCGAGGTACGCGACCGCTGGCTGCCGCGTTTTCGCCACGCCGCCAGCGCCGCCGACCGCCGCGAGGTGGTGCGCCGCTTTGCCGAGGAGGTCGGGCAGCCCATCCCAGAGGAGGCCCGCCGATGAGCGAGCGTACCCCTCCCGCAAATCTGGCGGCAGAGCGTGCCGTGCTAGGTGCGTGCCTGCTCGAACGCAATGCAATTGTTGCACTCGCGCCAGTGCTCACCGCTGATGACTTTTATTTGCAGAAGCATGGGCTGATTTATGCCGCAATGCTGGCCTGCTACCACGAGCGCACCCCGCCCGACCTGGCGACGGTTGCCGAGCGGCTGCGGCGACACGCGCAGCTTGATGCGATTGGCGGCGTGGTCTTTTTGTCCGATATGGTCGCCGAAGTGCCGACCGCCGTGCATGCGCTGTATTATGCCGAGATTGTGAGCCGCACCGCCACGCTGCGCCGCCTGATTGAAGCAGGGGGGAAAGTCACGGCGCTGGGCTACAACGAGCAAGACGCGCTTGAGGTTACGCTCGACCAGGCCGAGCAAACCATTTTTGCTATCACGCAGCGGCAGCGCGGCAGCGACTTTGTACCGCTCGAAGTGGTGGTCAGTGACTATTTTGAGCGAGCCACGCAGCACCCCGAACAACCTACCCCGACCGGCTTCTACGACCTTGACCGCCGCTTTAATGGCGGCTGGCGACCGGGCAATCTGGTGCTGCTGGCGGCCCGCCCGGGTATGGGCAAAACCGGTCTGGCGCTGAGCATTGCGGCAAACCTGGCCCGCGCAGGGCGCGGCGTGGGCATTGTCAGCCTGGAGATGAGCCGCGACGAACTGCTTGAGCGGCTGGTGGCGATGCATCTGGGGCAGGACTTGCGGCACGTTCAGCAGCAGGTACGCGCAGGCGACCGGGCAACCCTCGATGCACTCGGCGTGATGTCGTCGGCCCCGATTTATATTGATGACACCCCCGCGCCCACCTTGATGGAACTACGCTCGAAGGCGCGGCGGCTGCACAGTCAGCATCAGCTTGCGCTGGTGATTGTTGATTATCTGCAACTGCTGGTTGATGATAGCCGCCCGGTCAGCCGGGTGGAAGAGGTGGGGCGCATCAGTCGCGGGCTAAAAACCCTGGCGCGTGAGTTGCAGGTGCCGGTGCTGGCGCTCTCGCAACTGAACCGCGCCATCGAGCGGCGGCTCACGCCGGTGCCAATGCTGAGCGATTTACGCGACAGCGGCAGCCTGGAGCAGGACGCGCATATTGTGCTGTTTATTCATCGCGAAGAGTTGTACGACCCGAATACCGCCAAGCGCGGCATTGCCGAGCTGATTGTAGCGAAAAACCGCAACGGCCCGATAGGGAGCGAGCTGTTGCGCTTTGTTGCACCGACAACCGGCTTTCAGAACTTGCAGCGGTGAGGGATGCACAAGGGCAGGTCGGGCGGGCAGTATGGTAAAATAAAACACTGATGTTTCCAATCGAGGATTGGAAACATTACAATGATCTAAGCTAGGAGCACCTATGGATGTGGTAGAGCTGTGCGCCGGCGGCGGTGGGCAGGCCTTTGGCATTGAACAGGCGGGATTTATGCATCACGCCGCGATTGACATCGATACCCACTGCTGTGCAACCCTGCGCCTCAATCGACCAGACTGGAACATTATCCAAAGCGACCTGGCAGCGGTTGATGGAACACCGTATCGCGGCATTCCATTGCTGGCGGCGGGCCTCCCCTGCCCGCCTTTCTCGATTGCCGGGAAGCAACTTGGCACCCAGGATGAGCGCGATCTCTTTCCCGATGCGTTGCGCCTGGTTGACCAAATACGCCCGCAAGCTGTGATGATTGAAAATGTGCGCGGCCTCCTTGATGCTGTTTTCAGCGATTATCGCGCACATATTGCAGGACAACTGCGGAAGCTTGGCTATGTATCCGCCTGGAAACTGCTCAATGCATCCGATTTCGGGGTACCGCAGTTGCGGCCGCGTGTCGTATGTGTGGCTCTTCAGCAGCAGTTTGCAAGCGGCTTCAGCTGGCCTATTGCAAAAACACAACACCCATCCACCGTGGGAGAGACCCTTTATGATTTAATGGCGGCGCGTGGCTGGACTGGTGCGGCTGCCTGGCGCGAACGAGCCAACGACATCGCCCCCACCATTGTAGGGGGTTCGCGCAAGCACGGTGGCCCGGATCTGGGGCCGACCCGCGCCCGTCGTGCCTGGGCAAAGCTTGGCGTGGATGGCCTTGGTATTTGGGATGAGCCGCCACCAGTTGACTTTGTGGGCATGCCCCGCCTGACCGTGCGGATGGTAGCACGGCTGCAAGGGTTCCCCGATACGTGGCAGTTTGCAGGCCGCAAAACGGCAGCTACCGTCAGGTAGGGAATGCCTTTCCGCCACCAGTGGCCGAGGCAGTGGCCCGGAGCATCTACGATTGTCTGAACGTCCGCCGCTTTGTACTTGTGACGCAGCAGGTAAAAACATGACGGAAGAAGCCTTTTTAACCCGTGCCCGACGCAGTTTTCACAGTGCGTTGCTAGCTTCGGTGCTCCGGACTGATGCAAGAGGGGTGCCAAGTAATGCCGATAAAGATAGCACTACCAGTGTGCGCATTGCGATGAATTTGCTTGCGGCGTTGGGCACCGATGTTCAGGGGCAGCGCCTCGCTGGACAGATATCAGGGCGACAGTTTGAAGAGATTTGTACTACTTATCTTCGCACCACGTTTCAGCGTCTCCAGCGGCTACGTCCCGGAGAATGGGAGATTGTAAAAGGGATCGGCGGTGGACGGCTTGCTCTCGCCCAGTTTGATCAGTACGATCATCTGGCGGCACTTGATACAGCAGCAAAAGCCAACCCCCAACTTGCCGCAGCGCTCGGCACCGACTATCTTATTAAGCCAGATATTGTGATTATGCGCCAGCCTGTCCCGGATGTTACGCTCAACGCAGATGAAGTGCTGGTCGATGCTGAGCATGCCCGCCTGACCAGCCTGCGCCGTATCAACAATGTGAAGCCAATCTTACATGCCAGTGTCTCGTGTAAATGGACAATTCGCAGTGACCGTGCTCAGAATGCGCGTTCGGAAGCGCTGAATCTCATACGGAACCGCAAAGGTCGGCTGCCCCATATTGCCGTGATTACCGCCGAACCACTGCCGAGCCGTATTGCATCGCTGGCGCTTGGTACGGGCGATATCGATTGTGTATATCATTTTGCACTCGACGAACTCCACCACACGGTACAGAGTCTGGGGATGGGAGATGCACACGAGATGGTGCAGATGATGATTGAAGGCAAGCGGTTGCGTGATATTGCAGATTTACCCCTTGACCTTGTCATATAACTGGCACCTACCGCGAAAGGAAACACGATGACACGCATTATTGCCCTGGCAAACCAGAAGGGGGGCGTGGGCAAAACCACCACCACCCAGAACCTCGGCGCAGCACTGGCCCAACGCGGGCGGCGCGTGCTGCTGATTGACCTTGATCCCCAGAGCAACCTCACGATGGGCTGGGGCCTCAATCCGAACGAGCAAGCCAATACATCCTATGAGGTGCTGCTCAACCCCGAACAGGGCGCGGGCTTTGCAGTGCAGCCGGTCCGCGACCATATCGACCTCATCCCCGCGACGCTGGATATGGCGGCTGCCGAGCTGGAACTGGCCGGCAAGATTGGGCGCGAAACGCTGCTGCGGAAGGCGCTGGCCCCCATTCGGGCCGCCTACGATTATATTCTGATTGACCCCCCGCCCAGCCTGGGCCTCTGTACGCTCAATGCGCTGGCGGCGGCAACCGAGGTGCTAATCCCGCTGCAAACCGAAGTGTATGCGCTCAAGGGGATGGCGCAACTCCAGCATACCATTGTGCTGATGCAGGAAATTAACCCGCTGCTCGAAATTGGCGGCATTCTCTGTACGATGGCCGACCGACGGCAGCGCATGGTGCAAACTATCGAAGACCACATCCGCGAGCGCTACGGCGACCTGGTGTATCAAGCGGTGATCCCCGAAAATGTAAAGCTCAAAGAAGCGCCCGTCACGGGGCAGCCGGTGCTCGAAACCGACCCGACCAGCGCCGGCGCACTGGCCTATATTGAACTGGCACAGGAGGTAGACCGATGAACCGACGACGCGACCGGGCCAGCGACCTCGCAGCCTTTACCAGCGACCTGGCACCCCCGGTGCGGCGCGGGCGTGGGCTGGATGGGATGCTGGGCACTGCTGCGCCTGCGCCTATCGAGCGCGGCACCGACACCGAACTGAGCCTCTCAGAGATGGATGCGCTGGTGCAATGTGAAGCTATCATCGAGCGCGGGCTGAAAACCTTTTTTGAGGTGGGCACGGCCCTGGTACGCATCCGCGACCTGGAACTGTATCGGATTGAATACCGCACCTTTGAAGCCTACTGCGCCGACCGCTGGGGCATCAGCCGCCCGCGTGCCTATGAATTGATGAACGCCTCGCAGGTGGTGTCTGCAATTGCAGACAAAACGGGCGACCCACCGGCGGCCCCGCTGGTGGTGCCCCAGAACGAAGCGCAGGCCCGCCCGCTTACGCGGCTGAAGGATGTGGCGCAGCAGCGAGCCGCGTGGCAACAGGCGGTGGAAACCGCCCCCGACGGGCGCATTACCGCCGCGCACGTCGAGCAGGTAGTTAAGGAGATGCTGCGCAAGCTGGATGCCGCCCTGCACGCGCCTGCGCCCCCGCCTGAGCACGTCGCCCCCCGGCGAGCCAGCCCCGCCCCGAC
>JAAUSQ010000231.1 GCA_012033195.1 Chloroflexaceae bacterium
GGCTGGCTGGGTGAGCCTGCCCGGTGCGCCCGTGCGCTACATTCCACTGCAAAAGGGCCTGATCCGGGCGATCCGGGCGTGTCGTTCCAGACACGGCAACCTGTCTCCGATACACTCATGCCCCGCCTGATCAATACGCTGTTCCTAGCCGGGGTAGCCTTCCTGATCATTATGCCGATCTCGCTGGTGTTCGGGGTGATAGCGGGCCTGAACGAAGGCAATGGCGTTGACCGTTCACTCTCTATTGTCAGCCTGGTAGCCACTGCAACCCCCGAATTCGCCAGTGGTGTCTTTTTGATTGTGATCTTCGGGGTGTGGCTGGGCTGGTTTCCTGGTGCGGTCGTGCTGCCGCCGGGTGTGTCTATCTTCGACCGACCGGGGATGCTGGTGTTGCCCGTGCTCACCCTGATGCTGATTGAACTGGGCTATGTGCTGCGTGTCACGCGGGCCAGTATGGTTGAGGTGATGCGTACCAATTATATCCGCACGGCTATCTTGAAGGGGTTGCCCTACCATATGGTTGTCATTCGCCACGCGCTCCGCAATGCGTTGTTAGCGCCAATTACCGTGATTATGCTGCATGTCAACTGGCTGGTGGGCGGTATTGTGGTGGTCGAAACGCTGTATGGGTATCCGGGCCTGGGGCGCTATGTGCTGGATGCAGCGCTGAGCAAAGATGTTTTTGCGATTGAGGCGGCAACAATGATTCTGGTGGTGATCGCCGTGGTGTCGCAGTTGTTGGCAGATATGATCTACGTCTACCTCAACCCGCGCATCCGTTATTCGTAGTAATTTGAGGAGTTCTGGCTATGGCTAGTATCGAAGGGACAGCGGGCACCCGTCCAACTGTTCCACCTGTTCCACGGCGACCATCGTTTGTAACCCACACGCTCGAAGCGCTTTCGGTCTTCTGGCGCTCAAAGACTGCGCTAGTCGGGCTGATCCTGGTTGGGTTCTGGGTGATTGTTGCCCTCTTTGCCGATGACTGCATTATCTCGCCAGGGTGCTGGGTTGGCTCCGCTCGTTACGAGCCAACACCGTGGCTGGCCCGCTACTCGCCATTTGAGCAGTTCCGTGGGCAACGGCTTGCGCCGCCCTCGGCAGAGCACTGGCTCGGCACCGATACTCGTAACCGCGATCTATGGGCGCGTATGGCCTACGGTGCCGCCCGATCCTGACGCTTGCGCCGATCTCGGTGCTGATTGCGCTGGCAGTTGGCGGCACTATGGGATTGGTCGCGGGCTACTTTGGCGGGCTGATCGACGAAGTGATGATGCGCGTGCTTGATGCGCTGATCTCCTTTCCGCAGATCCTGCTGTATCTGGTGATTATCGCCGCACTCGGTGCCTCGGCAACCAACGTGGTCATCGCTATCACCATCGCTGGTGCGCCTGGCATTGCGCGGTTGGTGCGCGGGCTTACGCTTGATATCAAAACACGCGATTATATTGCAGCCGCGCAGACGCGGGGCGAGAGCGCGTGGTACATCATGTTTGTGGAGATTCTGCCCAATGCACGCGGCCCGATTATTATCGATGCCATGCTACGCATGGGCTATGCGGTCTTTTCAATTGGAACACTTGGATTTCTGGGGCTGGGCCTGCCGCCGCCCTCGCCCGACTGGGGCAGCATTGTGCAGGCGGGTCGGAGTTCCATTCAAGGTGGCAAGCCATGGGAGGCGCTCTTTGCGTCGATTGCCATTGCAATGGTGGTGGTGGGCCTGAACCTGATTGCCGACGGCTTATCGGAGGAGTCAACACGCTATCGGTAGGCCCATTGGTATGGGCGCACGCCGCACCCTTCACCAGCCGATGATACGGAGGATATGTCATGATAAGTGAGCAAGATAGGGCAACCCAGCCGGTTGTCAAAGTCGAACATCTCGCCATTTCGTATGAGACCCGTGCGGGAGAAGTACGGGCCGTGCGGGATGTCTCGTTTGAAATCTACCGGGGCGAGACACTCGGCATCGTCGGCGAGTCGGGCTGTGGTAAGAGCACCGTCGCCTTCGGAATGGTCAACTACCTGGGGCGCAACGGCAAGATCGCGGGGGGCAATATCTATTTTCAGGGCCAATCGCTGGTGGGCCGCAGCGCCGAAGAGTTGCGCCGCCTGCGTGGTGACCAGATAGCTATGGTCTATCAAGACCCGATGACCTCGCTCAATCCGGTGCTGCGGATCGGCGACCAGATGATCGAGGTGCTGCGTGTGCATCGCAATCTGAAAAAGGCTGAAGCATGGGAACGTTGCGTTGAGATGCTGCGGAAGGTGAATATGCCCGTGCCCGAAAAGGTGATGGATCGCTACCCACACCAGATTTCTGGGGGGCAGCAGCAGCGCGTCGTCATTGCAATGGCGATGCTCAACAACCCGGCCTTGCTGTTGATGGACGAGCCTACCACAGCACTTGACGTAACAGTAGAAGCCGCCGTGCTCGATCTGGTGGATGACCTACGCCGCGAGTTTGATACGGCCATCCTGTTCATCAGTCACAATCTCGGCGTGGTAGCGCGTGTCTGCGACCGGGTGGCGGTGATGTACGCGGGCGAAGTGGTGGAGATGGCAAGTGTTGAAGAAATATTCACCAACCCGCGCCACCCCTACACCCAGGGCCTTATTCGCTGTGTACCGCGTCTGGGTCGCAGCAAGTCGAGTAGTGTGCTCTACCCGATCCGGGGCCGGGTGCCATCGCCGCGCAACCTGCCGCCGGGGTGTGTGTTTGAACCGCGCTGCGACTATGCGCGTGATGCGTGCCGCGAACAGAAGATCAAGTCTCGGCAGGTGAGTCCCAACCACTACGCACGCTGTCTGTTTGCCGAAGAGATCAACCCTGACCAGTGGCAACCCACCGAAGACCTGGTGCCCGTCAGCGCAGTGTCGGTGGAAGGCCGCGAGACTATCCTTGATGTTGATGCGTTGCGGACGTACTACGAGCACTCCGACTCGTCGCCGCTGAGCCTGCTTGGTCTGGGGAAGAAGGAGTATGTCAAGGCGGTGGATGGGGTGTCGTTCAGCATCCCCAAAGGGTTGACGCTGGGTGTAGTGGGTGAGTCGGGTTGTGGCAAGAGCACGCTGATCAAAACGATTATCGGCCTGGAGGAACAGAGCGGCGGTAAAGTTGAGTTTATGGGTTTCGCCCTGAAAACAAAGTAGCGAACCGTGATATGAGCCTGATCCGCGAGTTGCAGATGGTCTTTCAGAACCCGAATGCTACCATGAACCCGACCTACCCGGTGGGCAAGCAGATCGAGCGCCCGCTGCGCCGCTTCAAGGTGGTGCCATCCAATCAGGTGCGCGATGAGGTTATCCGGCTACTGCGGGCCGTCAAGCTCGATGAGCACTATTACAATCGGCTGCCCAATCAACTTAGCGGCGGCGAAAAGCAGCGTATAGGCATTGCCCGCGCCTTCGCTGGGCGGCCCGATCTGGTGCTGTGCGACGAGCCAGTATCGGCGCTGGATGTATCGGTGCAGGCGGCGGTGCTTAACCTGCTGGCAGAAATTCAGCAGACCTATGGTACCACCATGATCTTTATTGCCCACGATTTGAGCGTGGTGCGCTTCTTCTCCGACTATATCGCCGTGATGTACCTGGGTGAGATTGTAGAGATTGGCCCTTCGGAAGCGATTTATGCGCCGCCCTACCACCCCTACACCGAGTCGCTGCTGGCAGCGGTGCCCGTTCCCGACCCGACGATCAAGCAGGAGCATATCCGGCTCGAAGGCTCGGTGCCAAGCCCGCTGAACCCGCCGAGTGGGTGCCGTTTCCATACACGCTGCCCGCGCCGGGTGATGCTGCCGGAGGGTGGTAAAATATGCGAGGTGGAAACCCCGCCGTGGCGTGATGCGGGTGATGGACATCGGATTTATTGTCATATTCCGCTGGAACAGTTGCGAAACGTTGACTCGGTGTTTAACCTGTCCGACCAGGAAACAGTGCCAACACAGGAGAATGGACATCATGTTAGTGAAGGAATACATGCTGCAACACCCGATTATGGTCGAACCGCACAAGCGGGTCACTGAGGCACAACGTATTCTGGTTGAGAACGGTATTTATTATTTGCCCGTGGTGGGCGATGGCAAGCGGCTACTGGGGATGATCACGCCGCCGCGCCTGTCGATTGCCCCCGAACGGTTGGCAAGCCTGGATGTGTGGGAGATTACGCGCTACCTGAACGACCTGACGGTTGAGAAGGTGATGATTAAAGAGCCGGAGTTGCAGACGATCAACCCGGATGCTACGCTGGAAGATGCCGCCGAAAAGATGATCCGGACTCGTGTGGGTGGGTTGGTCGTGACCGAACAGGGCATTGTGCGTGGCCTGATCACCGACAACGACTTGCTGCTGGAATTGCGCAAAATCCTGGGGGCCGCCGAACCAGGTTGGCGTGTAACAGTGCGGGTGCCAAGCCGCAAGGGTGAGTTTGTGAAGCTGACCAAGGCGATTGCCGACCGGGGATGGGGCATTATGGCGATGGGCAACGTGCGTGCGCCCCGCAAAGAGAACTACTGGGATGTGTTGTTTAAGATCCAGGGCTGCACCCGCGAGGAGTTGCTCGATCTCATCACGAGCATCGAGGGCCACGAACTGCGCGACATTCGCGAGACAAAGTTCTATAGCTCGAATTAACGGGCATTGCTATGTCGCCATCATCCAGGGTGATAGAATACTATCGCGCATGAACCAGAAACTACAAACTTATATGGAAGTGGGCGCACCGTGCAGCCTGCCGCTTGGCCTCGTGTGTATCGAGGCAGGGGGCACCCGCAAAATGTGTCTGCTGGGGGTGGCAGTGCAGCACCCGCCGATGCATCTGCTTGGCTTTGCGCGACGCACGGCGCAGGTGACCGGGGCGCGGGCCGACCTTGCCACCGTGTACGCCCATCGTTTTCGGGCCTATCATCAGCTATCAAAGCTAACCGATATTGAGATTGAACTGGCGACACCGGCATACATGGGCCTCGGCTCCGATGGTGTGTTGGGGTTGAGCGTGGCGCGTTTGCTAGCAGCCATGCACAATCTGCCGACGGAGACCGCCGCACTGGTGTCGGCGCTTGGCCTGGAGCCACGCCACGCCCTGAGCATAGCGGCGTTTGATCGCGGTGGGTTGGTGCTGCTTGATCTGGGTGTGCCGCCTGGTGTGGTGCCGCCGGTGGTGCAACGCTACGAGATAGCGCACCCTGAAAAAGAAGCATGGGCCTTTGTGTTTTACCTGCCGCGTGTGTCCAACCATACGCCCCCCACCCTGGAAGACCAGCACACCAATGCGCTGTTTCAGGCTGCGCCCTTCCTGGAGGATAACACCGAAGCGGGTGCACAGCTTGCTACCGCCGTACAGCAGAACGATGTTGCGCTGTTTGCACAGGCGCTCACACTGGTACGCCAGCAGACTGAAGCGGCACTGCTACGGGCAGGGCATGGCGTGGTGCTCTCGGAAGAGACACAGCAGGTACTTGCAGTAATGCAGGAGATGGGCGCGGTGGCGTGGGGGCGCAACTTTGGCGGTCTCGGTCTGTATGGTTTGATCGAGGGGGCACACCCCAGCCGTCTGATGCGCTACCGACTGCGCCAGCAATTCGGCGCACACGGTGGCTGGATTATGGCGACTATCACCGACAATCGCGGCGGTGTCCATATGCAAAAGAACTCAGCCCCTTCGATATCCGCAGCCAGATATGAGCTACAGGTAGGGGCAAAGGGCGAGGGGCGATAGGGTGTGTAGCCCCAACGAGGCTTCGTGTATGAGCCGGGTGCTTGAGCGCCGGGGACGGGTGGCAACGGTGGGGTGACACCTGGACTTACCCCACGGGCAGCGTGAAGTGGAACGTGCTGCCGTAGCGCTCACGGCTATCGGCCCACAGCCGCCCGCCATGCCCCTCGATCAGGTGTTTGGCGATGGCAAGGCCCAGACCAGTGCCGCCAGCATTGCGGTTGCGCGAACGGTCAACTTTGTAGAAGCGCTCGAAAATGCGCGGCAGTTCTTCGGTTGGGATACCAATACCGGTATCGCTGATGCTGATCAGCATCCACAGCCCCGCCGAATGGATAACTGGTAATCGCGACGTGAAGCCGGACAGGTCGGGCAGTTCAAGCGCAGTGGTTGGTGTATTGTCGCGTGATACAGCAGGTTCAGTTTGCCAGGTGCCCGTCTCATCAACATAGAGCGTCTGAGTGCGTACCGTAATCTGTCCGCCGTCGGATGTAAACTTGACCGCATTGTGCAGCAGATTGAGCAAGACCTGATCGATGCGGCGATTGTCGATCAAGACAGGAAGCTGATTGTCAATGATAATTGCCTGCACTAGAATATTCTTGCGCTCGGCCTGCGGGCGAATGCGATTGAGGGCGCGTTCGATGACCGGACCAATGCTGGTAGGGGCAAGCTGAATAGTGACCCGCCCCGACTCGATCTGCGAGAGTTCGTGGAGTTCTTCGGCAAGTTGCGTTACCGCATCCACTTCGTGCGAAATCTGTCCGAGCATGCGCCGCCGCACCGGGGCGGGTGGGTCGGATTGCAGCGTTTCCACTAGCAACTTGAGCGAGGCCAACGGGGTACGCAGTTCGTGCGAAACATTGGCAACCATATCGCGCCGCGACCGCTCAAGCTGGCTAATATGGGTTACATCCTCGATCAGGAACAACGCACCCGTCAGGGTACTATCTAGCAGCAGCGGGCTACAGCGTACCCGCAACGTCCGCTTGCTCAGTGGGGTCTGGATCGTCGTCTCGCGGCGTTCGTGGTCGTGCAGCACCTCGCTTGCTAGGGCATCCACTTGATAATCACGCAGCAGTGCAATCAGGCCGTGGCCACTGGCAAGGTTGGCACGCACTTCTAGAATCTCTTCGGCACGGCGATTGATATAGCAGACAGTGCGTTCCGCATTGACAATCACCAGACCGGAGTCAAGTGCGTCGGCAACAACTAAAAAGAGGTGCGGAAAATCCATATCAGGTGTAACAGTCAGTCGGGAGTACTCGGTACGCTGGTCGGTAGTTAATGGCAATCTGAGCATGCGCTACCCATTATCTTCGGCTACATAATCGGAAACTGGTGCTTCAAAACGGTACCCCACGCCGCGCACGGTCTGAATGTAGCGCGGATGGGCCGGGTTCGCTTCAATTTTTTCGCGTAACCAGCGAATGTGTACATCGACGGTACGACTATCGCCCAGAAAGTCGAAGCCCCACACCCGTTCCAGCAGCAAGTCACGCGAGAGCGCGATGCCCCGATTGCGTACCAGACAGGTCAGCAGATCAAACTCTTTCTGGGGCAAGCTCAACTCGTCGCCATTCCGCCAGGCGCGGCGGCTCTTGGCATCGATCCGCAACTCGCCAGCTTCTAGAATTTCTCGGTTGTTGGTAGCCGGTCGGCGCTCAGTACGCCGCAGAATAGCCCGCACCCGTGCCAGCAATTCACCGAGGCTGAAGGGCTTGCTGACATAATCATCGGCTCCGAGTTCGAGGCCAGCGATGCGGTCAACTTCATCCTGCCGAGCGGTCAGCATAATAATTGGCATATCGCTCTCCTGCCGGAGGATACGGCATACCGAAAAACCATCAAGGCGCGGCAACATAACATCCAGGATTAACAGGTCGGGGCACTCGCGGCGGGCGAGTTCTAACCCCTGGATGCCATCTGCCGCATATAGCACACTATAGCCTTCGCGCTCCAGGTTATAGCGCAGCGTTTCGGCAAGCGTTGCCTCATCTTCAACCAGCAGGATTGTATGTACCATATAATCATTATAGCATGGCAATGTGTCGCCAATATGCGCAAGTCTCGCAAAAC
>JAAUSQ010000232.1 GCA_012033195.1 Chloroflexaceae bacterium
CTGATTGGCGCACTGAGCAGTTAGAGATGCGTGGACACACCACCGCAGCATCGCCACGTCAATTGCTGGTGATCGTCTTTCTGGCGGGCATCGGTACGCTTGGCATCGAAATGGTGATGCCGCGTTTGCTAGCGCCCTTTTTTGGAACCTCACAACCAATCTGGGCGGTAGTGATCGGCTCAACGCTGCTGTATCTTGCGGCGGGCTACTGGCTTGGTGGCTGGCTCGCCGACCGTGACCCCGACCCGCGTGTGCTGTTCCGGTTGATTGCATGGGCGGGTCTATGCTGTGGTGTCATCCCCACGCTGGCCCGTCCGGTGCTGGCGGCGGCACAACAGGCGTTCCTCAGCTTTGCAGCGGGCAATTTTCTGGCGGCGCTTGGTGGGGCGGTGCTGCTGTTTGCGGCTCCGGTGCTGCTGCTGGCTGCGGTCAGTCCGTTTGCAGTGCGGCTAGCGCTGCACGAGAGTGGGCAGGGCGTAGCGGCAGCAGGCCGCGTGGCGGGGCGCATTTCGGCGCTGTCCACGCTCGGCTCGATTGTGGGCACGTTTGGCACGGTGCTGCTCCTGATCCCCTGGATTGGCACCACCCGCACGCTGTATCTGTTTGCGGCCTTTCTGCTGCTGGTGGCGTTGCCCGGTGTGCGCGACTGGCGCTACTGGCTGCTGGCGGCGGCGGTGGGCGGGCTGGCGTGGTTGACGCTGGCAGGCGGCGGCACTATTCGCGCCGCGACGTGTTACCGCTGCGAACTGCTGGCCGAGGCCGAGTCGAGCCACAATTATATTCAGGTGGTGCGGCAGGAGGTGCGCTACCTGGATGACCCGCTGCCCGACATGCGCCATAGCCTGCTGCTCAACGAGGGGCACGCCCTGCATTCCATCTATCGGCTGCGCTACCGCGAGACTGGCGACCCGCTCGACCTGCTGACGGATGGCGGGCCGTGGGACTATTTCGCCGTTGCGCCCTACTTCTACCCACAGCGCGACCCGTCCAGTATTCGTAGTATGGCGATGCTGGGAGCGGCAGCGGGCACGGTGCCGATGCAGATGCTGGCAACCTATGGCGCAGAGATGCAGATTGATGCGGTCGAAATTGACCCGGCAATTGTGGCGATGGCCCGCCAGCATTTCGACCTGTCAGCGGGTACGCCTGCCGCACCCAACTACACGATGCACGTTGCCGATGCGCGGGCGTGGCTGGCGCGGCTCCCTGCCGAGCGCACCTATGACATTATTGGTGTTGATGCCTACCATCAGCCGTACATTCCGTTTCATCTCACAACAGTTGAGTTCTTTGCGGAAGTACGGGCACACCTCGCGCCCGATGGCGTGGTGATGGTGAATGTAGCGCGTTCTCCGGGCGGCGATGAACGGCTGGTCAATGCACTGGCGGGCACCATGCAGCAGGTCTTTCCGCAGGTCTTTATCATTGATACACGCGGCGACCGCCCCGCCTCGAATGCCATGGTGGTGGGGGTGGCGCGTCCGATGGGCGATGGAGTAGCGCATTTTGCTGCCAACGCCGAGCAGATGACGCACCCCTCGCTAGGGTTGGTGATGTACTGGGCGTTGCACGAGGGTGCGGGGCCAGTGCGCGAGTTTGTGCCTGCACCAGAGCAGATGCGGCCCTTCACCGACGACCGCGCCCCGGTGGAGTGGCTGATCGATCAGATGATTGTAGCAGAGGCACAACGGCTGACGCAATGACCGACGCATCGAGGCTCAGTGTTCTACCTGTGCCTGTGCATCAAAAAAGGCGTGGATCGCTGCGGCGACCTGCGCAACCTCGGCGTGGGTCAGTTCGGGGTAAAGCGGCAGCGACAGAATCCGGTGGGCCAAGTCTTCGGTATAGGGCAGGGTGCCCGCTCCCTGTGGGCGAATGGTTGGCTGCTGCGGTGTGAGCCATTCGCTATAGACGGGCTGGAGATGGGACGGCACCGGGTAGTGAATAGCGCTGCCGATGCCTGCCGCCTTCAGGTGCTCACGCAGAGCATCACGCTGGGCTTTATCTTCGGCAACCACTACATACAGATGGTACACATGTCCCGGCTCATCGGGGGGCAGGCTCAGCGGCGTATCCCGTAGCAGGTCGGTGTACCATGCGGCCCGCTCGCGCCGCGCATCGTTCCAGGCTGATACATGCGGCAACTTGACCCGCAGCAGTGCTGCCTGCAATTCATCGAGGCGCGAGTTGCGCCCGCCCCGCTCGGCGGTGATGTATTTGCTGCCCCAGCCATACTGCCGCAGCCTGCGTACCTGTTCGGCAAGCTGTTCGTTATTGGTGACAACTGCACCGCCATCACCAAGCGCCCCCAGGTTTTTGGTAGGATAAAAGCTGAAACACGCCAGCGTACCCAGTGATCCGGCTTGCTGCGGTTGTCCGGCGGCATCGACCCGCCACGCACCGTGAGCCTGCGCTGCATCTTCTACGATGGCAAGCCCGTATGCGCTGGCAATGCGGTTGATCGCTTCCATATCGGCAAGCCTGCCATATAGATGCACTGGCATAATGGCGCGGGTGCGGGGGGTTATCGCAGCCGCAATCCGGGCCGGGTCGAGGTTGTGCGTAGATAGATATACATCAACAAAGACCGGATGAGCACCGGCCTGCAAAATGGCCTCGGTCTGGTAGGTGCAGGCGTTGGATACAGTAATTACTTCGTCGTTCGTGCCAATACCAAGCGCGGCCAGTGCGAGGTACAGCGCCTCGGCTCCGCTCGCCACACCGATGCAGTATTGCACGCCACAGAAGGCGGCGAATTCGTGCTCGAAGGCGGCTACTTCACTACCGAGAATGTACCAGCCACTCTCAAGTACGCGCAGCAGGGCGGCATTGAGTTCGTCATGCAGACCAGTGTTCTGACGGCGCAGGTCACCGAATGGGATAGTTGTCATAATGAACGGTTCTCCTGACAGGCGAGGGCGCTCTCATTTTTCTCTCATCTTTGCCAATACTTTGTTAACACTCTGCAAATGATTATCTTATATAATGTTGCTATGATATTGATAGTTCAAACATCGAGTGTGCATTGAATACCTTCACTGCAACGCTGGCACACTTCTTGCAATAACCAGTATAAACAAATCTGTTACGACTTGAACATTAGATGATTTGCATTTGTAGAGATCGGCTTAAAAATTAAATCTCATTCCTATTACAAATCCTGATCTTTTTTCAAAAGCGTTTGAGGAGAGGGGCGTACCACCGGGTGGTGCGCCCTTATTCGTCTCTGTTGGCCTGTTCTGTCTCATCAATGCGTTCGGTGAGCCAGCGCCGCAGTACCGCGAAGCCATCCTGATGTACACTGTGGTCAATCGGGTATTCGGCATAGGTGAGCGCAACGGGCAGGCCCTGCAAGAAGTTGCGCACCCGCTGCCCCTGCGCCACACTTACCACAGCATCGGCGGTGCCGTGCTGCACTAGCATATGCAGATGGCGCACTGCTTCCGGTTGCACATCGGGCAGCGTATCGGTGCCGAGGTAGCCACTGAGCACGGCAACCCCTGCCACTAGGTCGGGTGCTGCGAGCGCCAGCGCCAGCGCCATATCACCCCCTTGACTGAAACCAAGCAGGTACATGCGGCGCGGGTCGGCATTGAGGCGGGCGGGCAGGTCGGACAAAAACTTATGCAGCACGACGATGGCGTGAGCGCGGCTTTCCGGGTCGGAATCAAGTTGCCAGGGGTGCCATTCAGAATATACCACGCCGCGCCCATCCAGCTTCCCAGGCTAAAAATCCCCCGCAGGCTTATGATGTGGAAGCGTTCATCAAGGTAGGGGGCCATACCCATCAGGTCGTTTTCGTTGCTGCCAAAGCCGTGCAGCATCACCAGCAGCGGCGGCGGGCCAGCCTGTTTGACCTGCGGACGGCGTTCGAGCGTGCGTATTCTCTCCACAGCGGCTCCTTTGCAATTTCAGAAAGCAATAAATGGTATTTCTTATTATATCGTACCGCACGCTTCAAGGGGGTGCGGGGTGTGGGAATGCGGCCCGTCCATCAATAACCGGGCTGAGCCACGAAGCCCCGCCGGGGCGATGTTTCAGTTTTGCACTGTGCGCGGTGCGCTTCTATCGCCCCAATACCTCGCTCAGGGTGCGTACTTCCAGCCCCATCGCCGTGAAGCGATCCAGGATGGCGGGCATCGCTTCGGCGGTGGCCTGGCTGCCGCAGTGCATCAGGATGATTGCGCCGCGCAATTCTTCAGGGGAGAGGGTATCGGTCACCCGCTCAACCAGAAAGGCGGGCGACTTGGTGGGGCCAATCGAGTCGAGGCTGTCGAGTGTCCAGTATATCGGCATATATCCCTGCCCGATCACCTGGAGCAACACCCGCTGATCGTAGGCACCGAAGGGCGGGCGGAAGTAGAGTCGGGCCTGCTTGCCGGTTGCCTCGTACAGAGCACGTTCGGTCATCGCAAGCTGTGTGATAATCTCTTCGTCGCTCAATTCGCGGAAGTCGGGGTGCGAGTAGGAATGGTTTGCTACTTCGTGCCCATCGGCAACAATCTGGCGGGTCAGGTCGGGGTTGTCATCAATCCAGCGTCCAGTCAGGAAAAAGGTTACCTGCATATCACGCTCACGCAGTGCCGCCAGGATTTGCGCGGTTGGCTCGCTGCCCGCGCCAGCATCCAGCGTAAGCGCGACCCAGGGGCGGTCGCTGTTGCCCCGTAAGACCAGCAGGGGCTGTGCAACAAGCGTATGTTCGTAGCCTGCAAGATGCGGAATGATCAGTGGGCGACCGGGGAGCGCCTCACCGATCAGGTTATTGTAGCCCCGAATAAGCTGCGGATCGCTGCCCGCAAGCAGGGCAATCTCTTCTAAGGTCTGGTTTTCGGCGACGGTGTAGGCACTGTAGCCAACAATCGCGGGCAGATGATCGGGCAGGCTGGTGGGCATCGTTACCGGGCCAACCGGCAGCGTTACAACCGCCTCGGTGGTGGGAGGGGGGGTTGCCAGCGCACCAGGCACAACCACACAGATGATGAGCCAGACGATGCCAAGGCCGACACCAGCCACGTGCAGCAGGTGCCGCTTTACAGGATGATCGTTTTTCATGGAATAATCAGCTCCTGACCTATGCTGAGGGCGTCGCCTTCTTCTGGTGTCAGGTTGTTGGCTTCGAGCAGTGCTTCGGTCGTGACGCCAAATTGTTCGGCAATACTCAGTAACGTATCACCTTCTTCTACTACATATATAACGGATTCTTCAGGCAGTTCTGCAGGTTCCAGCGGCTGCGGTTCTAAAACAACGGGCACAGTGGTACTGGTTGGCGTGAGCGTAGCGGTAGCGGTGGGGGTAATGGTGGGCGCTGCGGTCGGCGTAATCGTCAGCGTAGCAGTGGGGGTGACGGTCAGCGTTGGCGTGAGCGTAGCAGTGGGGGTTGTCGTTGCTGTCGCGCTAGGCGATGGCGATGGCGTAGCAGTGGGTAGCGGTGTGTCAGTCGGCGGCAGCGGTGTTGCTGGCAATTCGGGGGGCGCGGCCTCAATCGCTTCGATCATGGCGGCAGGGCGTGCCACGGGCAGCACAAGGTTCAGGTTGCCGATCTGTATGCGGTCGATATTACGATTAGCCAGGGCAAACACACTGATAATCGCGACGGCAACCACCAGTACACTCGCCATCACGGTATATTCTTCCGAAAGCCGATCGGCAAGCAGGCGCACCGCCAACGCCCCGATAATGGGCACCACCAGTGCCAGAAAAAGCAGCAACAGTACCAGAGCCTGCGACATGATCAACGCTCCACTAGGCGGGCAATGGTCACACCTTCGCCACCATCGGCACCGCCCCCACTGAACGAATTGACCAGCGGATGCTGGCGCACAATATCACGCACGACCTGCCGCAATGCCCCGGAGCCTTTGCCGTGGATCAGGCGCACACTGGGCAACCCGGCAAGGTAGGCATCGTTCAGGTATCGATCCAGTTTTTCTTCGACTTCGGCGGCCCGCCAGCCACGCATATCAAACGACATCGAGACATCGGGCATGGGGGGCAGGGTAATAGTGCGCTGTTCGGTGCTATAGGTGCGCGCTGGTTCGTCGCTCTGGTCGCCGTGTTTCTGGCGGCGCAGTTCGTTCAAGCCTACTCGCATGCGGAAGCCGCCCACCTGCACATCGGCCTCGTCGTCGTCGTCGTCAATATCGAGTATTTCACCGATCAGCCCGACCGAACGCACCAGCACGGTATCGCCTGCCTGCAAGGGGCGCGGCGCTTGTGGCGTGGGGGGCTGGACCAGTTGTGCGGCAGCGGATGGTTGCCCGTGTGCGTGCAGGCGTTCGCGCACGGCCTGCACGCGCTGCTCGGCCTCTTCGCTCCACTGCCGCGCAATGTCGGCGCTGCGTGAGCTTCCGCGCTGGCGACGCAGGTCGGCACGCAGTTCGCGCAGTTCGGCCTCAATCTCACGCTCAAGCGCTTCGAGGCTGGCCTCGCGCTGTTCGGCAAAGGCGTACAGTTCGGCGGCGAGGCGTTCGCGGTACTTCTCGGCATCCTCGCGCAGGTCGGCGGCGCGTTGCCGTTCGGCTTGCATTGCTTCGCGTTCGCGGCGGATGTCTGCCAGCAGGTCTTCGATCTGTGCTTCTTCGCGTACAATGGTTGCCCGCGCCCGCTCGATCAACCCGGCATCCAGCCCCAAGCGGCGTGCAATCGCCAGCGCATTCGAGCGTCCTGGCAGGCCAATCGTGAGGCGGTAGGTGGGGGCGAGGCTTTCAACATCAAATTCAACCGAGGCGTTCTGCACACCGGGCGTGTTGTGGGCAAATACCTTGAGTTCGGCAAAGTGCGTGGTGGATACCGCCAGACAGCCACGTTCGAGCAGGCGCGTGACGATTGAGCGGGCCAGTGCCGACCCTTCAACCGGATCGGTGCCTGCGCCCAGTTCATCGAGCAGCACCAGCGTGGGGCTGATCGCGGCGGGAATAACCGTGCTATCATCGAGGTGGGGGCCGTCGTCGGAGGGGGGCAGCGGCAACTGCTCGATGGCTTCGAGAATACTGATGATGTTGGTCATATGCGACGAGAAAGTACTGAGGCTCTGCTCAATGCTCTGCTCATCGCCAATATCGGCAAAGACCTGTTGAAAGATTGGCAAGCGGGCCGGTTCGCGGGCGGGAATGTGGAGACCCGCCTGCGCCATCAGCACCAGCAGGCCAACCGTCTTGAGCGCAACGGTCTTGCCGCCCGTGTTGGGGCCGGTAATCATCAGAATGCGGAACGGGTCACCAAGCCAGATATCAATCGGTACCACCGTCTCCTGATTGAGCAGCGGGTGGCGTGCTGCTGTCAGCAGGAGTGGCGCAGCGGGAGATGGCACACTGGCAAGCGCTGTTTCATCGGGCGCGGGCAGCGGATAGGTGCGCGTGGTGAGGTCGGTCAGTTCGGGAGCAACACAGCGCAGCGTATAGGCATAGCGGGCCTGCGCCAACCCCAGGTCAATCACGGCGAGTGCTTCAATGCCGGTGACAATCGCCTCGGCATCACGCCCAACCTGCTCGGAGATGGCAATCAGAATGCGCTCAATCTCTTTCTGCTCGGCGAGCTGTGCCTCGCGCCACTGGTTGTTGAGTTCCACGACTGCCAGCGGTTCAATATAGAGGGTCGCTCCACTGGCCGACTGATCCTGCACAATGCCAGGTAGCGCGCGGCGCTTGTCGGCACGGACGGGCACCACATAGCGCCCATTGCGGACTGTCACCAGCGCTTCTTGCAGCAAACTGAGCGAGCATAGTGATC
>JAAUSQ010000233.1 GCA_012033195.1 Chloroflexaceae bacterium
CGCGCAGTGGCGGCGGCGACCGGGGCGGCGACCGACCGCGCCCCCGTCGGCGTGAGGCGTGATCGACGGCATCTTCGTGTGGCGAGCAGCGGCAGCCTATCATCTGGCTTGCCGCTCTCGCTGATAAGGTACGTGTTATCAAGGGAAACAGGCTATTTGTATGCTTCGGAGCAGATAGATAGATATTATACTTTTTTTTAAGATAATCAAGATTATAATATACAGGATTGAATAAAGGCGGGGGTTGCCTTCATTCCATAGACCTTCTATAATACCTGCAATAACTGTCATTTCTTGATAATTGCACACGTACGTAGCGTTTACAGGGGGCTATGTCTCACATACTCAGCAGTATGCAGTACGTTTGCGTAGCGTGCAGAAGCGGAATTTAGTGTGTTGTAGCCGGTAGATGAGGTGTAGATATGTCCTTGATTAAAAAAGGCGGAACCAAGCATCTAACCAGACCAGCGAACCCTCCTGATCCACAGCAGGGAGTGCCCCAACAGGCCGGGTCAGATGCCGCCGCGCCCCCCGCACAACCACCCGCCCCTGAAGAAGGTACCCGCAATCTTCCGGCAAAAGAGCAACCTGCGGAGGATGCTACCCAACAGGTGCAGCGCCCATCGGGGAACACCACCCGCAGCGTGCAGATGCCGCCATCGGGCAATACTACCCGCAGCGTGCAGATGCCGCCATCGGGCAATACTACCCGTAGCGTGCAGGTTCCGCCTGCGGAAAACAATCGCCCCGCACCCGCCAAGCAAGACGACGTTGATGAAGAGAGTAAGAGCCGCCGCAAAGCATCGTATGCACAGACGCTGAAGAAGGGCACCTTGCTCCAGAACCGCTATCAAATTGAGTCGGTGCTGGGCATCGGTGGTATGAGCGTGGTCTATGTCGGACGCGATACACGGCTGCGCTTCAACAACGAGATGCGCGTGTGTGCTATCAAGGAGATGTACCAATCGGCTCCTGATACACAGACCCGGGCGCTTAATCTGCGGATGTTCGAGCGCGAGGCGGGCCTGCTGGCAACGCTCAGCCACCCAGCCATCCCCAAGGTGTACGACTTCTTCGAAGAGGGCGGGCGCGTTTACCTGGTGATGGAAATGATCCACGGCAAAGACCTTGATCAGGTCTTGCAGGAATCGGGCAAGCCGGTCAGTGAGGCGCGGGTGGGCAACTGGGCGATGCAGGTCTGTGATGTGATGGACTACCTGCACAATCACAATCCGGAGATTGTGTTCCGTGATATGAAGCCCTCAAACGTGCTGGTCACCCCGGAAGAGCGGATTGTATTGATTGACTTTGGAATTGCGCGCACCCTCGAACGTGGCAGCAGCAAAGGCACCATGATTGGTACCGAAGGCTACGCCCCGCCCGAACAGTATCGCGGTATGGCCGAGCCACAGGGCGATATTTATGCGCTTGGGGCGACCCTGCACCACCTGCTTACCAACGACGACCCGCGTATGCAAACGCCGTTTACCTTCCACGAACGCCCGATCCGCTCACTCAATTCGGCGGTATCGCCAGAAATGGAAGCGGTGGTTGTTAAGGCGCTGGAGTACGATATCGGCGGACGCTGGCAGAGTGCCCGTGAAATGAAGCAGGCCATGCTCAGTGTGCCCAGTGTCGCCGCTGCGGTTGGCATCAAGCCGGTTGCCGCAACCATATTGCCAGCGGTGCAAAACTGGAATACCACAACGACGGTTGCCTGGACATTTACCTGCGAAGATGAAGTGCGCTCATCGCCGCGTGTCAGCGATGGCATGCTGCTGATTGGGTGCTACGATACCAACCTCTATGCGCTCGATCTGGATCGGGGCGAGTTCCGCTGGAAGTATGCCACAGAAGGCGGTGTCGCTGCAACGCCCGATGTGTGGGAAGACGTGGTCATTATCGGTTCGGAAGATAGCGGTGTGTATGGTATTGACCTGCGAACAGGCAAGTTGCGGTGGGTCTTCCGGGCCGAAAAGGCGATCCGTTCCTCGCCACGTGTGTATCAGCGTGTAGTCTTTGTTGGCTCCGATGACCTGCACCTGTATGCCATCGATGGGACACGCGGTACTCAGATGTGGAAGGCCCGCTTCTGGATGCCTATTCGCTCCACCTCGCATGTTGAAGAGGACTCGCTATATGTTGGTGGTGTCGATGGGAGCGTGTACTGTCTCGACCCGCGCAACGGTGGTACCCGCTGGAAACAGAAAACGCAACAACCAGTTATCTCTAGCCCAACGGTGAGCGATGGCCTGGTGTTTGTTGGCTCGTCCGACAACAACCTGTATGCCCTGGATGCCCAAGGCGGGTGGCCCGCGTGGAAGTTCCGCACCGGACATGCCGTCAACTCGTCGCCGTGTGTGGTTGGCACACGGGTGTTTGTGGGAAGCGCCGATGGCAATATGTATGCTGTCGAAAAGAAAAACGGACGGCTGGCGTGGAAGTTTGAAACCGGCAGCCAGATTACATCATCGCCGCGCCACTACAATGGACGCATCTACTTTGGAGCCATTGACGGCCACATCTACGCACTCGATGCTGGATCGGGCGAACTGGCCTGGAAACACAAGACCAATGGGCCGGTTGTTTCTTCGGCAGCATTCCACAACGATATTGTCTATATCGGCTCGATGGATTACAAAGTGTATGCTCTCAAAGCATAGGCCGCACGCCGGACCGTCCGGCGGTACACAGAGGAGCAACGGCTTTGCCGCACGTACACGCAACTGAGCAGCAAGAGCACGCAACAACTGAGCAGACGCAGCCTGATCAACGTGATACCCTGCCATGCACGCAGGCTAACAACGACAATCCGGCAGACGAACAGGCTGCCGCTGAATCGGTCGAAGAGGTGCTGCCCGACGAATCGGCTGTGTCTGCTGCCAGCACAGAACTGGCAGTTGAGACCAATGGGCACACCGCACCCCTCCCGGCAGAGACCATGCGCACCGAAGCGGGTGCTGCGTTGAGCACGCAACCGGAGCCGTCGCAACCGGAGCCGTCGCCGCCAACCGATGACGACCGCGCACCACCCGATCAAGCTGAGCGTACTTACGACGAAACGAACGAAGCACTCCAGGCGGCTCTGGCTGATATTGCTGCCGAGCAGAGTCAGCCTGGAAGCGACGATACCGACGAACTGCATGCAGCACTGGCTGATATTACTGCCGAGCAGCAAGCTGATCGACGGCAACCGGACTCCGAATCGGAGGCACGCGGCGACCGCTCGTTGCACAATCGGATGGAAGAAACGCAGCCGCTTGGCCCGCTGCCGCAACTGGCCGATTTTCCCGACGACGAAGAACGCGCCGAACCGTGGCTGCACGAATACCTCTCGGAAACCGCGCCAATGTCTGGCCCGTACGAAGAACCCAGCGATACCGATACTTCAAAACTGGATGACGAACCATCTGTGACGCTGCACCGTTCGCGGCAAGGTCTGGCGGCGGCCGTGCTGCGCGATATCGGGCGGGTGCGTCAATCGAACCAGGATAGTGCCTTTGCAATGGTGACGTCCTTGCCGCGTGAACAGCGCGATCTTGCGCTCGGTCTGTTTGTAATCGCCGACGGAATGGGCGGGCACGATAGCGGCGATGTAGCAAGCCGCCTTGCCATTCGCACGGTGCTGGCAGAGATTGTGACCGAGTTGTTGCTGCCAGCGATGGACGACGATATGTCTGCCGTGCTGCAACCCCTGATGGTATCGGCAGTGCAGGAAGCCAACCGGGTGATCTGGGAATATGCCCAGGACAACCACTCGGATATGGGCACCACCTGCACAGCCGCCCTATTGATTGGCAATGCGGTGTATATTGCCCACGTCGGCGACTCGCGGGCGTACTTGCTCGAACCGGGTGGCCTGAACCAGCTCACCAACGACCATTCTACCGTGGGGCGGCTCATTCAGCTTGGGCAACTTGAGCCGTGGCAGGCGCGTGAGCATCCCAACCGGAACCAGCTTTATCGGGCCGTCGGCCAGCAACCGCATGTCGCGGTCGATTTTGTGTATCAGACGATCAATAATGCAACACACCTGTTGCTGTGCAGTGATGGTCTCTGGGGGATGCTGTCGGAAGAACAGATCCAACAGGCCCTGCTGCACAGTCCGTGGCCCCAGGATGTCTGTGATGAACTGATTGCATTGGCAAACCTGGCGGGTGGCGAAGACAATATTTCTGCTGTGGTTGTCACGCTGCCCATTGTAGAAAGAACTCGCTGATGAAAGCCGATATCCAACTGCAATGGAAAACAAGCCGCTCGGTGCTTCCGGCGAGCGGTGAGCAGCAACTGGTCTACATTCTGCTGCAGGCCACCCCGCAGGGCGTTGTGCACACCGATTCGAAACTGCCCTTGAACCTGTGTCTGGTGCTCGACCGTAGCTCGTCGATGCGTGGCGAACGACTGGCACAGGTGAAAGAGGCGACCCACCGCATCATGACCATATGTCGAATGGGGACTATTTCTCGCTGATTACCTTCAACGACCGGGCCGAGGTGGTTATTCCGGCGCAGCGGGTGCTCGATAAAAACGATCTGAAGCTGCGGGTCAGTGCCATCGAAGCGGCAGGCGGCACCGAGATGGCGACCGGGCTAGCGATGGCCGTGCAGGAAATCCGGCGGGTGGCGATAGTACGCGGTATCAGCCGGGTAATGTTGCTGACCGACGGGCGCACGTATGGCGACGAGGGGCGCTGTGTGCAGATTGCCCGGCTCGCTCAGGAACGGCGTATCGGCGTGACTGTGTTGGGGATTGGCACCGAGTGGAACGAAGACCTGCTCGAAACGATGGCCGCCCACGAAAACAGCCGCGCCCACTATATCACCTCGCCGCGTGAGGTGACGCAGGTGTTTGCCGAAGAGTTGCAGCGCATGTATGCCACGTTTGCCCAGGGGGTGAAGGTGTATGTCAAGGTGCGGTCGGAAGGGGTGCTGCGGTCGCTCGACCGGGTGCAGCCCTTCATTGCTCCGGTAGGGATTGGCGAAGAACAACCGCAAACCTGGATCGGTAACCTCGGCGACTGGACCAGCGGCGATGTGCATTCGTTCCTGCTCGAAGTGATGGTGCCGCCTCTACCCGAAGGTGAACAGTCTATTTTGCAGCTTGCTATTCGGTATACGGTGCCCGATAATAATGCACAACAGCAAGTTGCTGCAACCACAGTGCAGATCCCGGTTGTGTCGCCAGAGCAGGCCGAAAAAAACACATCGGTTGATAGTAACGTCAAGCGCTGGCTCGAAAAGGTAGTCGCCTACCGCTTGCAGGCGCGGGCGTGGCAGGCCGTCGCCGATGGCAATATCGAAGAGGCAACGACCAAGCTGCGGATGGCAGGCACCCGCCTGTTTGAATCGGGCGAAACCGAACTGGCGCGTACCATCGAGCAGGAAGCGACAAAACTGCTGCAGTCAGGCACCACATCGGCAGAAGGGCGCAAACGCATTAAGTACGGGACACGCGGACTGATGGGGGCCAAATAATCCTGACGACCGCGCCCCGTTGACACGTAGATGCTATGTCGGGTGGTGGACAAAGTATAATTTATACAGCAGAGCGGAGTAAGCTGCATGCAGAAGTGTTGGAACTGTGATGCAGAGCAGTTGAACGGAGCGATCTTCTGCACTGAGTGTGGGGCCAACTTGATTGGTCGTCAGCAGCGCCAGGAAACAACGACCTCGCTGGAAGGGCCGGGTGATGCGGAGGAGTGGGTTGTTCCTGCACCACGTACCCTCGAAGCGACGGCGGCGAGTGCCTTTACGCTGGTGGTGCTCAACGATGGACGACGGCTGCTGCTTGAGACCAACCGGAACCTGCTGGTAGGCCGTACCGACCAGCGGCGCGGCATCATTCCCGATGTGGACTTGAGCAACTACGGCGGCTACGATGCGGGCGTCTCGCGGCGGCATGCGCTGCTGGCAGTGCGCGATAAACAGTGTTATGTAGAAGACCTAGGCAGTGCCAATGGCACATTCGTCAATAGCGAACAAGTAGCGCCCAACCAGCCTGTTTTGTTGAACCACGGCGACGAATTGAAATTCGGGACGCTGTTGCTACGTGTCGAACTGAACTTCGACTGACCCCCACCAGTAGTGAGCCAGCCGGAAAGGAGCACGTCATGCCGCGAAAAGTGATTTTGCATGTTGTTGGTGAAGATCCGATTGTAGCCGAGATGGACGAAGACCCGCAACCGAGCGATCTGTTTATTCGGGTGACCAACCCGCGCAAGCGCGACGGCAAAGATGTGCCGTCGGTAACGCCGGGGGTGCAATTTGTGATTTATCCCTGGCACCGCATCACCTTTCTCGAACTGATGCCAAGCGAAGAAGAGCGCGGCAGCGTGATCGACTTCTTCCGCACGTAGAATATACGGCGAGCGGTACGGCAGCGCAAAGCGCAAAACGCAGCACGCAAAACTGGAACACCGCCCACGCAAGCGGGCTTCGTTATGCTAGCCGTGGAATTCAGTTCTCCGGCGGCGTGCATCCCCCGTACCTCCTTGCCTCAGCTTTGTGCTTCCGTACCCCCGCCCTATTTGACGTACCCGCCCTCTAGACATACAATCGTACACGAGAGCGGATGTGGTCCGGTGGCTGTCCTGGTCTTCAAAATCAGTGGGCGGGGTGACGAGCCGCGCCGGTGGGTTCGACTCCCACACGCTCTCGCTGATTTGCTGCCTGGACTGGTGCTGTCACCCGCCGTCAATCCCGGATCTGCTCGCTGAAACTCGCTTGCGGGAAGACCGGTTGCAAAGCTGCCACGGCCCGTCGCGCATCGTTAGCATGACTATACTCAAGCGTCCGGAGCGGTGTTTCGCTTCCGGCAGTAAAGATGTGCAGGTACCAGTTACTTTCTGAGTCGGAGGTCGTCACGAGTACCATCGCAGAGACTGCAGTGTTACCGTTGGGGTTATTCCGATTCGCTGTAGATCTCTGTCGTGGGACACGCCACCATGGACGACTGATACCAGACCTGGCAGGGTCGTCTTCGTGCATAGGAACAGGAACGAGTACGGTGTTCTTGAGGCCGCTCACGCTGACTATATAACTGCAATCCACTGTACAGTATACCATTGCTTGTGGTCCGCATGGCATGCGGTGCGGGCAACAACGAGCGACCGGATCTGCCCTGCCGACGTCGCTGATCGTGATTGGTTCGGCCACCACTGCTAGCCAGGCAACACATTTGCAGAGGAATGATTATTTTTGGGGCATGGTATAGAGTATACACCTTCGCGCTGCTGCGGCTGAACTTCCCACATTGCTGCCTCAGTTCTTCATAATTGCTTCACAGTTCGGCTTTATTGTGTATTCAACGGAAGAACACAAGAGACATCGAGAACAAATACAACATACTGATAAGGAGCACTGAAGCAATGAACGAACGACGGCTGGCGTGGATTGGTATTATACTGGGCGGTATCGCGTTA
>JAAUSQ010000234.1 GCA_012033195.1 Chloroflexaceae bacterium
GTACGCGCTGCCCACAGCCCCCAGGTCTTTGGCACTGACGCCGGGCCGGAAGCGCCCGCGTGCCAATACGCGCACCGTTTCGGGGACCCGCATCCAGGTGCGCCCGGTTGCCAGCACCAGCGCCATATCGGTGGAACCCATGCCCGAACCAAACGCACCCACCGCACCATAAGCCGTGCTGTGGCTATCGCTGCCCACAATCACCATACCGGGGCGGGCCAGGTCTTCTTCCACCAGCACCTGATGTGAAATGCCGCGTCCTACATCAAATAGGTGGGTAATGTTCTGGGCACGCACCCAGCGCCGCACATCGGCCTGATGGGTGGCAGTCTGCACCGTGGATGCGGGCGCGACGTGGTCGATCACCACGGCCACCCGGTCGACATCCCATACTTTAGTGGCCTGGAGTTCTTCGTGCAAAATACGGATAATACCCGGTGTCAGGCTGTCGTGGATCATCGCCAGGTCAACACGCACCGTCACCACTTCACCCGCCTTGACGGTCTTTCCAGCCGCGTGACTTAAAATCTGCTCCGAAAGTGTCTGGGGTATCACTTTCTCTCCTCATTGTGTTACATAATGCCTGGTAGCAATTTGCAGGGATTGATACACACAAAAACCGCTTCACCGATTGTCTGGCGAAGCGGGACTGTCTTGAGTACACAGGCAGAGACAGGCTCATCTACCAGACTGGTCTTCCAGTATGGAGTTTTCGGGTCTGCTTGCGCTGTTTGAGGTTTGAATACATATCAATATAAAATAGTGGTATTCAACAATGCCTATAGGATTGTAGCATTGCTCGATTGAAACGTCAAGAAGTTGCACCCCCCAGATCAGTATGCTATAGTGCTACCTTGCAAGGGCGTGGCAACGCTCTAAAACCCTTTTTTGTTGGTCTCGCAGAGGGAGCAAAAATATTATGCACGATGCACACGGCCCCGATCCGTATGCCCCGCAGCGTTCGCAAACACCCGACTCGTCGCCGGGATATACTGGCGAAACCGTCAATCTGTCGGGCGAACGTGGCACCGCCCCCGACCACCCTGAACCCTATCATTTTCAGGTACCGCCCGCCAATCAGCCGGCTCGGTTTGAGCGTGTCGAGCCACCACCCCCTAAACCAAAATCAGACCGTACATGTCTCTGGCTGGGCATTGCCGGAACGGTGCTGGCGGTTGCGCTGGTCTGTATGGGAATCGGCATTATTGGCGCACTGACGGTGCTTGGCTCACAAGTATCGGAAGTATTCTCCGAGATTGCAAGTGGTCTGGAAGAACCGTCCAGTAATGGCTTCGATGACTTTGATGATGTTGTTGGCAGCACTATGCCATCGCCGCTCTACCCCGAACTATACCCCGCATTGCCCGCTACAGGCATGGCAGATCTGGCAACAGTGGAAACGCCGATCATCGCTGCAACCGCAGGCGATATGGAACTAGTGCGCGTTTTGCGCATGACCGGCGGTGTTGGCTTGCAGGTAGATTATGCACCGGATGGTAGCCGCATTGCAGTAGCCACCGATAGCGGGGTGGTGCACATCTGGAATATTGCCGAGCAAGCAACCGAGCGTGTGCTTGAGGCAGATATCCAGTCGTTGTATGATGTGGCCTTCTCGCCGGATGGACAAACCGTCGCCGCTGGTGATGCCAACGGTACAATCTGGCTGTGGAACGTTGCCGATGGCAGCCTGCTAACCACCTTCACACCCGATGTTATCGCCGCCAACAGCATCGTCTTTGCCCCGGATGGGCAGACGCTGGCGGTCGGCAACGCCGAGGGCGAAGTTTTTGTGCTCGAACCCGCTGACGGAACGGTGCTGGCAACGCTGCACACCGACGATACCTACTTCAGCATTCAGGCGCTGGCCTTTTCGCCCGACGGCCAGCGCCTTGCGGCAGGCACCACCGATGGCAGCATCCTGGTGTGGGACGTTGACTCATCGATGCCACGCTATGTGCTGGAAGGCCACACCGACTGGGTGCGTGGGGTAGCCTTCTCGCCCGATGGTAGCCTGCTGGCTTCTGGCTCCGACGATAACACGGCACGCATCTGGAATGTTGCGCAGGGCAACGAAGTCCATGTGCTGGAAGGCCACAGTGACTGGGTACGGAGCGTGATGTTCTCGCCCGATGGCCAGACGGTTATTACGGCCTCGGACGATACCACGGTGCGGCTGTGGGATGTGGGACGTGGCACCCAGCAGGCCATGATGGGGGATGATACGCTGAACTGGCTGAATGGCGCGGCGCTATCTCCAGATGGGCAGATCGTGGCAGCAACCTACTACGATGGGGCGCTGCTGCTGTGGGATATTCGCAACGAGCGCATTCTGGCGACGTTACAAGCAGATACCTACAACAGCATTCTAAGCGTTGTGCTCGGTGCAGATGACACGGCCCTGCTTGCAGCCGGAAAGGATGGCGCGATCCAGCGCTGGCAACTGCCGGAAGCTATTCGCATCCCGCCGCTGAGCGGGCTTGAGCCACACACTGGCTCGATCCTCAGCCTTGCATATGGGCCGGATGGTCGCACGGTTGCATCGGGTAGCGATGACCAGACGATGAAGCTGTGGGAGATGGCGGGGCAGGATGTGTATAGCACGCTGATCGGCCACACCGATTGGGTTCGCAGTGTTGCCTATTCCACCGATGGTTCACAGGTTGCATCCGGCAGCGATGACCAGACGGTGATGGTCTGGGATGTTCGCGATGGAACACAACTGCACACACTGGAAGGCCATACCGATTGGGTGATGACCGTAGACTATGCGCCCGCTGGCTTTATGCTGGCTTCGGCAGGCAACGACCAAGCAGTGCTGCTGTGGGATACTCAGCAGGGCCAGCTTATCCGCCGCCTGGAAGGACATACCAACATAGTACGGGAAGTTGCATTCTCGCCCGATGGCAGCATGCTCGCGTCGGCCTCGGACGATACCACGGTACACCTGTGGGCCGTCGATGGGGCCGACACCCCCCTGCTTACCTTGCAGCATGCTGAAGAAGTGTACGGGCTGGCCTTTTCGCCCGATGGCAACCTGCTGGCAACCGTGACCTATAGCAATATCTATTTTTGGGATGTTGCAAGCGGTGAACTGCTGCGGAACATCGTTATGCCACAGGAAGTCTCCGATATTACCTTCTCAGCAGATGGGCACTGGTTCGTTGCTGGCCTGAACGGAGGTAGTGTGTATTTCTTTGGTATTGCGCCCTGATTGCGCCACGCCCCCACAATAGCGGCCCCACTCCTCTAACGAGAGTGGGGCCGCAAAGAAGAGGAACGTGTTCTTTTACAGGCCGTTGCCCCAGATCAGCGGAATGATAAAGTAACATACCAGCGTGAGCAGGGCGATGGAGCCGAGGTTGACCCACCAGCCAACCTTGATCATCTGCTGGATAGAAACCTTGCCCGACCCGAAGACAATGGCATTGGGCGGGGTTGCTACTGGCATCATAAAGGCACATGATGCCGCCAATGCAACCGGAATCATCATCAGCAGCGGGTCGATGCCAAGCGCCACACCGAGCGCTGCCGTGACTGGCATCATCATGGTGGCGGTGGCGGTGTTCGAAGTGAGTTCGGTCAGGAAGGTGATCATTGCCACAAGTACGAGCAATATCACAAAGGTAGGCAATCCGTTCAGGCCCGAAAGCGCTGTGCCGAGCCATTCCGACAGCCCGCTCGATTTGAAGGCCGCAGCAATGCTCAGGCCGCCACCAAACAGCAGCACCACGCCCCACGGCAGGCCTTTGGCAGTATCCCAATCCAGAATGAACTTGTTCTTTTCAATGCTCAGCGGCACGGTAAAGAGCAGGATCGCGCCAGTAACCGCAATCACCGAGTCATCGACCTTCGGGAAGAAAGGCTTGATCACCCATTCCTGCGAAATCCAGGCGAAGGCGGTCAGCAGGAAGATAATCAGCACCGACCACTCGGCCCGCGAGATGGAACCAAGCTCGCGCAAGTCCTGCTTGATAACTTTCATCGCGCCATCAATCGGGGTGGTGGGCACCGGCAGCGCGATGCGGGTCATATACAGCCACACACCGAGCAGACCAACCGTTGCCAGTGGCACACCAACAATCATCCACTGGGCAAACGTGATGTTCACACCGAGCAGTTCTTCGGCGGCACCCGCCAGCACCACGTTGGGCGGTGTACCGATCAGGGTTGCCATACCGCCAATCGATGCAGCATAGGCAATACCGAGCATCATTGCAGCGCCAAAATTGTCCAGTATTTTCTGGGTCTTCTCCGATGAGTCTTGCTCCAGCATCAGGCGGCTCATCTGCACAATTACCGCAATACCAATTGGCAGCATCATCATCGCTGTGGCAGTGTTCGAAATCCACATCGAGAGGAAGCCGGTAGCCGCCATAAAGCCGAGCACCATTCGGGTTGGGCTAGAGCCGACCAGCGAGACGATGAACAGGGCGATGCGGCGATGCAGGCCCCAGCGCTCTAGCGCCAGTGCAATCATAAAGCCGCCGATAAACACAAAAATAAGTGGATTGGAATAACCGCTTGTTGCATCGGCAACCGACGATGTATTGGTCAGGGGCAGCAGCACAATTGGCAGCAGAGATGTTGCCGGAATTGGAATCGGTTCGGTCACCCACCAGACCGCAATCCAGAGGGTCATTGCTGCCACGCGCACCGCTTCGGGAGTCATTCCTTCGGGAACAGGGATGAGGAACATCAGGACAAAGAGCGCGGGGCCGAGGAACAGGCCCACCCACCGCTGAAGACCAAAACCGGACGAAAGTTCTTCTGCACTCTGCACTGCTTTTGCCGACAACTGCGTCATAGCATACCTCCTCGTGCCATGTGTGAACAATAACCATTGTATTGCTTACTACCCTATAGCTCAGCAATGAACTACGACCGACCCGAACAGAAACGATACCACTAGATTCAACAGATGTGCCTACGATACAACAATATCTTCTTGAATTCTACAGAAAGCTGGTAGTATGTATCCCCTGAATATGTACAGAGATAGTGCGTCAATAGGTATCAAACACAGAATCGATGCACAAAGCTGGTAATCTCGGTATAGATAAAGTCTCTGGTAACAGTGACAAACGTACTATAAACAAAAAGGTAAAGTTACATCAAGAGTAAAAGGTAGAGAATAGCGTGAAGATTCGACTACGGATAACAAAGCATAAGACACAGTGTCAACAGAGAAGACAAAAAAACACTCTCTGCAAAGACGAGCAGAGAGTGCACCTGTTTACAAGGCCCTGGTTGGGGTTATTCTGCAGGGGGCAGCGATGTAGCAATATCGTAAAAGATTACCTGTACATCCAGTCCGTCATTCGTCAACATTTCAAAGGTCGGTTCGCGAGTGGCATCCTTGATGGCCTGTTCGTGATTGGCGGCAGCATACGCCCGAATACTCGCCTCTTCGCCTGAAGCCCGTATAACCCGAATGACGGCTTCAGGGCTAACGTTCAGAATACGGCCTTTAATGTCCTCGATTGCCTCGTCAAGTGTCATCAGGTCTCCTCCATCAGTACACGGTGCTCTATCTCATGCTCTAGTACGACCGCTTTGCAGGTGCAGGGCTGTCACAACCTGCACAACTATACTCCGAGTGCCCTAATTTGGCAACTAGTTTCCATCGTATACTACCCTTCCGATGCAACTGGCTCCTGCGATTCTTCGCCGGCGAGGGCTTGGGGGTCGGGGGTACTGGAAGGCGCGGCGACAGTGCGGCGGCCCTTGGTCGCAGCGGCACGTTTTGCCTGCCGTTCTTCGCGCCAGTGCAACCGTTCGCGCACCTGCGCTTCAAACCCGCGTCCAGTTGGTTCATAATATATTCGCCCGACCAGCGATGGCGGGAAGTGTTCCTGATCGGAACGGCCTTCGGCAAAGTCGTGAGCATACGCATAGCCCTGAGCATAGCCCAGATCACGCATCAGGCGGGTTGGTGCATTGCGCAGATGCAGCGGCACTGGTTCGTTGCGGGTCTGCTGCACATCCTGCAACGCTGCTTTGTAGGCGGCATACACGGCGTTGCTCTTGGGGGCCTGCGCCAGATACACCACCGCCTGCGCAAGGGCAAGGTCGCCTTCAGGCTGGCCCATAAAATGCACCGCCTGTTGTGCCGCCACCGTCACCGCCAACGCGTGCGGGTCGGCCATACCGACATCTTCCACGGCAATCCGCATCACACGACGGGCCACATACAGCGGGTCTTCGCCACCTTCGAGCATACGGCCCAGCCAGTACAACGCCGCATCCGGGTCGCTGTCACGCACGCTTTTGTGCAGCGCCGATATTGCATTGTAGTGCAACTCACCGCGTTTATCGTAGCGGGTGGCGCGGCTTTGCAGAGCATCGCGGATGTCTTCAATCGTCAGCAGGCGCTTGTTGCCAAGCGAGGGCGCTTTTGCCATCGTCGCGGCTTCCAGCGCATTCAGTGCGGTACGGGCATCGCCATTGGACATATTGAGCAGCAATTCGCGGGCATCGGTTGCCAGGACTGCCTGCAACTGCCCCAGGCCATGCTCGCTGTCAGTCAGCGCTCGATCTACGACCTGCCCGATCTGTTCATCGGTTAGCGCTTCAAGCGTAAACACCCGCGCCCGTGAGAGCAACGCATTATTCACCTCAAACGAGGGGTTTTCGGTGGTAGCCCCGATCAGGATGATCGTGCCATCTTCAACATAGGGCAGCACCGCGTCTTGCTGGTTCTTGTTAAAACGGTGGATCTCATCAATGAAGAGCACCGTGCGTTCCTGAAACATCCCAAGCCGATCCTGGGCCTCCTTGATCACACGGCGCAAATCGGCAACAGTGGCGCTCACCGCACTGAGTTGCTCAAAATGGGCATTGGTCGTGGTTGCGACAATCTGGGCCAGCGTTGTTTTCCCGCTGCCCGGCGGCCCCCACAAAATAATCGAGAAAAGCTGGTCTTCGAGGATGGCCCGCCGCAGCAGCCGCCCTTCGCCAATAATACGTTCTTGCCCCACAAACTCGTCAAGCGTGCGTGGGCGCATGCGGGTAGCAAGTGGCGCTTTGCTGCTGAGGACGGATTCGCGCTGGGCATCAAATAAATCTGGCTTGCGTTTCGGCATAAATACTATGAAACAGGGTTGCTTCCAGGTTTTTCCACGCCCCGAGCGGGCGTATCATTTGTGTATTGTAGCACAGAATATCCCTGTACTCCGGATAATTGGTCTGATTTGAATAACGATACCGGCTTGCTTCCCGGCAAGAAATGCGGTACCGTGTAGGAAGCGAATTCTAGATCGATACCAGACACATGACCAGTACTGCTGCAACGGACAGGAGGCAATCGCGCATGAGTCGACACCGCAGCCTGATACGCCGACGGGGGAACCATCTTGCTCGTACTACCAATCTGGGCCAGCGGCGACGGCGCACCAACTGGTGGCAACTCCACCATAAGG
>JAAUSQ010000235.1 GCA_012033195.1 Chloroflexaceae bacterium
CTGAACTGGCTGCATGATGTACTGAACACCCGACAACAAGCCTGATACCAATAGGAGCAACCCAACGATGAGCGATAGGCCGGTGTACGAATTTCCCGCCGATTTGATTGAGAAGCTCCGCGCAGCCCGTCACGTTGCCGTACTGACTGGAGCGGGTGTGTCGGCAGAGAGTGGCATTCCAACCTTTCGCGATGCGCTGACTGGACTGTGGGCTAAGTATGACCCGATGACCCTGGCAACCCGTGAAGCTTTTCAAGAGAACCCTCGTCTGGTGTGGGAATGGTATACATGGCGGCGCAATCGGGTTGGCGAAGCAGATCCCAACCCCGCCCATTATGCGTTGGTTGAGATCGAGCGACGGGTGCCCCACTTCACCCTAATCACCCAGAATGTCGACGGTCTACACCATCGTGCAGGGAGCGTGCATGTGATCGAGTTGCACGGCAATATTACCCGTGTCAAACGCTTTGATGACGATGTCATTGTTGAGCGGTGGGAAGATAATGGCCTTGATCCGGTACGCTGCCCCGACACAGGCTCGCTGTTGCGCCCCGATGTTGTCTGGTTTGGGGAACTGCTCCCCGCCGAGGCGCTGCAAACCGCACAGGCCGCCGCCGTGAATTGTGATATCTTCTTTACTATTGGTACCGCTGCAATGGTTGAGCCAGCAGCCTCGTTGCCACGTCTGGCGATGAACTATGGTACTCCGGTGGTCATCGTCAACCCCGCCGTAACTCTGCGTTCGTCCTCGTCACTGTACCTGTTGAAAGGCCCCGCCGGTCAGATTCTGCCTGCATTGGTGCAGGCCACATGGGGCGTATAGTATAGAAAGGTATTCGTGCAATGACAGATCTGCGTATCGAACGCCTGATCGGGCCGCAGGTGCAGCCCTACCTGCCCGATGTGGCGCGCCTACGGATTGAAGTGTTCCGCGAGTTCCCCTACCTGTACGATGGTGATATGGAGTACGAGCAGCACTACCTGGCAACCTACAGCGCTTCACCCGCAAGTCTTTTTGTGCTGGTGTGGGACGGTGATACTATCGTTGGCACTTCAACGGGCGTACCGATGGAAGACGAGACCGACGAGTTCAAACAGCCATTTCTCGACAACGCCTACGACCCGGCCCGCATCTTTTATTTTGGTGAGTCGGTGCTGCAACGCGACTATCGCGGGCAGGGCGTAGGCGTGCGCTTCTTCCACGAGCGCGAGGACTATGCACGCAGCATGGGGCGCTTCAGGTATACAACCTTTTGTGCGGTTGAGCGTCCCGCCGACCACCCCCGCCGTCCGGCAGCCTATGTCTCACTAAATGCCTTCTGGCAGCGGCGCGGCTACACCCGCCACACCGAACTGCACACTGAGTATACCTGGCGCGACTTGGACGAAACCAGCGAATCCCCCAAGCCGATGATCTTCTGGTTGAAAGCGCTCTAACCTTTCTAGCTGGCTGATACTCATTGCTAAGCAGTACACCAGTCATAGGGGCAGAGAGAGGAATTCCCCCTCAAATGTAACCATAAAGTACTAGTGCAGCCAGTTGACTTTACATGGGTCGGTGGTTGATTATTAGTAAAGAAGCAAAGCAATATGCGTTAAAAAATTGTAAGCACAACAAAACAACAAATCCATTTGTTTGTAACAATAGAATATACACACGCTTCGTTAAGAAGCGACCGTCCATGTTTTGACGTTTTGTTCAGCTAGCAGGCAAGGTTGAGCGATAAGAGTATGTGCGTTCCTGATCAGTGGGAACGCGCTGTTTTGTGCGGTCTGTTTTTCTGGCATATCTCCCTTGTAGTGCATCAACATAAGCACTGCCAGAAGCAGTACGATGTCCGGGCTTCAGGTACGAATAAGGCTTTGTATACGTCAGGTCGCCATATAGGATTGTCCAGTGCTGCTTTGTTGATTGTAGTTGTATCAAGGGGGACACGGTCATGTATCCGAATCGTCGCGGATATGCTCTCATCCAGTTGCTTGTTATTATTGCGCTAATTACACCTTCGTTCCAGGCGTTTACCGTCGCACCACTACAGGCGGCTCCTGCTCATACTGCTGAAGACCCACAGCAGACCGACCAGGATCTGGCTGCACCCGCCGCTGAAGAACCTTCGTTGACAGAACGTTATCAAGCCACTGCCACGCCCATTATTACCATCGACGCGGACCAGGTTGTGCCAGCAACAATGCAGATGGTACGTGGTGAGAGCGTGCTGATTGCCAACGCGCACGACCGGGATATCACGGTTCGCATCGCGGATACGCTGCCCGTGAGCACCACGGCGACCGCCACGCCGACCGCAACTGATGCGCCCGTCGAGGACACTGCCACTGCCATCAGCACAGCGACCGATACACCTGCCGGGGCCACCCTCACGCCGACCAATACCGACACTCCCGCCGATGCCACCGCCACCGCAACAGCGACCGCCACCGCGACTGATACCCCACCCGAACTGACCGCTACGGCAGGCGGGGCCACCCTCACGCCGACGGCCACCAGCACGGATGGACCGGGCGTGGTTGATATCGATCAGGTCTATCTGCCGCTGGTGCGCCGTCTGGCCCAACCCGTTCCCGTACAGACCGGGGCGACCCTTGCCGCAGGTGGCTTTGAAACCTTCCTCGCAGTGTCGGCGGGCGTAAGTGTCACCTACACCTTCACCCAGACGGGTACCTTCTATGTACACGATGTCAACGATACCCTGCATTATGCCACCGTGACCGTCACCGAGCCGACCAATCTGCCGCCGACCGCCTTTGATCTGCTACTTGTGACTCGTGAAGCGCAGCCGGTTTTCCTGACGCTGGACAAACTAGCGACCGACCCGGAGGCGACCGGCTTACATTTGCGCCAGACACGGCCCCGCAGTATGGTACCGTGCAGTATGAAAACTCGTTCATTGTCTACATCCCTGGCCCCCGCTTTGTGGGTATGGAGAGCTTTAGCTTCTGGGTACAGGATGACGGCAGCGGGCAGCGGGTGCGTGGCACCGTCGAAGTCTCGGTCGAGGCCTTGCCACGCCTGGTTTACGCCGATAGCCAGGATGTGATGGTGGACGGCCTCGATCCGGTCGAGGTTGATCTTGCACGGCTAGTGCGTGGCCTCGACGCGGACGAAGTACCGAGCTTTGCCATTAATGAGCAACCAACCCAGGGGACTGTCTCGATCAACGGTGCAACCCTGACCTACACCCCGACCACAGAACTGGCTGGCACCGATATCCTTGTGTATGAAGTGCTGCTCGACTCGTTTGTGGTAGCCGAAGGCGAACTCTTCTTTGTGCCCGCCCCTGCCACCACCGGCAATCAACCGCCGCTGGTTGGCTCGCAGACGGTGCTGATGACCGCGGGCGAGGTGGCATCCGTTGACCTCAGTGCGCTAGCCCGCGACCCCGACGGTGATGATAGTGCGATGACCTATACCGTAGAAGTCACTTCTAGTTACGGCGTGCTGACCCGCACCGATACGCTGCTGACCTACGAGGCCTACACCGAGGTGCTCTTCCAGGTACCTTTCACCGTCACCGACGCAAGCGGCCTCAGTGCGGCGGGGAATGTCTTCTTTGTTGCACAGACCGACACGCCCACCGAAGACCCGGAGATCCTGCCCAAGAACGTGCCGGTGCGCCTCACGGTTGACCCGCGCACCGTGGTATTGACCGAACCGGGGCAGACGAAAGCATTCCGGCTGCGGGCCTACAATGGCCTGAACGAAGAGATCTCGCTCCAGGGCATCCAGCCACCGGTGACATGGAATGTTGTTGCCCAGGACGACCAGGGCAGTGTGCAGTATCAGGTCGATCCGAGCGACCCGCAGCAAGTGCTGGTGCAGTCCACGGCGATCACGGGCTACCTGCAACTGCGTGCCAACTGGGACGGCCTCGACTCGTCGGCGGCTTCAATTGTAGCGGTCGAACTGCGGCCCGATGTGGTGCTGATCCCCCACGCGGCCGTGCTCACACCTGCCGAGTTTGCGCTGCCGCCCGCAATGACGGCGCTGCCGCAGGATCAATGGGATGACTGGCTGCAAGCCAACGCCGCCACCTTCCTGCCCTACTACCGCACCCTGATCGACGAAACGCAGCTTGAAGCACCGCTCGAACTAGACGACCGTATCACCACCGATGGCGATCACGTCGTGTATGGGCGGGTCGCTGCTATCAACCGGGGCGCAGCCAATGGCGCAACCGAGATCATCTATACGATTGTCGGTATTGACGAGATTATCAAGTACATGGCCTTTGAGGGGCGCTTTGAGGCGATTGACCTGCTGACGGATGGGCAGGGCGTGCTCAGCCCGGATGTGGACGAAAACCCGACCGATCTCTTTGATCCGTTTGTGCCACCCGACAACAGCGAGAATGATGTATCGGATCTCGGTACGAAGGGCTTCGGGCAGACAGGCGGGTTGCTCAGTTCCACCTCGGAAGAGTATCAGGCCCAGCAACAGGCCGCGTGGCGTGCCAGTGTGCAGGCCAACCCGACCGCACTGCTGGCCCCGCTTGCGCCGCTGGTACCACAGACCGCCCCGGAAGTCCTGCCGCCCGCGCCTGCACCCGCGCCGGTTGCAGCAGCAGAACCAGGAGCAGCCCCCGTACCACCCACAGCAGCCCCGCACATGCGCCCGCCCGGATTGGCGCAGGCCGGTAGTTGTTCCGCCGACACGGGAACAATAGTTCCGTCAGGGGTAGCAGGGGTGCGATTTGCACAGGTTTCGGTGTTACCGTCGCGGGTAGCTGATGCATCGGGGCAGCGCACGGTGGTCATTGCTTCGACCCTTGGAGCGTTTCCAACTACCACCATTACACGTAACATCTCATTGAAGGTGAAGCCCAACTTCCCCCGGACAGGTGCCGACTTTACGATCTCCTCTACGCATGATGATCCCGCACTGCGCGATCCAAAATTTACCTTTGCGACCTACGGCAGGGAAATCTCGCTCAGCGGATTGGCCGGACCAAGCTACAACCTCGTATACCTATCAACGCTCACGTTTGATCCATCATACTTCCAGGATGAGAATGAGCAACTCACAATCAACGTCACCTATGAGGACAAGACCGACGCGACCAAGCCGCCGGTGAAGGTTGAACGGCAGATCTGTATTCAGGTGACGGGGCACAACGACTATCGCGAGGAAGAGGGTAACCAGGATCTTACGATCAGCCTGGAAGCTCCCACGGATATTACGCGTCCAGTTCCAGGTGGGCCGACCGAAGTCACCATTCAGGTCAAGGTCAAGAACACGAAGGACGGCACGGCAGCGTTCGATAACCTGGAGTTTGAGCTACCAAATGGGGTCATCAATCCAGTCTTTGAAGGCGGTAATTTCCAGGTTCAGCAGACAGGCGACACGCTCAAGGTTATCTCCAATCAGGGCCAGATCGGGATGGGGCCAGGAGCAGAGTTGACGTATCAACTCAAAGTGAAGCTGAACGAAAACTTCCGCGATGGCGCAACAACGATTGGCCGCCTGTTTAATGGAACAACTCGGCTCGCAATCTATCGCCTTGCTATGAAGTACAAGTCGTCCCCGTGTAATTTTGAACTGGGTCGCTTCGAGTACGACAATGGCAATTCGACGGCAGGGATCGGTGCACGGTTTATGTGTACCTTTGAGCTTTTTAAGCGGCAATCATCGGGCAGTGCGGCGATCAGCCGTAGCCTGGAAGGGAAGATTACCGCGCTTGCCGACCTTCAACTCGATATCAGGGTCAATGTCAATGACCACAACAATCTGTTCACCTTCAACGGCAAGCCCACCTTCTCGCTCAAGCTCGAAATTACGGGCAAGATCGAGATGACTTATAAGAAGACGTTTGACGAGAGTCTGTATAGTGGCTCCTTCCCCATCTTCCGGGTGCCCGTTGCACCGATCTTCGGGATTGATCTTAAACTCCGGGTTGGGTTGTACTTCCAGATCAACATTACGGGCAAGCTGGAGGTCTTTATCAAACCAGGCATAGAACTCAAAGCCGAGTTTGACTCCAACCAGGGGACCAAGTGGCATTCACCAGAGATCGAACCCTGGAACCCTGATCTTGATACGTTCCTGACTGCGCTGAAGACCAAGCTCGTGAACGACTTCTTAAACCCGGATACCCAGACCTGGCTTGACCTGAAGATGGAAGCCTCATTCCTGACCGAAGCCAGCATTCGCTGGACAGGCGGCCTGATCATCGGTATTCCCGACACTGCAAAGGCGAAGAAGTGGATTGACGACAACCTGACCTTTATTCCGGATGTGGTCATCGATGGTATCCCTGACCTGACGATCACACCCCAGGTTGTGATCGATGCACCCTTCTTTGTCGTTGAATACCAGAACAACAAAGACCTGCGCCCGCGTATCGACCTGGGTTATGGGCGCTATGGGGTGGGTGGGCGTGTCACCTTTGGCTTCGACCTTAAGTCGGGTATTTTATCCATCGACCTGCTGCGCGGGTTGTTTGAGGGGATGATTAACAGCTTTACCAATGGCGCTGCCAGCCTCGATAAGCTCTTGAAAGTAGAACTGATCGCCTTCTACCCGGAAGCCGAAATCACCGAAGAAGACCCGGTCACCAACCCGGATGCGCCACCAGCGGTCTGTACCCGCGAAAATCCGGAGGGCGATCCAGAAAACGGCATTGTTTGTGAGCAGGAAATCATCGCCTGTCCGGATGGATCCGATCCAGAGGGTATTATCGAGTATTACAAGGTCACATCACCCACCCTCGATTTGCAATACTTCTATCGCTTCAATGCTCTGCAAGATATCGAAGAACTGTTGGGCGTTGATCTGGGCGGCTACCAACTTGGCTACGAGCAGGCCGCACGGGGCACTGGCCCACGCGTGCTCTCGATTGCTGAGGCAGCCTGTGGTCAGGACTTTCCTGCGTCGCTGGCCCAAGCGTTTCGTATCCAGGAAGTGGGCCAGATGACCGAGCGCGCAAGCTCGATGGACTGGGTGTGGCAGAGCAATGGGCTGACCGAACTGGCCCCTGGCAAGAAGTATCGGCTGGCGACTTACTTCAATCCGGGCCTGTTCTCGTTCGTTAGCATTCCGGGCGCAAATATCCCGCTCTTGAATGTTCAGGCCACAACTGACGTCACCAAGTGGAACAAGAGTGTTCACACCTTTGAAGTAGTAGTGCCGGATGGCAGCGATGCGTGTCAGGCCGAAGATAACCGCCAACTGGTGGATGTTGAGGATAACTGTACCTACGACGACAATAAACCAGGCCGCACCAACTTCTCGCCACCGCCGCCCTGGGATACCAATACGTATGATAATGGTGGCTGGGGGAGCATTTTCCGTGGCGGTGGCGGCGGTGGCGGCGGTGGTCGTAGCGGCAGTGGTGCC
>JAAUSQ010000236.1 GCA_012033195.1 Chloroflexaceae bacterium
TCGCCCGCCGCCAGCAGTGCCAGCGCCACCGGATGCGACGGCACCCGTACCGCCACGGTTGCACGTCCGGCAGTAACTGCCAGGGGCACCGCTGCGCCACGTGGTAGCACCAGTGTGAGCGGCCCCGGCCAGTACGCCGCCGTCAGCACCTCGACGGCAGGCGGCACCGCTGACACCACACGCGGCAGGTCGGCAGGGCTGGCGAGATGCACAATCAGCGGGTCGTGAACGGGGCGGCCTTTCGCCGCAAAGATGCCCTGTACCGCACCGGCGTTCAGCGCATCGGCCCCCAGGCCGTATACCGTTTCGGTTGGAAATGCCACCAGACCACCCGCCCGAATAATGGCGGCGGCGGCAGCAATAATATCAGGCTGTGGGGCCTCGGCCTGCACAGCGAGGCGGCGGGTTGGCTGTTGCATAGCGTCAGTATACACGCACAGGCGGCACGCGGCAATCGGCGGTAGGCAATCGGGCCAGACCATCCCCTGCCCGATCTGTAAACATTCCCACAGACAACACTGCGCCATTTCTGGCATAATAAAGCCGTCGCCTACTGGTCTTACCATCCAGGAGTATCTTTGCATGCAGCGTTCCCAATCATTGCCCATTGTCTCTGTTATCCTGCTCTGTATCTATTTGCTGGTGGCCTGTCGCCCTGCCACCGAATCGCCTGCCGCGCCGCGTGCCGTCATTCTCGAAGCGGTGCTGCTGCTGAAGGGCCATACCGACAGTGTGCAGAGTGTGGCCTTTGCACCCGATGGCACAACGCTTGCTTCTGGTGCCGCCGATGGCACCGTGCGGCTGTGGGACCTTGCCAATGCAGGCCGCCCCTTGCGGGTGTTGCAGGGCCACCGCTTCGGCGTGAACAGTGTGGCCTATGCACCCGATGGCGCGACGCTCGTTTCAGGGGCCGCCGATGGCATTGCGCTGCTGTGGGATAGCAACGATGGGCGACCGTTGCGCAATATGGCCTTTCATTTTGATTGGGTTAACAGCGTGGCCTTTACGCCCGATGGTACCGCCATTGCATCAGCATCGGGTGATAACACCGTCTGGCTATCGAGCACGGTAGAACCCCGGTTGATTGGCAAGCTCGAAGGCCACACCTTCGGCGCACGCGGCCTCGCGTTTGCGCCCGATGGCGAACTGCTCGCTGTGGCAGGCGCAGATCGGCTGGTGCGGCTGTGGGAGGTAGAAAGCGGCACGCTTCGCCAGACGCTGGCAGGCCATACCGAACGGGTCAACAGCGTGGCCTTTACGCCCGATGGCACGACCGTTGCTTCGGGGGCGGGCGATGCCACCATCCGGCTGTGGCGGGCGACAGATGGCAGCGCCCGCCATACGCTCAGCGGGCACACCGATAGCGTCTTGAGTGTTGTGTTTCTTTCCGATACGCTGCTGGTGTCGGGTGCCGCCGATGGCACAATCCGGCTGTGGAGCATTGCAAGCGGCGACCTGCTCACGACGCTTGATACCGCTACCGAAGCGGTTGCGGGTCTGGCAATCTCGCCCGATGGCACGCTCCTGGCAGCCGGCTTGCACGATGGCAGCGTGCGGCTATGGCAGATTGATGTAGAATAGGCAGCACATTATCGCAATTGAATACATCTGAAACTTCAAAGGAAAAAGACTTGACGCATACCGTGCTGCCCTCTACACTTACACTATCAACTCATACAATCAATGTATCCCTTGTCGAGCACGCACCAATAACTATATGCACAGAGGTTGGGGCTGAAGCAGAGAAGGACTCCTGATTATGCCATATCAACCTGTTTATGATGATGTGCATCTGTATTACGAGTGGCACGGGCGCAGCGATGCGATGCCGCTTGTGCTGATCAATGGCTTGTTATCTGATACAACAAGCTGGGCGTTTCAAATACCAGTCTTCGCCGAGTATTTTCGAGTGCTAACGTACGATTGTCGGGGACAGGGGCGCTCTGATAAGCCAGTAGGCCCCTATTCGCAGGAACTCCATACCCGCGATTTGGTGGCGCTCCTCGATGCATTCCATGTGTCGCGGGCGCATATCCTCGGCCTCTCCAATGGTGGCACCATCGCCCTGACGCTTGCCGTCACCGTCCCCGAACGGGTCGAACGGCTGGTACTGGTCGATACGTTTGCATATGCCGATGCCGTGATGCGCAGCAAGCTGCATACGTGGCTGGCAGCGCTCGACCTCGGCGGCACGATGGCCCGCTTTGATGCGGCGCTTCCGTGGGTGTGGGGGCGTGATATTCTGCAACGGAGCGGCGATGCAATTATTGAACTGCGCGAACGCGCCGCCGAAGCCAATATCGAAGCCCAACGCGCCCTGATCCACGGCACGCTCAACTACGACATACGCCACCGGCTGTGCGACATCAGCGCCCCCACCCGCGTGATCGTTGGCGAAGAAGATGTATTGACACCACCCTGGTATGCTCGCGAACTGGTGGCGCATATTCCCAATGCCGATCTGGTTGTCATCCCAGGGGCGGCGCACGTACCCACCATCGAGCGGCCCGACGTGTTGAATAGCCGGGTGCTGAGTTTTCTACAAGCACAGTATTAAAAAAGCAGTCACAAGCGAGCGTGTGCGCGAGCATAAAATGGAAGGAGTAACAAGCAATGGAACAACGTATCGCAATTGTTACCGGCGCTGCCAGCGGCATCGGCAAAGCAACTACCGAAGCCCTGGCTGGTGCTGGCTATACCGTTGTTATCAGCGATATTGATGCCGAAAAAGGGCAGGCAGTCGCTGCCGCCACAGGTGGCCTGTTTGTCGGTGGCGATCTGTCGCAGCGCAGCGAATGCCGCCGCCTGGTTGATGAAACATTTGCCAACTTCGGGCGCGTGGATGTGCTGGTCAATAATGCTGGTTTTCAGCATATCAATGCTATCGAGCACTTTAGCGAAGATACCTGGGACACGATGATCGGCCTGATGCTGACTGCGCCCTTCCTGCTCACCAAATATGTTTGGCCCGACATGCGCGAGCGTGGCTGGGGCCGTATCATCAATATTGGATCGGTGCATAGTCATCGCGCCTCGCCGTTCAAGGTGGGCTATATTTCGGCCAAGCACGGCCTGCTCGGACTGACCCGCACGGCGGCCCGCGAAGGTGGCGAGTATGGTATTACCGTCAACCTGATTGCGCCCGCCTATGTACGTACGCCGCTGGTCGAAAAGCAGATTGCAGACCAGGCACGCACCCGTGGCATCTCGGAAGATGAAGTGGTCGAAAAAGTCATGCTTAGTCCGGCAGCAATCAAGCGGCTCGTGGAGCCAGACGAGGTAGGGCAATTAGTGTTGTACCTCTGTTCGGAGCACGCAGCACCGATAACCGGAGCCGCCTGGGAAATTGACCTCGGCTGGATGGCAGGGTAAGCCGGAAGCGCCGGGCACACCCCGCGCCCACCGAAGGGACCAGCGAGACGGTCCCCACAGCATAAAGGAGCAGCGCAACATATGACCACCCTTGCACATCTGCCCGGTATTCGGAGCCGCCGCATCAGCACGGCACGCGGGCGCTTCCAGGTGCTCGAAGCAGGCGACCCGGTTGGTGAGGTAGTGCTGTTTGTGCATGGCAATATTGCGGCGGCTACCTTCTGGGAAGAAACAATGCTGGCCCTGCCCACCGCGTACTGCGCGATTGCGCCCGACCTGCGCGGCTACGGCCTGTCCGACCGGCTGCCCGTCGATGCAACACGTGGTATGCGCGACTTCAGTGCCGACCTGCACACCCTTTCCGGTGCGCTGGGCCTCGAACGCTTTCATCTGGTGGGCCACTCGCTCGGCGGCTGTGTTGCGATGCAATATGCTATCGAGCACCCGCAGCGCGTGCGCTCGTTAACGCTGGTCGCCGCTGGTTCGCCGTATGGCTTCGGCGGCACCAAAGACACCGACGGCACCCCCTGCTGGCCTGATTATGCTGGTTCGGGGGGCGGGTTGATCCACCCCGAATGGCTGCAACGCCTGAAGATGGGCGACCGTTCGGACGACAGCAACTTTTCACCGCTGCGGATGTTGCGCGAACGCTTGCTCACCAGACCGCTGGCCCCACGCCGCGAGTCGGCGCTGCTCGAAGCTATTCTGCTGACCCACACCGACACCGACAACTACTCGCGTGATCTTATGCCTTCAACAAACTGGCCCGGCTTTGCACCGGGTACCCGTGGCGTGAACAATGCCATCAGCCCGCGCTACTGCAACCTAAGCGCTCTGGCAACCATCACGCCACGCCCGCCCATCTGCTGGATACGCGGCGATCAAGATCAGGTGGTGGCAGATCAGGCACTTTCCGACGTGGGAACCCTGGGCGCGATGGGCCTTATTCCTGGCTGGCCGGGTGTGGTGTTTTTCCCGCCGCAGCCGATGGTATCGCAGCTACGGGCCGTGCTGCAACGCTACCGCGCCAATGGGGGCACCTATCAGGAGCATATTCTGGCGGGCACCAGACATATGCCCTTCCTGGATGACCTCGCCGCTTTTATGGGCGTGTGGCTGCCTTTCCTCAGTGCCGTCAATGGGCGCTAGCGGCCTGCTGCAACAGTAACGCCCCCGATCCATTGCAGAAAAGGGGGCGCATATGAAACGTAGGGTAACAGCCTACAGCCGGACGGTCTCACCCGTATTGGCCGGCTCGTCCTGCTTGACCTCGGCCTGTGGCTGCGGTGCGGCGGCCTGTGGTGCAGGCTGCACCGGCACAGCAAGCGCGTTGCTGGTGTATTGCGTGGTCGAAAGCTGCACACCAACGCGGGCTAGCAGTGCCGTCACGCGGCGGTCAATCTCCGGCTCGCGGCCCCGTACCACCAGACTGGTACCCGCCAGGATCAGCAGACCCGGCAGCACAAAGTCGATCAGGAACAGGAACGCTAACCCGATCAGCCACAGCCCACTCTGCACCGCCGCCCCGATGCGCCCTTCGATGCGGCGCTGGCGGTAGAGATACCCACCCAGTGTACCGAGTACCAGCACCGGCAGCAGTGCCCACAGGTCGAGCGCAATCACCACGCCGAGTACAATCAGGCCGATACCAATAAGAGTTGCTTTCTGTCGATCCATATTCTTCAGCACAGTCCATTCCTTCCTATCTATATTGATGCAGTTGTTATCACATTTCCTGTATCGTCCTCGCTCTGTACGACGCAGGCGGCGCGTAGAATGTTGCAGCCTTATTCGTGCAAAAGTTACAAAGAATAATGCCTGAATTACGGCAATACCTCTAGACAGCCATGCTATAATCTCTCTTAATACCGACAAAATCGGTTGCTCATACGCAGAACGGGAACTCATTTGCAGGCCAACGCGGGCCTGTGCGATTGCTGCCACATTGCTGTGTGTATCAAAGCACAATGACTTGTCGTTCGGTGGGCAATGCGCCACTCCCACAGCCAAAAGCTCGATGATTGGTGCGTGACTCACCACAGTCACACGATCCGTACCCACCTCTACGCCCTGATGATAGATGCCTGGAAGAACCGTGTACCAGTTCAGACAATAACGCCGTGCAGCACTGCTGTGCGTTAAAACGTTTTGTTATTGTCGTTGTTTAAGAGGGTATCGTATGGAAACAGTGTGGAGCCAGCATTTTTCGCAAAGCATTCAAAATGTCACTAGTTCTATTATTCGTGACTTGTTGCACCTGACGCAGCGCCCCTCGGTCATCTCTTTTGGCGGTGGGTTGCCTGCACCCGAATGTTTCCCCGTCGAAGATATTCAGGCCGCTACCGAGCAAATTCTGATTGAAGACCCGCTTGTTGCGCTTCAGTATGGCCCGACCGAAGGCTACCAACCCCTGCGCGAACTGATTGCCGTGCATATGCAAAACCTCGGTGCGTTCGTCAGTGCCGAGCAGATCCAGATCACAACTGGCTCGCAGCAGGCGCTCGACTTGCTGGGCCGCCTGATGATTGACCCCGAAGCACCGGTCCTGGTCGAAGACCCCACTTACCTGGGCGCGTTGCAGGCGTGGCGCACTCACAACCCGCGTTTTATCACCGTTCCGGTGGATGAGGAAGGGCTGGATGTGGCCTACCTGGAGCGCCTGCTGGCCGACGGTGTGCGGCCCCGCTTCCTGTATGTGATGTCCTCGTTCCAGAACCCGACCGGCGTGACCATGTCGCTGGCACGACGGCAGACCCTGATCGAAGTCATCTCGCGCTATCACCTGCCCGTCATCGAAGATGACCCCTACGGCGAACTGTATTTCAGTGGGCAACGTGCCACCCCACTCGCGGCGCTGGATGTCGCCTACAATGGCACGCTGCGCCACGTTGCATACCTCAGCTCATTCTCCAAGTTGCTCTCACCAGGCATGCGGGTTGGCTGGGTGGCGGCTCCCCCCGAACTGCTCGGTAAACTAGCCCATCTCAAGCAGGGTATCGACCTGCACACCAGCAGCCTCTCACAGGCGACCGTGTACGTAGCCTGCCGCGATGGTCTGCTTGAGCGGCACGTGCCCACTATCCGCGACATCTACCGCCGCCGCCGCGACGTGATGATGCAAACACTGGCGCAGACCATGCCCGCCGGGGTACGCTGGACAGAACCAGATGGCGGTATGTTTGTGTGGCTGACCCTGCCACGCTACTTCGATACGACGGCGCTGCTGCGTACGGCACTCGATTATGATGTAGCTTTTGTACCGGGCACCTGCTTCTATGCCAATAGCGGCGGCGATAACACCCTGCGCCTGAACTTCTCGCAGCCCTCCCCTGATCAAATCCGCGAAGGCATCGGGCGGCTCGGCAAGATGATGCAAGCGCTGGTGCGCGACAAGGCCGCCTGAGGTTCTGCCCCCGTCCCGCTCCCACGGCACCGCACGCGGCTGCACGCCGCGTCTCCCGTGGTTGGGGTGTATTTGGCAAACTTCATCAGCGCCGGGTGGTCATCTCTGGCGGTATAATGCAAGCGTGCCCGCAGCGTGCGCGGCATTGTTACAACCCTCTGAGATGAAGGACCAAGCCTGTGCCATTCATAAGTATCATCATGTTGCTGATGCTCGGCGCGATCTGGGGTGCGTCGTTCCCGTTTATCAAGCTTAGCCTCGAAAGTTTCGACCCTGCCACGATTGTGGCCTTCCGCCTGGCCGGGGCCAGTGTAGTGCTCTACCTTGTGATGCGTTGGCAGCGGCATCGCCTGCCGCGTGGCTGGCGCGTGTGGCGCGATATGCTGGTTGTGGGCAATGTTGGCATGGTGTTGCCGTTCCTGCTCATCACCTGGGGCGAACTGCATATTAGCAGTAGCCTCGCCGCCATCATCGTCGCCACCACGCCCCTCTTTACCCTGCTGCTGGCGTTTGTCTGGCTTCGCAGCGAAAGCCTGGG
>JAAUSQ010000237.1 GCA_012033195.1 Chloroflexaceae bacterium
CAACTGTTTCCCCCAGATTTACAAACCCATATCCAGAACGACCTGTCGTTTATAGTAGAGACAGATCTGAAATCGCCACACGTAATCCAGATGATCCAGACTTAAATGGTTCAAAGGATGAAAATAACATTGGTAACGCAGCAGGAACGGCCAACTCAATTGCCACATTTGTCAACAACGAAGTCACTAATGGAGTAGTGGATTTTGTTTCGCTCTGGCTACTCACTGTTGATTTTAACGCAGACCCGGATAATGCAGCGACCGTAGAAACTGGTTGCCAAGTGTTGGATAATAGAGATAACCCATTCCTAATCGCAGGACGCGAAGAACTCTGGCACCAAGCATATTTACCCGATGGCACTGAATGTCAGTGGTTTCGAATTCTCTGGTCACGTCCCTGATATATGTTAATCTATCAAAGTAAGTGAGGTGGTTATTATGCAACGGATACGCTGGCTTTTTCTAATTATAACCCTGGGAGTGTGTGTTGTCATACTCTTAGCCACATTAGCTATGCAAAGCCCGGTGCGTAGTGCTGATAATCTGATTCCTACGCCAGTTGGGGCATCCTCTCTGGAGCAGACTCCTACACCGAATGCAACCCAGCAGCCCATTGCTCAGCTACGCCAACCAGACGGAAATCGTCGTGTTCACCTGGGAAGTGTGAGCAGAATGAGCGCATTACCAGCATCGCAGCCAATAACCTATACAGTCAACCAAACCTATGGGTTAACTAACACCCGACTCGTCATTACCAACACGGTCACGAGTGAGGCCATTCGTCTGGGCAACGATCTGGGAAGCGCAACATTCGTTGATATCAATGAACGCTATGTGCTCTGGAGCTTTGCTTGTAAACAACTAGCTTGCAAACCTGATGGAAGCGACCCGCTTCCGACGGGCCATTATCTCTATAATCTGGAAACAGCTACCAGCCAACCATTTATGCTTGCCGATGACTATGGGCTGGCCGCTGGTAGACTTGGTCAGCAGTGGGTTGTTTTTGCCACGCTTCTATCAACTCAGCACGTTCGGCTGTATGCTGGTCATCTCGATTCAGGTCAAGTTGTCATCGTCGAGGATATGATGGAGTTTCCTGCAAACGATGCCCTTGATATAGCTACCCATCGCTTGTTCGATGTGGTGAACGATACGGTTATCTGGACACAGGCAGGGCTGCATCGGTATGATTTGACAACTGGCATAAGCGAGACCCTGAATATTCCCGCAGCATTGACCCCTGCACGAAGTGCCACAGGTTTGGATCCATCCCCGCAAGGATTGACTATTTCAGAGAATGCCGTAATCTGGGAGAGTTATGGATACTGGTGGGGCTACGACTTTGTGACAGAACAATACTTCCCTATTGAGACACTGCCACCAGAATGGGAAGGTGTGATGCAAACATATACCAGTTATATACAACTCCACAGCGATACGCTGAGTTGGCCGATGCTGGTTGTTCTAGAGGATAGGAGCGAGACTAGGTACTACTTCACTGCATCTATTGTACGTGCAGACCCAAACACATCCCAGACACCAGAAGATACCATCTATTTACCCTTGATCGTCAACAAGATAGATACCATACGTACTTCTGCGGAAAGAGGCGATGAATGAAGCCCAAACAGAGGCAATATACCACGGTTTTTACTATCCTATGCGGGTTAGTGTTGCTGCTAGTTGGTACTGTTCCCCCTGCCGTTGCGCAAGCAGATGAGGTACAAGTCACCCAAATCGGCAGTATAGCTTTGCCTGCTTCCAGCCCAGATATTGTAGTCGCGGGAGGCTATGCATATATACCTTACAGACAACGCGATGATAGTCCTAGCCGTAATGGCTTTCTGATCTACGATGTGCGTGATCCTACTATGCCTACCCTGATCAGTGACTATCCGCTCGATAATCGTATCCAACAGATAAGTGTCGTTGAGGAGTATTTATATGCGGCCTCTGACGATGGCCTCCTGATATTTGCTGTTGGTGATCCACGCAATCCTATGTGGGTTGGGACGTACCAGGCAGCACGTGACTCATCAAGCAGCGTGCCGCTTGCCCACGTCACGGTGGTCGGAACCACAGCCTATGTAACAATAAACGTTTTTGCATGGCTTGATATTATCGATATCCGCGATCCGACGCAACCCACGTTGATAGGACGCTACATCGATGAGCCGGAAGCCTCCTTTGGCAGTGTGGCTGTGCAGAACGATCTCTTGTATGCGAGTATTACTGGGAATGGGTTCCAGATTATCGATGTCAGCACGCCCAGTGCCCCTACCTTGCTCGGTAGCTATGGTGGGCGTGATGGGGTTGATCTTGCAGTCCAGGGCGATATTGTGTATCTGGGTTCGGTGACCCGCACACCGATTGGTGTTGAAGGAGCCGTGAGTCTGGTCGATGTTCAAGATTCGACGCAACCAACCTTTCTCAGCAACGCGAATGTTATTGCTGCTCGCATCAAAGTACAAAATGGGTTCGCCTATGTAGCCCCTGGTCAGGTGGGGCAGGGTCGGAGTGGCATGACCATTGTGAATGTGCAGGACCCGACTAATCCAACGCCGATAATCTCATATGAGCAGGATGTGCTCGCTATTTTTCCTGTAAATGACCTGGTCTACTTACATCAGGAACCCCGCTCAGTGGCTATACCCTGCATGTCGTCCGCGTACAAGGTTTGCCTGACCCGCCCGCCGACCCGCCCTCGCCCACCGCTCGCTGCTTCGACGAAACCGGCTTCTGTATCGACGGTCGCATCCGCGACTACTGGGAGCAGAACGGCGGTCTGCCTGTCTTCGGCTTCCCCATCAGTGCGCAGCGGACCTTCACCATCGAAGGGCAGCCCATCGAGGCGCAGTGGTTCGAGCGCAACCGCCTGGAGCTGCACCCGGAAAACGCGCCGCCCTATGATGTGTTGCTGGGCCGCTTAGGCGTGGATGTGCTGGAGCAGCAGGGCCGCGCCTGGCAGACCTTTCCCAGAGATGAAGCGGCACAACCCGGCTGCCGCTATTTCGCGGAGACCCAGCAGAATGTGTGTGGCGACATCCTGACGGCATGGAGTGCCAATGGACTGGAGTTGGGCGACCCCGGGATTTCGGAGCGCGAGAGCCTGGCGCTGTTCGGTCTGCCCATCAGTCCGCTGCAGGAAGAGGACATCGAAGGACAGACCTATCAGGTGCAGTGGTTCGAGCGGGCCCGCTTCGAGTTGCACCCGGAGAATGCACTGCCCTTCAATGTGCTGCTGGGGCTGCTGGGGCGGGAAGCCCGTCCCTGATCCATCGCTGTGCCTGATAGACTGATCAATCGCGTATCCTTCCTACTCGCACCAGAATTCTTGTCCCAGAAACATGCTTCTGGCACGAGCTTTCTGCTTGCATCACCCAAACATCTGGTAGAATAGCCCCAGACACACCAACCCGTTTGCGGTATGCACACGCGATGTACGTCGCTTCTGTGCCAAAGCAGGAGCTTCCGACCTGGGCTGGAGGTTGGCCCGAAAAAGTCGTACCAGAATCATCTGGCAGCCGGAGAACGCAAAAGAAGCATGGTCTCTACACCGACGACATCCCCCGACGATTGGCTCACCGCCTACACAGCCGCCCTGGACGGCAAAGCAGCGGGTACCGTCGATGCCTACCTGCGAGCGCTGCGGCAATTCCTCACCTGGCTGGCCCAGCGCCCTGGTCATGTGGATGGCTTTGCACCGGAGCAGTTCACTCGCACCGCCGTGGAAAGCTATCTCGCACACCTGGAGCAGCTTGGCTCCAGCCGCAGTCATCGCGTGCGCGTCAAGGCGGTGCTGAGCAGCTTCGCCACCTGGCTAATCGAGGAGCAGCATGGGCTGCTGCGCAACCCGACCCGAGGTATCACCCTGCCGCCGCAGTCAGTCCAGGCTCCCCGCGTGCTGTCGTCGGATCAGCGCTACATCCTGCGCTCGCTGGTCGAACGGGCCGACGACCCACGCGGCAGTGCGCTCTTTGCGCTGGGCTATTGGGCCGGTTGTCGGGTGAGCGATATCGCCTGGCTCAAAATGGCCGATACGCACGTCAATGCCCGCACGGGCTGGCTGCGTGTGGGGCACAAGGGCGGCAAGCAGCGCGATATCGACCTGATCAACGAGGCCCGCCAGCCGTTACATGCCTACCTGGAACGAACGGCTGATCCAACGCGACCGTTCGTGTTTGTCTCGCAGCGCGCTGACCGCCTGACGGAAGCCGGTATCCACCACTGGTTTCGCACCCTGAAGGCCCAGGCCACGCACGCCGAATGGCTGCTGATCCAGGATGTGGCCTTCCACGATCTGCGCCACGACTTTGCGCATCGGGCACGGGCGGCTGGCTGGCTGCTGGAAGAAGTCGCCTATTATCTCGGTCACATCACCCACAGCGGTGCACCAGCCATCCAGACCACCGCCCGCTATACCCAGGTCAGCCGCGAGCAGATTCGGCCCAGGCTGGCCGCCTTGCGAGGTGTCCAGTGACGGCTCCCCATCGTACCGCCTATCCGCGCTTTCCGCAGCGCTTCGCTGACCATGACCTGGAGGCTGCCTACACCCCCACGCATGATGAATGGCTCTTTGCCCACCGCGAGGCGCACATCCCGCAGCATCAGTTCAGTCTGCTTGTGCTGCTCAAGGTGTTTCAGAACCTGGGGCATTTTCCGAACCTGACAACCATTCCACTCGTCGTGATCGACCACATTCGACAGGAAGCAGGCTTTGCCGCCGATCTGTCCTTTGGGTATGACCAGGATCGCATGCACCAACGCCATCAAGCCGCCGTGCGGGCCCACCTCGGCGTGGCTCCAGCGGATGCACGGGCACGTCGTATCGCGCTGGAAGCCGTCCATCGCGCCGCAGCGGTGATGGATATGCCTGCTGATTTGATCAATGTGGCGATTGACGAATTGCTCAAGCAGTCCTGCGAACTGCCTGCCTTCAGCACGCTCGACCGCATGGCTGGCCATGTGCGCGCCCAGGTCAATCAGCGGCTCTGCCAGGAGGTGGAGCACCAGATCACGCCCGACCTGCGGGAGCAGCTTGATGGGTTACTGGAACGCGACACCCAAACGGGCCGCACAGCGTTCAATGCACTGAAACAACCACCGAAACGTCCGACTCTCTCGCATCTCAAGGAACTCCTTGACCACTACGACTGGCTGGTCACGCTCGGCGACCCGGCCCCGCTGTTGACGGGACTGGCCCAGGCCAAAATTACCCAGTTTGCCGCACAGGCGCGCGTCCTGGATGTGGCGGGGATTGAAAAACGCAGCGAACCGAAACGCAGCACGTTCCTGCTCTGTCTGGTGCAACAGGCCCAGGTACAGACCCGCGACCACCTCATCGAGATGTTTCGTAAGCGCCTGGCGCGCATCCACTTCGCGGCAAAAACAGCGTTGCAGGATATCCGCGAGGGCGCGCAGGCCACCACCGAAGCCATGCTGGAGACATTTGTTGCGGTGCTGCACGCCGTGGATGGCGCAGCCGACGAGATCGAGGTTGGCAAACAGGTGACCACGCTCCTGCATCCACCCGAACGCACCCAGTCCTTGCTGACCACCTGCGAAGGGCTGCTGGCCTACCGTGACAACAACCACTTCCCGCTGGTCTGGCAATACTATCGCAGCCATCGCAGCACACTCTATCGATTGGCACACACGCTGACCTTTCAATCCACCAGTGCCGACCAGACCTTGCTCGACGCGGTGACCTTCCTGCTCGACCGCCAGGAGCGCACCGCAGCGCACTTTACGGAACCGCTCTCACTCGCTTTTGCCTCCGAAAAGTGGCGCAAACTGGTGCAGGTGCGCCAGGGCAACCAGACCGTACTGGTGCGGCGGCACCTGGAAGCCTGTGTCTTCAGCACGCTAGCAGATGAACTGAAGACCGGCGATGTCTGCGTCGCAGGCTCGGCGGCCTATGCCGATTTCCGCACTGCCCTGCTGCCCTGGAAGGCGTGTGAATCGCTGGTACCGGATTACTGCAACACGATCGGCATCCCGGCCACCGCAACAGACTTCGTTGCGCACCTCCGCGACCAGGTGACCACCACCGCGCAGGAGGTCGATCAGGGCTACCCAGACAATGACCAGTTGACGATTGATGCCCACGGCGAACCGCATCTCAAACGCTACCAGCGCCCGCCCGCATCCCCAACCGCCCTGGCCCTGGCGGCGGCGGTCCAGGAGCGCATGCCGGAACGCAGTGTCCTGGGCATGCTGCATCGCGCCGTGTGTCGCACCAATTGTACCCGGCATTTTGGCCCGCGCTCAGGCCGCGAACCAGGGCTGGAGCGTCCCCAGGAGCGCTATATTCTGACCACCTTTGCCTACGGCTGCAATCTGGGGCCACGGCAAGCCGCACGCCATATGCACGGTCAGATTGATGCGCAACAGTTTGCGTATATCAATCGTCGCCACATCGACAGCCGCACCCTGATGGCCGCAATGACCGATATCATCAATCACACCCATCGCGGTCGCCTGCCTGCGCTGTGGGGCGATGACAAAGTGGTGGGCGCGGATGGCACCCACTACCGCCTGCGCAAGAATAGCTTGCAGGGAGCCTATCACATCCGCTATGGCAGTTATGGCGGTATCGCCTATCATCACATCTCGGACACCTATATTCTGCTCATCAGCCGCTTCATCGCCTGTGGCACCTGGGAAGCGATTTATATCATCGAAGGGCTGCGCCAGAACCAATCGACGATTCAGCCCGACACGATCCACGCCGATACGCAGGGACAGAACCTGCCCACCTTCGCGCTGGCCTTTCTGCTGGGACTGAAGCTGATGCCACGCATCCGCGATTGGCGTGACCTGGTCTTCTATCGCCCCGATCCGGCCACGCGCTACCAGCACATCGACACCCTGTTTCACGAAACGATCAACTGGGAACTGATCGAAACACACTGGCAGGATGTCATGCAGGTGCTGATCTCGATCCAGCAGGGCAAGATTTCGACCGACTGGCTGCTGCGCAAGCTGAGCAGCGAGAGCCGCCGCAGTCGCATCTATCGGGTATTTCGGGAAATCGGGCGCGTGATCCGCACCATCTTTCTGTTGCAATATCTTGCGGACCTGGACTTGCGCATCCAGATCACGGCCACGACCAACAAGGTGGAGGCGTTTCACCAGTTTTCGCAGTGGTTGTTCTTTGGTGGCGATGGCGTGCTGTTGACCAGTCCCGACCCCGAAGAGCAAGAGAAGGCGATGCTGTATCAAGGGATGGTGGCGAATGCCGTGATTGACCAGAATGTCGTGGATATAAACCGTATCCTGCACGACCTGCGCCACGAAGGG
>JAAUSQ010000238.1 GCA_012033195.1 Chloroflexaceae bacterium
AGGTCGCGTGCTGGTGCGGCGGGGGTGCTGGCGGGCGGGGGCCGGGTCAATCAAAACATCCATCGCTCTCCTCCTTGTGCTATGGACGGAACTGGTATTTAGTATGCAATACTGTACATGGTAGCACAAGGACGGGGGCGGGGGTTAGTGCGGCGGGGCGCTCGATCTCCGCAAACAAAGCGGGGGCAGGCCGGAGCCTACCCCCACGAACCGCGCTATGTTGTTGGTATGGTCTATGGCACTGGCGTGAGCTTGCGGATGCGATTGTTTCCAGTGTCTGCAATGTAGAGTTCGTTGTTATTCGTTATCCAGATGCCCTGCGGGTTGTTCAAGCGGGCACTGGTTGCAAGGCCGCCATCACCCGACGAACCCGCTGTCCCTATGCCCGCGATGGTGGTAATAATGCCCGTCACCGGATGGATGCGTCGGATACGGTTTAGCTTCTCATCCGCAATATAAATGCTCCCATCCAGGCCAATTGCCAGATCGTAGAAGTGGCTCAGATTGTTCGTCAAGCCAAACGAAGCATTAGTTGCCGGGCCACCATCGCCACACACAGCAGTTACCGATGTACACAATACACCATTGCCCGCTATCACCGTCAGCCCGCTGCTCGGTGTCAATGGTGTGCTGACCTGATCACCCGGCGGGCCTTTGTAGATGGTTGGATTATCCATAGTCATAAAGTAGACGCTGCCATCTGGCCCAACGGCAACTGTGCTGATACGCCTCCCCAATGCGCTGCCATAATCGGTTGCTGTGCCCGTTGCAAGGTTATACTTGATGACTTTATGGTTGTCGATGACTGAGATGTAGAGGAGATTACGTTCATAGTCTACTGCCACACGGGTTGGTAGAGCAAGTGTGCCGATACCGGGTACTGTTGAAACTGCACCTGTTGCAATCGTGGCCTGAAGCAGTGTATCAGTATTACTCCAACGTCCCGCAAAAACCTTCGTATTGGTTGGATCAACTGCCACGCCTGTAAGACTTGACAGCCCTGTTGTTACAGTCCGTAGCGTGCTGGTTGCCAGGTCGAACTCAAGAATAGTGTTGTTGCCAGCAATGTACAGCTTGTTGTCAGAAGACATCGTCACATCAGCAGCACTGATTGAACTGAGCACTGTACTGATGGTGAACTGCTCCGGTGTGCCCATAAATGGATCAGTCAGGTTGTGGGTCAGGTCGTTGCGTGTGTAGGGCGTGATGTCGGCGAAGTCGTGCTCGTAGGCATACGTTTCGCCGCCACTCGACACACTGTACAGCAGCGTGCCCGCTTCAACATCACCATCGATGATGAGATAGAGCGAATAGGCACCCGTCGAACCGGAGCTATCCTGCCCCAGGTAGTAGCTGTAGAAGCCATCGCCAATCACATTGGTGACTTCAGGTGTGTCCAGCGGTGTGCCACTGCCGTCCTCTATCGTGCCTGAGACAAACAGCACTGTGGGTACTGCGTCAACGTCGCGGGATTCGGGCGTCACCCGGTAGTTACGGATGAACGTACACCCGGTGCCGCTACACGTACCTGCCGTAGCACCCGATTGCAGCACGGCATCGACCAGTTCAACCGTGTCGGTGATGATTGTTTCGCCCCAGTTGCCCTGTACGGTATAAGTGACGTTGACAGTTTGTGACAGGGCGTAGGTCGTGTTGAGTGCCGTACACGAATAGAACAGTGTGCCACTTGTCAGCATGGTATCGGTACACAGGTCGGTGGGGCCGTCGCTGATGGTTACACTGGTGTTTGACGTGGTTAGCCACTCATCGTCGCCAAGTGTAATTCCGTTTGGAAGTTGCGGCGACACATTGCCGCCGAACGCAATCTGCACATTCTGCTGCTCGGTGAAGTTATAGGTCAGGTCGTTCAGGGCGTTGGGCGTTGGTGCGCTATAGGTTGGGTAGTAGTTTCCGAACGTAGACAGGAGGAGCCGCAACGAACCAGCATCGTTGTTGAACGGCGTTGCATAGAGCGTATAGTTGCCGTTGGCATCCGTCGTTGCGCTGCCGTATGAAATGATGGTGATACCGTTGCTGTACGGTGTCAGGGTTATTCCCGCAATCGGGTCGCCCGCCGCATTGCTAATCTTGCCCCGAATACGCAGCGTGGTCGGCTCGATATTCAGGTCTTTCGCAAATGGATAATTGCTACCCGCCCCACTTGCAGGTACCTGTCCGGTCAGCACGGTGCTGCCCCACCACCCGCTCAGGGTGTAGGTTACCGCCAATGTCTGCATTGTGACGATACGGGCACAGCTATAGTTTCCGTCGCTGGTGGGGACCGTACAGAGCGTCCCGTTTGCATCGGCAATATCAATCTGTGTGCCAGAGATACTGGCGTACGCATCGATCAGGTCGTTGAAGAGCCGTCCGCTGAACGTTACCTGCCGTTTATCGATGACCAGATCGACCGGAGCCAACACGACATCATCCGCCACCGCCGTCACTGGTACTGTCTGCTCGACGCTGACCGCGTTGCGCGTGGCCCGCACAGTGACGTTGTTTGTAGTGCCGCCACTGGTGTTGGGAATAAAGCCGATTGAGTAGCGCCCTGCGCTATCGGTCTGAGCGGTGTGGCTGCCCGTAAAGAACGGACTGGTCAGGCTCACATTGACTCCGACAAGCGGGTTGGTGCCATCCGTGACGGTGCCGCTGACAATCACCGTGGTGGGCCGTGCCTCGATATCAATGGTGTAGTTCCCAATCTGTCCCGCCGGTAGCGAGAGCACATCGGCTTCGTAGACGCGGGTGGTACTGCCCCAGGTGCCGGTCACAATCGCCGTAAACGTGAAGTTTTCCGATTGCAGCGGGGCGGTCGGAATATTGACAACCAGACAGCTATAGCTGCCATCCCCGCTGACAGTGTCCGCACACCACGTGCCCAGACCCGGCGTACTCAGCGTCATCCGGCTATCGTCCATCGACATATCCGGTGCAAACTCGTTGATAACAAGGCCCTGGAACTCCACACGCCGCACCGACTCCAGCACCAGGTCGCGGGTGGTCTCGTTCAACTGGTCGTTTTCCAGGTCGATAGTAAAGGTTTCTTCGTTAAACGCATCGCCCTTCTGCGCCTGAATAGTGAAGGTTACACTGTCCTGATCGGGCGACAGGAATAGCAGCATTGTATAGTCACCATTAGCATCGGTGGTTGCGGTGGCGGCCCCATCACCCGAAAGGGTCAGGCTTGCACCCGCCAGTGTATCGCCCTCATTGTTGCGCACGGTGCCATTTAGCCGCAGCGTGACAGGATTGGCGAGCAGGTTAATGGTGGTATTGCCCTGCTGTCCTACCGGTGGCAAGTTGCTGAGGGCGGTGGTGTAGACTGCCGTCTGTTCGCCCCACGCGCCCCATACCCGCGCCGTCACGCTGAACGGGTCGGTGGTGGTGACATCAATAAATGGACAGCTATATGTCCCCGATGGCCCGGAGGTGGCAGTACAGAGGTCCGGGTCATTGGGCGTACTCAGCCGGACCTCCGCCCCGCTGACCGCAATCGTGTCATCGTAGGTAGTAAGCACCTGCCCGGTCACCCGCACGCGCCGCCACGAGAAGACCAGTTCCGCATCGTACTCGTTGACGCTATTGACGGTTAGCGGTACTGTGGCGTTCTGTTGCATCGAGCCGATACCATACGTCATTGTAAAGCGGAGCGCTGTGGTATCGACCGACGACGGGTAGATGAAGTACAGTTCAAATTCGCCGTTTGCATCGGTTGTTGCTCCGGTGCTATTAACTGCTCCGGTGCTGGTTGTCTGCACCTGTACCCCTGATAGCCCTGTCCCATTCGGGCGCACCACCCGCCCACTGACCCGCAGCAGGGTTGGCTCAATCTCCAGGTCGCGTGGGTATTCCAGGCTCTCGCCGACAGCAGGCACATAGGGCACATCGCCCGCAAACTCAAACGTTCCGTAGGTGCCCGTGACTACGTAGGTGATGGCAAACGGTGTGTCGCTGCCGACCTGCGCTGTACACGCGTACTGCCCACTGGTATTGGTGGTGGCAGTACAGAGTGTGCCAAGCCCGTCGCCTTCGATGGCGACGATTGCATTCGGCACGGCGAGGTTGTTTTCGCTGCTGGTTAGCTTGCCGCTAAAGACCAGCGACCGCGCTGTCAGGGTAATATTCTGGACAAGCTCGTTGACTGTCCCCGGCTCCACGGCGAGCGGCACGTTCAGGTTGATACGTTCCACGCCATAGCTGATGGCATAAGCCAGGTTTCCACGCAGGACGGCATTATCAACAAGCTGATACAGCCGATAGGTGCCATCGGCCCCGGTGGTGCCCGCACTGGTCGAGCGGTTTTCGGGAATGCTAACTGATATGCTAGCGTTCGCCAGTGGTGCACCATCGCCATTATCCACCGTGCCCGTCAGGACAAGCAGGGTGGGTTGTACCACAAAGTCCTGCACAACCGAACGGGTACCACCTGCCGCAGGGATATCCGCGATGGTGATGGTGCGGATAGCACTGCCACGCTTGCTCACTTCGATGGTCGCATTCAGCGGGGCATCGTTGTAGAGCGTCAGCGTACACTGATACTGACCGAATCTATTGGTAGTTGCGCTACAGGTTGCGCCACCGTTGCCGTTGGTGGTCGATGCCGCTATCATCACCCGTGCACCGTCCACCAAGATCGTCTGGTCTTCAAGCTGTTCGCTGGTGATGGTACCCGCGACAACCACGGTGCGCTGGGTGCTGGGGTTGGGTGGTGTTCCGCTGCCCGGATTGCCACCGCCACCCGGATTGCCACCGCCACCCGGATTGCCGACCGTCACGCTCAGGTCGGCTTCCATATTGCGCTCAATCGTGGTGATCTGCTGCGGCGTGGCGGTAAAGGTCAGCGCTGGCCCCGGATTGGGGATTGAGCGTCCGGCATCGTCGCGCAGGCTAAAGGTCAGGGTGCCGCTGGTTGTATTGTTGTCCAGCACCAGGTAGATGCCGTACTCACCATTCTCATCCGTGAAGACGTTGCCTCCGCTGCCCGGTGCTGCCACACCAACCCGTACCCCTCCTATCAGCGCCCCGGTGGTATCGGTAACCGTACCTGTGACAAAGAGCGTGGTTGGTTGCACAGTCAGGTTGCGAATAACCGGGAAGTTAGCGCCCACCGCCGCGCTGCGTGGGTCTACCTCGGCATCTACCGAGAGCGTGCCGCGTTTGCTCACCTCGTAGGTGATATCAAAAGGTTGGGCCGTGTTTCGGTAGACATAACAGGTATAGAAGCCCTCGCTATCAGTTAAGGCCTGACACAGCGGATCGCCCACTGCATTCCGCACGATGACCTGTGCGCCCGGTACACCGCTCCCTTCCAGCAAAGTGTTCTGCACGCGTCCGGTAAAGGCCAGCGTCACCCCTTCGATGCTGAAGTTGGTGGTGCGGTTGGTCAGTACAAACGGCTCGACGGCAAACGGCACCTTGCCCGAATAGATCAGGCGTCCGGTGGTCGGGTGGTTGAAGCGTACATCGAGTTGCCCGCTCACAAGGCCGTTGTTGTCCAGCACATTGTCCGGCAGGTCAAGGTATGCTTCAAACTGGCCTGCATTGTTGGTGGTTGCGCTGCTCTTCACACCATTCGACGATTGGATATTGACAGGCGAACTGGCGACTGGATTGCTGTTGTGGTCGGTTAGGGTGCCGCCGAAGCGCAGCGTCGTGACGTTGGTAGCATCCAGGTTGATTGTCATCGTGCGCGAGCTGCCACGTGCCGGGAAGTCGCCCTCGTTTACGGTGACGCGCTGTTCAGCACTTCCCACGCGGCTAACTATAAGCGTCAGTTCAAACGCTTCTTCGGTTGAGATAGTTACTGCACAGGCATACATCCCATCCGGGTTAGTCGTCGTCTGGCAGCGTCCGCCCGCAATGCCCGACGAAGTGATAGTAACCTGTGCGCCAGCCACACCGCGCCCCGGTATATGCGGATGGTTCACTTTACCTGTGATTACCAGACTACGCTCTGCGCCCGATTCGATCTGCGATGCAGTGCTACGCGGCGTAACGTTTGCCGGATCATCGAGTGGGATGGCGATATCCTGCACCAGTTCGATCACACCTGTGCTGCTTGCTGAGAACGGTACCTGAAGCTCGGTAGCTAGTTGGGTTGCACTGTCAGCAACATAGTAGTTCAGCACCCCAACCGCCGAGCCATCCGGTAGCGATAGGTAGAAATCGTAGTAGCCCTGGGCATCCGCCGGGTAGAGCGCGTAGGCTGGCCCAGACACTTCGATTTTGGCGTTCTGGAGCGGCAACCCATCCGGGCCGGTCAGGGCGCCGCGCAGGTGCAGCACCCGCTCTGGGGTAACTGGCAGATCGCGCTCGGTGAAGAGGATGTCGCCCGACTGCGGCGGGGTGACGGTGACAGTAGTTTCGTAGGTGCCCCGGTCGCGCACAGTGTAGCGCAGCGTTAGCTCAGACAGCCCTGCGTAATCGTCGGGGTACTCGGTGAGGCCACAGCCATAAATACCATTGGCCGCCGTGGTGGTATCGCAGAGCACCCGATTGCCAAGCTCAACGGCCTCGATACGTACCCGTGCGCCGGAGATGCCAACGTCCGCATCGCCATCAAGCACCACCCGTCCGGCGAAGTCGAAGCCGAGCGGCGGCGCAGGCAAGCCATTCACCAGCGTGATATGGGTATCGGTGCAGAGGCCACGGGCGATCAGGTTTTCGGGTGTGCGTCCGGTCGCCAGGTCAATCGCAATCATTCGGATAAAGGTTTCATCGACCAGCGAGACATCGGCCTGGCAGCGGTCAGCAATCAGGTCGGTCGCCTCCTGCACATAGTTGCGCCCATCCGGATTGTCGCCGGTAATATTGGCAAGGGTCGGGAACGGCACATCCTGCACCAGATTGTAGGTTGCGGGGCCAGTTCCGGGCGCATAGGTGAAGAGCGAGCGCTCACGGGTCTTGACGCGCCACGCCTCGTGGAAGGAACTCAAGCCGGGATAGATGAAGCCGGTTGGCCCCATCAGGTCGTTACTGCGGTTGCCATCGGGTGTGCCAAGCATACCACGATAGTGCGGCAACGTGCCCAGGTCAACACGGATATTCAGACCCACGGCGGGCTCGTTGTTGGCACTGACGACGCCATCTTCTTTCAGGCCAAACAGCACCCGCACAACGTTGCCGTTATTATCCAGATAACGGATAGAAATCTCGCCCCGTGCGACATTGAGCGAGGCATCGCCCACCGCGTAAATGCCAGGCAGCAGGCTGACTTCCTCACCGTCGATCAGTAGTTGCAGCCGCGAGTTAAGTTTAGCATTCTTCGGCAGCCGTACCTCAAA
>JAAUSQ010000239.1 GCA_012033195.1 Chloroflexaceae bacterium
CCAGCGGACGCAGTGCAATGCGAAACTCTTGCATGGTTGGGAAGCGCTCTTCGGGCTTCATCTTGAGGGCACGGTCGATGGCCTGAGCGGTGCGCTGCGAGATAGACGGCTTGATATCGAGTACCGGCGGAAATGAAAACGGCGGTTGCTCGGTTGGGTCGCGTCCGGTCAGCAGATGATGCAGGGTAGCCCCTAGAGCATAAATATCGGAGCGCGGCGTTGCCAACCCCTGGTACTGTTCAGGCGGCGCATAGCCGGGCGTGCCGATCTGGGTGCCGCGCTCGGAGGGCTTGAAGATTTTGGCAATCCCAAAGTCAACTAGCTTGACATCGTCGTTGCCATCGATCATAATGTTCGACGGCTTGACATCACGGTAAATTAAACCGTTGCGGTGCAGATAGTCGAGCACTTCGGTCAGTTGTAAGGCCCACTCGATAACCTGCGCTTCGGGAAGTGCGCCGCCGTGCTCTTCCAGGATGTTTCCAGATCCTGGCCCCGAATAAAGTCCATCGTCAGATAGTGGCGGCCCTCGTCGGTGAAGTGGCTGTACACCCGTGGAATACGCGGGTGCGCGAGGCGCTGGAGTAGTTCGGCTTCGGTATTAAAGCGCTGGGTTGCTTCGGCCCGTTCGCGTGGGTCGGTGAAGCGGTCGAGCAGCTCCTTGACGGCATATACATTGCCATGCTGGTCGATGCCCTCGTACACCGAACCCTGCCCACCCTGTTTGACAACCCGCGTCAAAAAGTAGCGGCGGCTATCATGGTGGGTGTCGTTATTTAACTCCAGGTCGTGCCCGCAATGCTTACAGAAGCGTGCTCCGGAGTTATTTTCCTGATGACAGGCAGGGCATAGGATCGTGCGACCCTCGGTCATAACATGTCCTGGAACTGATTCAGATCGGGTCGGGTGGGGCGCACCCGCGTGCGAAAAAGTTACCATAGTATAACTCGTTCAAGAGTAGCACAGGCCACGCATTCCGGCAAGCGGTAGCAGGCGCTGTGGCGCGTCAATTCCACCGTATTCTACAAACTAGAGACGAAAAAGGATCCGGTCAGGTTGCAAATCGTTCACAATTCAAGGCGCAATGACGTACCAAGAATGGCAAAAAATGCTATAATGCCAGTACTTTCTAATATCAGGAAATCGTACTATAACAACATACACTGTGATATCTAGTACAAACAATCCACGCATTAAACAGATTCGGTTGCTGCGGCACCGCAAAATCGCGAGCAAACGGGGTTATTCTTTATAGAAGGTATCCGCATTGTAGCTGAAGCTATTCAGACGGGTGCAGCTATCGACACCCTGCTGGTTGCACCCGACTTGCTGCAGAGTGCCTTTGCCCGGGAGCTTGTCTATACGCAACGGCAGCACGGTGTTGCGTACCTCGAAGTGTCTGAGGACGTCTTTAAAAGCGTCTCGCAGAAGGATGGGCCACAGGGACTTGCAGCCGTTGTCCATCAGCGCTGGGAAAGCCTGGACACCGTGCGCCTACAGCATGAACTCTCGTGGGTGGCGCTGGATGCAGTGCAAGATCCGGGTAATCTGGGAACTATTTTGCGGACGTGTGATGCTGTCGGGAATGCCGGGGTGATCTTGCTCGGCCCCTCGACCGACCCCTACGACCCTGGCGCGATACGAGCCAGCATGGGCGCAATCTTTGCCCAGCGGCTGGTGCGCGCATCGCTTGAGGAGTTTGTAGCCTGGAAAGAACGCCACGGCTACCCGGTGGTCGGCACATCGGGACAGGCAGCCACCGATTATCAGGCGGTGCAGTATCCGGTGCCGATGATTGTGTGGATGGGCAGTGAACGGCAGGGCCTTTCGGAAGAACAGCAAGCGCTGTGTGATCTCCTGATCTGCATTCCGATGGTCGGACGGAGCGACTCGCTGAATCTGGCGGTGGCAACAGCGGTAATGCTCTATGAGCTTTTTAATCAGCAACGGAACCGTCGTGCGAATGGCATCCTGCAATCGCTTCGAGATACAGAGCACTAGTACGATGCAATAAAAGCGCGTTCGCCGATAACATCCACGGTATGACAATGCTATAATACAACTGCTGAGGGAGTAGTACTGAATTCCCTGGTTACCCGATGGAAACGCACAGGTGTCAAAGCCAGTCGACGCATAAACGTGCCCATGATCTGGACCGGTTGACTGGATGCGGGAGGCTTGAGCATGCTAATCGTGATTGCCGAAGCTGAGGCAGAACAGAGGCAGCAACTCGCTGCAGTGTTACAAGAAGCTGGATATCACGTTGTTACTGTCGCGAGTGGTGCCGATGCCCGCTCGGTGATACGTAAAGAAGCAGTTGTGCTCCTCGTGATCAATGAGCAACTTGCCGATGCAAGCGGTCTGGAAATCATTGAGAAAGTAAAAGTTGAAGCCTCAAAAGCTATCCTGGTTTATGGCCTGCTGATGACTGCCGAACCGCATTCGGCGGTGATGTCGTCTGCCACGCTGGAAGCCGATGTGTTGCAGGCCGATGATGTAATCCACCTACCCATCAATGCATCGGAACTGCTGGCCCGTGTTGCGCTTGGGGTGCGTGTGCTGCGCCTCGAACAGCGGCTCCGCGAGGCGGCTACCGAACGCAAGCGCTCTGAGTCCGAGTTGCACCGCGCCCGAGAACTGGCCGAGCACGCGTCGCGCTCCAAGTCGGAGTTTCTCGCCAATACCAGCCACGAAATCCGTACTCCGCTCAATGCGGTAACCGGAATGATCACGCTGCTGCTGGATACGCCCCTCACTGCCGAACAGCGCGACTATGTTGAAACGATTCGGGCAAGCGGCGACACGCTGCTAACGCTGATCAGTGATATTCTCGATTTCTCCAAGATCGAGTCGGGCAACTTGATATTGAGCAGCGCCCCTTTCATATTCAGGAATGTATCGAAGATTCTATTGATCAGGTGGCACCGCAGTCTGTCTCCAAGCCGCTCGATATTGTCACCGTGATTGACCCATCCACCCCCTGGGTCTTGCTTGGTGATGTCAACCGGGTGCGCCAGATTTTGATTAACCTGCTGAGCAACGCAGTGAAGTTTACCAGGGCCGGCGAAGTGGTGGTGACCGTATCGGCCCGCTGTGGGCAACTGGATGAAACACAAGGCCAGACTGTCGGGGCATGGCAAGACGATGATCCCTCGATGTGTGTGGTCCAGATCGATGTGCGTGATACCGGCATTGGCATTGCACACGACCGGATGGGCCGCCTGTTCCGGCCGTTCAGTCAGGGCGATAACGACACGGCCCGCACCTATGGCGGCACTGGACTGGGTCTTGCGATTAGCAAGCGCCTTGCCGAAATGATGGGGGGCACGATCTGGGCCGAGAGCGTGGTTGATACAGGTTCGATCTTTCATGTTACGTTCCAGGCGCAGCGCGCCAACGAAGAGCCACCGGCCTATCTGCGGCGAGCTATGCCGGCCCTGCAAGATAAGCGGATGCTGATTGTGGATGACAACGAAGCGAGCCGTCACGCTCTGGTGACCCAGTTGGCGACTTGGGGTTTGCAGCCCTATGCCGTCTCATCTGGCGAAGAAGCCCTGCAAGTGTTGCACGATCAGGGGGATACCTATGATATGGCCCTGATTGACTTGCATATGCACGGCATCGACGGCACCCAACTTGCTGCACAGCTCCGCAGCGAAACATCCGCCATTGAGACACCACTGGTGCTAATGAGTTCGCTCGGTTATCGCCTTGATGTGGACAACCTGAGCCTGTTTGCTTCGATTCTGACGAAGCCGATCAAGCCATCCGTTTTGCTGGAGACAATTATGGCCGTCCTGGTGGGTACCGATATTCAGTCGCGTTCGCGCTTCAAACGCCCCTCGATGGATCGCCAGATGGGGGTACGGTTTCCCCTCTCGATCTTGCTGGCAGAAGACAACCCGGTCAACCAGAAGGTTGCACTCAAGCTGCTCGAAAAACTGGGCTACACCGCTACGGCGGTTGCAAATGGCGTGGAAGTGTTAGAAGCGCTCAAACAATCGTTTTATGATGTGATACTGATGGATATTCAGATGCCGCTTATGGAGGGCGTTGAAACCACGCTCCGCATTCGCCACGATGACACCCTGGTTGCTCAACCACACATTGTTGCACTGACAGCCCACGCGGTGCAGGGCGAACGCGAACGGTATCTGGCGATGGGGATGGACGACTATGTAAGCAAACCGGTACGCATCGAGGCGCTGATGGATGCACTTGAACGGGCCGCAACAAAGCAAGGCAAAGCAATGGTGACTGCACAACCACTCACTCCCAAATCCCCTGAAACAGGCGCTTTGCTTGACGACGCACCCATCATCGATTGGAGCGTATTGGAAGACTATATTGCCGTGCTGGGTGATGTTGGCGAAACAGCCACCCGCGAACTGGTCGAACTGTATGTTCAGAACACCCCACAGCTGCTGGCGCGGCTGTATGCGGGTGTCAACAACAATGATATTGATGATGCGGTGCGCGCCGCGCACGACCTCGGCTCAACCAGCGCCAGCCTCGGTGCGGTACGGCTGGCGCGTATGGCCCGCTCGCTTGAGCGCCAGATGCGCTATGAAACACCCCCCAATATTCCTGAACGTGTCAGCCAGATCAGCGAGGCGTATGAGCAGGTGCTGATTGAACTGACCGAGTACGAGAGCCGTCTCTTCACTACATCAAGTCCGGCCTGAGAGGATTGCCGCGCACTTTTCGCCGCTAATCATCGCGGAATGGATGCTGCTGGCTTCGGTGAACTCGGCAGCAAAATAAAGCCCCGGTCGTTTGCTCTGGTTGTGGGGCAGGTGCGCGTGGCGGCCCGGTGGCTGCAAAAACTGGGCATACGCAATCCGGTAGAGCCGCAGCGGTTGGTAGCTCTCTAGGGCGCTCTGGGCGCGTCGATCACCCACAAACATCAACTGTAAATCTTCTTTTGCCCGTGTAAACAGTTCCTCATCGGTCAGGTGGGCCGGGTTGCCAATGATGACTGCACTGAGCAGGTGCTGGCCTGCTGGTGCATAATCGGGTGCAATATTGGTGATCATCTGGGCATTGTTGACAAAGGCATCTGGCGCGGCATTCAGCACAAGCTTGCGCCCACGATAGAGTGGTTGCGGCCCACCAAAATACAGGTTGACTGTCTGGTGTGCGCCGCCGGGCATATTTAGCCCACTGAGGCGGCCTGCTTCGGGTGCAGGTGTAGCGAGCACCACCGCATCCGCTGTGTGCTCGCTGTCATCATCAAGCCGCACCCCCACCACGTGCTCCGCGTCGGTGAGCAATGCCTGTACCCGTGTTTGTAGCCGGATACGCCCCTGCTCGTGGAGTGGAGCCGCGAGTTGATCACTGATCTGCTGCATCCCTCTGGCGGGCACACAAGCACAGCCAGTGCTGAGCATTTCGAAGTAGAAGCGAAAATTACGGTTGCTTGTTTCAAGCGAGCGGTCGAGGAAGATGCCGCCAAAAAAAGGCCGATAAAAGGCATCAATCGCCTGCTGGCTGAAGCCGTACTGCACAAGGTACGCAGCGGTGCTGGCGCTGACGCCATCGGGCATGTCGTCGCTGTGACGCATGCGGGCATCGACTGCAAGCTTCAGCGTGCGGAGTTTATCGAGCGGCGGTACAATCGGGTTGATAGTGGCCTGAAGCATAGCAAGCGGATTGCGTTCGCGCAGCGGGTCGGTCAGCACACAACGATGTCCATCTTTGCAGATTATCGCCCCTGGATCGAAGCAGCGCAGGTCGAGCGCTTCAAAATCGAGCAGGCGGCGTGCGGCGGGGTAGCTATCGAACAGGACTTGAAACCCGCGATCAAAGGTGTATCCGTCGGCGTAATCGGAGCGCACGCGGCCCCCCACGCGGTCACTCGCTTCAAACACGGTGACAGCGTGCCCTGCCTGGGCCAGCAGGCGACCACACGTCAGGCCAGCGACACCGCCCCCAACAATCAAAACATGCATATACTGCTCCCTTGCATCGGTTGTTCCGGTGAGTTTCCGCGCATAGTATAGCATAGCGCGTCGGCGTTGTGAGAGAGGTTTCAGGGCTGAGTTGGTGAATGGAAGGGGAGGGCAAGGCGTGAGGAGCTACGCGCCTTCGTACTTCAGCAGCAGGTGATCGATATTGGTGCGGAACTGTGCGGCAGATGGGCGGGCGGCGGGGTCGTGTTGCAGGCCGCTTCGAGCAGCGCCACAATATCGGTGGGCAGGTCGGGCAGGTTGGGGAATGTGAGCGGGTGGACCGTCGGGTCGTCGTTGGTCAGCAGGTGGTAAAGCGTGGCCCCCAGTGCATAGATATCGCTCTGGGGCGACGATTGGCCCTGATACTGTTCGGGCGCGGCATAGCCGGGGGTGCCATAGGCATCGAGGCGCGTGGTGGCTGCCGGGTCGGTGGGGGCCTGCACCGCGCTGCCAAAATCGACCAGTACCAGCCGACCGTCGCTGGCGTGGCGGATCAGGTTGGCCGGCTTGATATCGTTGTGGATAATAGGCTGCGGCAGACGCGCAAAGTACTCTAGGATCGTCGCGACAGTGCGCCCATACAGCAGTGCCTCGTAGCGCGGGTAGGGCATGCCCTGCACCACAACGCCGCTGCTGCTCAGGCGTGAGAGGCGCTCTTCGAGGGTAGGGCCGGGAATGTATTCGAGGATCAGGAAATTGCCGCGATGGTTGCTGATACGGTCGTACACATGCACAATATTGGGGTGGTCAAGCTGTTGCAGTAGTTCGCCCTCACGCGCAAGGCACTGCGCTGCCTCAATGCGCCACTGTTCATCGTGTTCGTTTTCGTCCATCGCTGCCAGCGTTTTGATGACACCGAGCCGTGCCAGCAGATGCTCATACACCAGATACACATTGCTCATCCCGCCGCGCCCAGCGGACGCAGCACCCGATAGCCGGATAGCTCTTGCACAGCGGCAGGCACACGGCTTGGGAAGAGCAGGCCGCAACACGCACAACTCCATTTGGTGAGCGGAGTGGGGTGCTGGCAGTTGGGGCAGGGCGTCGGCGGCAGGTCGGGCAGGCTGGGCCGCACCAGCCATGCAACCTCGTCCATCGAGAGCGTCGTGTGCAGCTTCATACCAAGTGGCAAGCCGGAGGCATACGCAACGGTTCCGGCGGGCATCAGCGCGACGACGGGCGCGGGCGCAGGCGCACCGGTCCAGAAGCGCCCGTCCTGCGCCGCGGCGGGCGCGCCGAGCGGGGCCTTGCCGTCGCGTCCCGAGCACTGCGGCGAGCGCGCGTTCATAGCCGGGGGCGACCCGCACGTGGTCGAGCGCGGTGGCGAGGCCC